>JAPPIE010000064.1 GCA_028874765.1 Gemmatimonadota bacterium
TGTACGCGTCCGAAGTGATCAGCGATGATCTCGCACGAGACTTTGACGATTATCCCGGTCAATAGCGCGAATAAGTCCGATAAAAAACCAGACACAATGCAGTGTCTGGTTTTTTTATTTTTACATCACACCTGATATTATTGGATATCCCTCCTCTTTCCAATAGGTAATCCCGCCGATCATTTCTTTTACGGAAAACCCTAAGGCACTCAATTTTACAGCAGCTTTTGTCGCGCCGTTACACCCCGGTCCCCAGCAGTACACCACGAGCAATCGGTCTTTGGGAAACTCAGCCATTCGCGTTTCGGTCATATCATTGTGATCAATGTGAATAGCCCCGGCAGCGTGACCGTTGAGATAGTCTTCTTTACTGCGCACATCAATAAGCGCGAAACTATCGATTCCGTTTTCCATATCCGCATTCACATCAAATGGGTCGGTCTCACATCGCAATTTATATGAGAAGTATTCTTGTATCTTATCAGGAGAAGCTGGTGGTGTTTCACAAACGCGGGAAAAAGCTGTCATTGCAACCTCCAGGAATGATATAAAAAATTAAAGAAGCGCACATCGTGTTATTTTTATATTATAATCAAAATCCATTTTTTCGGCTATTTGCACTTTCCAAATCCTTCATTCAGAAATTCCGAACGCAAATGGAACTTTATCATTTACGCACATTTATCGCGGTTGCCAGCGAGCAAAACCTCACCCGTGCCGCACAAAAATTGTTTATCTCACCTTCCTCGGTCAGTGCACACATCAAAGCACTCGAAGAGGAATTCAATATCGAACTGTTTATTCGCACACCGAGGGGCATGCACCTTACCCAGGCTGGCGAATTTCTGAAACAAAAAGCTGAAAACGCACTTTGCACTCTAGAAGATTTTACACGCAGCGCCCGGGCATTTTGCGATCAGCCTTCAGGATGTGTGCGATTTGGCATTAACATGCCACCCGAATGGCTTCAAATTTCAAGGCTTGTTAAAAATACAAATGTAAAATATCCACAGATGACATTTGAATTTATTTCTTCAGTCACCCAACGCATCACAGAAGCACTGGAAGACCGCACTTTAGATGTTGGCTATATTTATGGCGATCCCATATCTGATACAGTTGAAACGCGCGGCCTATTGAAGACCGAACTCGCCATTGCTGGTCCCGTGCGTTGGGCAGATCAGATCGAAAGTGCGACCTGGGAGTCTCTGGCAGCCCTGCCCTGGATATGCGATCCCTATTACTGTCCATTTCAAGCTATCGCAGACAATATGTTTGCCGAACGTGGACTTACGTGTAATAAGGTTATGTCTATTAGCGACGATGCTACCCGATTGGAATTGATCAAGGGAGGTATTGGCATGTCGGTCATTGAAAAATGTCTTGCAGAAAAGTCTGACCAAATTGCCATAAGGGAAACAGAATCTTTCTTTTGCGACCTCAATTTTGCCTATCTCAAATCACGCGCTGGAGAATCTCTCATTCGCGCAATTACCGAGCAGATTACCACACTCTGGCAATCTCAATCTGAGCTTGTTATGGCGTAAAAAAAAGATTTAGATAATAATAGCCCACCAAAAAGACCGGTGGGCTATTATTTATATAGTCTTTAAAATCAAATGGTTATTCTGTTTGAATTCTTTCTACTTTTATTAGAATGCTTACACCAAACGTTTTTATTTTTTATTAAAAAGACCAGGGCAAAAATCTGTGCATATAACCTATCTGAAAGGATATCTGAGGATTTTGGTACGTGCCTTGTCCTATCGTCAGACCTATTTCAGTGAAAAATTTACCCCAGTGCAGGTTATAAGCCAACCCTATGTATTTCCATTCATCTCGGGTTTTCACATTCCCCACATACCCCACGCCGTCGCGTGGAACGATCAGGATACCTTCAGAGTTCTCCCATAACCATATACCTCCAATGATGCCCAAACTATGGCGCCTTCTGGGGTTTTCCGATAGGAGATATCCGACATTAAGCTGAATACCTTGAGCCCAGTTGCCATAGAACATGCCCGACAAACGAAAATTAACGGGACCATTCCACTGACCGATGGCGAGATTAATTAACGCAGGTGTACCAATATTTACGCCCATTTCTCGATATGATAAATCTTTGAGAGAGATACTTTCTATACGCTCAATTTTGTCATAAGTAAAAACGCGTTCACTGTACCCATCCATCTGGCGTATTACGACTTTTTGATCTGGTATATTCTCGATAATCGTGCCGATAAATCTTGATCCATCTTTCAGATAGACGATGTCAACGGCCTGGGCAGAATTATTCGAATTGGCTATAAACGAAAAAACAAGAGCCATCGCGAGGATATTTACTATTCTCATTTTTCATTTTTTTGAGACTTGATCTGCTCGTGTGAGCAAGTGGTCAAAGATGCGATCGAAGACCGTAGCGGGCATTTTCTCGGGGTGAAATTGCACGCCAATAATGCGACCATCTGGCGTTTCGATACCCTCTATAACTCGATCCTCACTGCGGGCACTTATATTGAGTTCTTCGTCAACCGTCTCGAGTCCTTGCAGGTGAAAGCTATTGGTCGTACATTCGGTCTTGCCCAGAATGGACGAGAGATGGGAATTGGGATTGATCGAAACTGTATGATAAACAGGATCTTCAGTGCGCCCGGGTGAATGCGGATCGACATCGCATTGTATTTGAATATCGGCATAGATTGTGCCGCCAAATTGAGCGTTGATAAATTGCATGCCATAGCAGATGCCCAAAACGGGCATCTGTTTTTTTTGCGCGTATTCAAAAGCGCGAATATCATTTTCATAGCGCGTGGGCGCAACCGCGGGCAGGTCTTTGGGCAACTTGCCAACCAGACCTTGCGTAATGCCGGGACCGCCAGTAATAATCAGGCCGTTGAGCAGGGCGAACAGCGGCGCGAGCGTTTCCTGTTCCTCTGTCATAGGCAGAATAAGAGGACAACCACCCGCGCGTTCTACCGCAATCACATACTCGTGATTTAGCGATTGCTGTTTACTCTTTGAAAGAAAGCTGGTCGTAATACCGATTATCGGACGTGACATTTTAAAAATTGGATAGAATTGGCAACGCTTTTTACTTGATGAATGCACAAATATGTAACATCATGGAATGAAGAACAAGGTAAAAATAAAAAACTTGAACAGGAGGCGGAAATGGACGTGGGAGATAAAGCGGCTGTTGAAGCCGCATGGAAGAACGGCGTAGGCGTCTTGCACAACTTGCTCTCACAAGATGAGCTGGATACAATCCGCCGGGAGTTAGAACAGGCGTACCTGGATTTGGATATGGGACCGGGTGAACCCGGCAGCCGGGACAGTCTGCGAAATGAACCGCTGTTAAATTACCCCACTCTGGGCAGCTTATTTTCCCATCCTCGCATTCTGGGAATCGTATCGACCATTCTGGATGAACCGCAGCCTTTTCTCTTGCAAATGAAAACCAACCGGTACACACCGGGACACAAAGGCGTGGGACGGCACTCAGACGGCAGCCCGACGGAACTCGCCACACCCTTTCAGTGGGTGGCAACGATGATTTACCTGGACGATATCGACGTCAATTCCGGAGCGTTGACCCACGTGCCGGGCACGCATCTGTACCATTTTGCATCTGCGTGCGACCCGGGCCGAATACTGCCCACAAAAGAAGACATCCAATCAGGTGACTACATGCCGATCGAACTAAAGGCGGGCAGCGTCGTCTTTCGCGTACCAGAGGTCTGGCACGGCGTAGTGCCCATCCATCGGTTGCGCCGATATATCACCGGTTTGTACACATCTCGAAAAAAGGGAAATGCGCCGATTAAAGAGCGTATTCAGGAAGTTCGAAAAAGCCGGAAGCAAATCCCGGAGACATCCATACCCGAGCACGTCAAAAAATACTGGCAGTATTAATCAGGGGATCAACCCAAAAAGCGATCCAGCACATTCTTTGTAATCATCGAAATCGACTCATCCACCGGAAGAGAACTGGGATAATTGATCGACCCCACCGAAAACACCTCTCCCCCGCTCTCGGTGCGGTGATACACGATCTCCGCGCCTCCCTCATCGGGATTTAAGCCTTTGGCCAGCAGTTGTGTGTTTTTTGGCGAACTCTCTGTCATCTTATCTGTTTCGTGTCCAGATGCACCGCCCGGACACCGCATATGCAGACACTTCTCTCCAAAAATATCTCCCGTCTTCAGCCCCGTCCCTTCAAAGAAACCGTGTGCCCCATCCACCACCCGATAAGGCGCTCCAGTCATAATACCCGTCTCCGAACAGGTTACACCTAAGAGATTCGCCTCTGACTCGTGAAACAGATGGAATCGACTCTCCAATCCCAACTTCTGTAGATGGCTAAACCCCCCGCCTTTATCTCCATTTCGCACCACCATCGTATATTCGTCCGTAAACACCACCTCGCAATTCAGGCCATTTCCACCCAGATACATCAGCTTGCCGCCTCGCTCAAACACCCAGGACTTCAGCTTGTAGTACATATCCGCAGACCAATACTCCGGATGCGTGCTGATGATCAACACCCGGTAATCGTCCAAATTCAATACCCCGGAATGGAACTGCGTCTCTGCATAAAAATCGTATCCATATCCCTCCCGCTCCAGCCACCCCAGCAACCGCCATTCAGCCGGGGCCACATGGCAGTTGGACCGCCCTTCAATCGGATCGGTAATCCGATCCTCCTCTGCAATAAAATTGATCGGCTCAGGCCGATCGAACGACAGCGGTGCATATTCCTTTGAAGTAAAAAGCAAATGCCTGGGATCCGTATATCGCTTGAGATCAAATCGCGCATTCACGGTGGGCCTGGGAGGAAATTTCTCCGCGTGGATATAATTGCTGCGCCCTCCAAAATTATTATACGCATTCCAGTTTATATTCGACGCCAGCACTGCAATATCGGCACTCGGCTTTGCCGGTGCGACAATCCACGGAAACGAAAAAAACACACCCGACTCTGTTTTTGCGTGCAAATAATACAATCCCGACCGTTCGGGAGCTGTTATATATTGCTTGTGTGTCGGGCTGGTATAACCCTGCGCATTCCATTGAATGCCCCTCTGCGTATAATCCCCATCCGGCGTAATTTGCATCGTCGCCCGGGGGCCGTGTTCATCGTACCATCCAATTGGACGCACCATCTCTTTCTGCCACCCATACCGCCACAGCGACAGCTTGTACGCCTCCACCGCGTGTACCCTGAACTCTGACGGCTGTCCGGACTGTACCCACTTTGGCCACATATATCCCAGCAACCCATCGGTCAACAGTCGGAACGGATAGGGAGCTTTAGTCGGTATCTCAATCGGTACTGTCTTAAAGCCATAACCCGGCTTGTAAAGTGTCACGCTATACTTGCCGGAAGGCAAATCCGCATAAACCGCTCCGGTCGCCCGTGAACGCGCCTCAAATGACCCCGCTTCGCCTTCAAACTCCAGCAGCACCTCCGGCACTGCTACATATCGTTCATCGCTCACATATCCAATCAGCATATTGTTCCCTTCTGTTCAGCGATCTATCCGGCGTGTGACCCGATGAACAAAGAGTATTTTCCCATCAGATCAGATCCTCCAACCTTTCAAAACAGAAAATTCGTCCATCGTACGTCCCTACAAACAAGCCTTCTTCCACCACACAGGGAGGTGCTGTAATTGGAGACCCAAACGCCGCACGTCCCCGGCATTCGCCGGAAGCGGCATCTAAAGCGTACAAACACCCATCACATCCACAAATTAGAAGACAGTCCTCAAAAATGATCGGCGCAGCTAAAATACTCCGCACGCCTCTGCGATAGGGAACCATATCCAGCAGATCATCCCCCGTCTGGAACCGCCACAGCAGAACCCCGGAATTGAAATCAAAACAGAGGGCCTCTCCCTCCGGTGTAGTGGCGTAGATCAAGCCATCCCGCACGAGCAGTCCAGTCGGATAACTGGACGGGAGAATCGGCTTGTCCCACACGACCTCCCCCGAAATCGCCCGTAACGCGGTTAAATGCGACGAGTCTCCCCCACTTACCAGCAGGTCTCCAGACACAATCGGCATTGGATATGGATACTCAACCCCCATCTGCTGTTCCCACACCACATCCCCGCTTTGCCGGTCCAGAGCCATCAGCCCCCGCCGCTGCACGAACAAGAGAAGCAGATTCTCATAAACCTGGGGACTTGCGTAGCACGCCCAGTTATCGCTGTCTTCAACAGGTACATACCACTGCTGCTCTCCCGTTTTGAGATCAAAAGCCGCGTAACCGGCCTTTGCCCCTGCGTACAACGCCCCATCTGCAATAACCGGAGACATGTAAATCCAGCGGTCGGGATACCCGGGCAGATTCGCATGCCACAGCAGGCGGCCCGACGTCTGCTCCAGCGCATGCACCCGCCCGGTAACCGACACAGCCGCGCAGATGCCATCATCTACAGCCACACTGTTTTTCACCGTTGCATCCGTGCGTGCATGCCACACCAGATCTCCACTGCCCACCTCAATACAACAGATCCCGTCGTGTCCGGGATAACCCTCGTCCCGCAGGCTCAACAGCAGCCGACCTCCCGCCTGCACGGGTGCTGCCCGGTGCAATCCCCCCGGAAGTTGCTGCTCCCATCGAAAGCGCAACCCTATTTCGTCCAACGATACCTCCACCGGCGTATCCTCGGAAGGCAACGAGACGCCAGTGGATTTGTGCGCGCAGAGTTCCAATTCCGCCCCTTCTTCTCCGAACCGCGCGACGCGGTAGCCCCTCGGCGACGTATCAATCCCACCAAAACAGAACGACGGAGTTGCGGCCACAACCATCTCTTTGTAAGAAAACACCTTGCTGGAATGCCAGTGTCCGTGCAACACCAAGCGGACATTATACCGGCTCAACGCCTCCAGAAACGAAACCGGCGGAGGCGTGTGAACCACCACCACGATCTCCCGATCCGCAGGCTGTAGTGCCAAATCCGCCCAGAACCACACCTCCTTTCGCTCCTGGTCTTCAGGTGAAAAAAACGACTGCTCATTGGGATAAAACGCAAAATGGCGCCCCCCCCAATCAAAGCTATAATACGAGGGACCGAGCACCGCTTCGAAATGCCGGGTAAACGTATTACCCCCCTGTGAGACCCCCTCGTGGCGTTCCTCATTCCCATCGTGCCCCCCGAACAGCGGGAATATCGGCGTTGAAACCGTCTCCTGTGCCTCTCGAAAACGGTACAACTCTGCAAACTCCCCCCTGTTCGTGAGATCTCCGCTCACCACAATCATATCCGGAGCGGCTTCCCGGACAAGTTGCTGTAGTGCCTCGGCGAGAACCTCTCCGGACGTCAGCATCTCCCCCTCTGTCACAACATGTGTATCGGTAATCTGCACAAGTGTAAACTGCCTTACAGCCCGCTCAGGTGCAGGCTCAAGCCCAAAATCCACCCCATCTTGCGCGTCGATCCAGTTCCGCGTAGAAGAGTAAAACTCCGATGTCGCTCGAAAACCATCCGGAACGGTCACAAATACGAACCGATGCGTCTCCGGCTCCACCGCAAGCGCGTACCGACCCTCCTCATCCGTCTGCACGATCTGCTCTCCATTGGAGACCAAAACGCCGCCCAGACCGCGTCCAGACAGATCTTCCATCACCCTACCTCGAACTTCAATCGCCATAGCGTACTCCTTTGTTCGCAGTTATAGGCAAAATACAATATTCACACCCTGAGGCAAAACAAACAATGATTGCCTGCCATATAAAGATTGTGCATAATAGAATCAGAATCCAATATGTAACCCCTACAAAGGAAGGAAAATGAGTGAAAGACCGAATATCCTGTGGTTATCCTTAGAAGACACAAGCCCGCGATTTGGGTGTTATGGCGATGACGTAGCGCGCACGCCAAATCTCGACAAACTGGCATCCGAGGGATGTCGGTATCCCAATGCATTTTCAACGGCGGGCGTATGCGCGCCGAGCCGTGCGGCAATTATCACGGGCATGTATCAAACGGCCATTGGCGCGCAACACATGCGCACGCGCCACACCAATGCACACGCGCCGAATATGCCCACGCCCTACGACGCAGTACCCCCACATTATGTCAAATGTTTTCCAGAATACTTGCGGATGGCCGGGTATTACTGCACGAACAACACAAAAACCGACTATCAATTTGCCCCGCCAATTACTGCATGGGATGAATTGAGCGCGCAAGCCCACTGGCGCAACCGTCCCGATGGCGCGCCCTTTTTTGCAGTATTTAATCGCACCGTAACGCACGAAAGCGGCATGTGGCCTGAGAAACGCCCAGAAGTAGAAACCGATCCAGATTCAGTCACACTACCGCCCTATATCCCCAACACACCCAAAGCGAGGCTGGCATTGGCGCGGCATTACGACAACATCGCCGACAATGATACATGGGTTGGCGAGATGTTGCAACAATTGGAAGACGATGGATTGGCAGACAACACAATAGTATTTATCTGGAGCGATCACGGCGAAGGACTGCCCCGAGCCAAACGCTGGCCCTATGATGCGGGCATTCGCATACCGTGCATCGTGCGCTGGCCGGGCGAATTGGAACCCGGTAGCGTCAATGATCGATTGGTCAGCATGATCGACCTGGGTCCAACCGTACTATCACTCGCTGGCGTGCAAATCCCGGCTCATCTCCAGGGCCAACCCTTTGTGGGACCACAGGAAAAAGACCGGGATTACATATTTGCAACGCGGGACCGTTACGACGAATCTTATGACATGATGCGCGCCGTGCGGGATAAGCAATTCAAATACATACGAAATTACATGACGGAAAACCCATATTTATTGTGGATCCCCTATCGCAATCGCCACCCGGCATTGCAGGAAATGTGGCGACTCCATCTCGCGGGCGAATTGGAAGGTGTACAAAACGTGATGTTTCAAAAACGCCCAGTAGAAGAATTATACGACACGGAAAACGATCCATTTGAAACAAACAATCTCGCAGACGACCCCACACACGCCGAAACATTGAACCGCTTGCGCGGGGCACTGGACGACTGGCGCGAAAAATACGACGTATGGGGCGATGTACCCGAAGATCAGATGGTATTTCGCATGTGGCAGGGCACAGAGCAGCCGCAAACCGAATTACCGGTTTTCGTGCCGATATGCGAAAAAAGCCCCGGCCGAGAAGCTGCGCCCGAAGGCGGAACTTTCAAGGGCCCGATAATCGTACAATTTTACTGCGGCACACAAGGCGCATCAATGGCGTATCAACTCGCAGGCGATGAACACTGGCGATTGTACACCGATCCCATTCCTCTGCCAAAAGGCGAGACCACAATTCGCGCAAAAGCCATTCGAATAGGATACAAAGAGAGTGAGGAAGTGAAAGCGACTTTTGTCGTAACCTGACCGCGAAAGGAAGGGCTTAGTGGCAGAAGAAAAACATGATACAGGAGGTACATAGTGCGCAGGATGCAAATATTGAATAATAGCATTTCAGCACATGCTTTACTGCTCTTATTGGTGGGTGTGGCGGTGCTCTCTACATCGCATGCACAGGACCTTATGGAGCGATTGCGAGAACGTATGGTAAGGACACAGATTGAAAACCGAGGAATTAAAGCCCCCGCTGTCCTAAAAGCGATGCGAAAAGTGGAACGCCACCGGTTTGTGCCCGAGTCTTATGCTTCACGATCGTACGGCGATCATCCATTGCCGATCGGCGAGGGACAGACCATTTCCCAGCCTTATATAGTCGCGCTGATGACCGAAGTGCTGAATTTGAAGGAATCGGATAAAGTGCTGGAAATCGGAACGGGATCGGGATATCAGGCGGCGATTCTGGGCGAATTGTGTGACAGCATCTATACCATAGAAATAGTAGAAGTGCTGGGCAAGCGCGCCGCAAACTTGCTCGACACATTGGGATATGAGAACATCGAAGTAAAAGTTGGCGATGGGTACAAAGGATGGCCAGAACACGCGCCTTTTGATGCGATTATCGTGACGTGTTCACCAACGCAAATTCCCCAACCCCTTCAAGATCAACTCGCCGAAGGGGGACGCATGGTAATTCCGGTTGGAAAACGCGACGCACAAGAACTCGTGCTATTGACCAAACAGGAAGGCAAATTGCAACAAAATCACATTATACCTGTCAGATTCGTGCCAATGGTGGATTCCACCGGAGCGACGTATTAAGACCCCCGCCTCACCACCTAACGGGCGGGCACAGGGGCACCGCCCCTACATTGACTCGCAGATTCGTTGATTCGCGTTTTTCATCTCTCAATCCACTTATACGCAGCTTTTGAATTCTTCCAGAAAAATTTCTCCATCGCCTCCGGTCCCTTGTTCTCAATATAATGGGTGACAATATTGAGCACGGTCTCATAGGGTGCTGCGCGTTCGCACACGAGCCAATTGCTGCCATAGACCAGGCGGTCTTCACCAAAAGCATGCCATAACACATCGAGCGTAGGCACATAATAAGCCGGATCGTCGGGGGCGGGTTGTTGTGCTGCGCGTTCAACCATGCCAGACACCTTGCAATACACATTGGAATATTTAGCAATGGTCTGAATACCCTGCACCCATTCGGGATCGGGTGCTTCACCCGTCACTTCCACATGTGCAACATGGTCAATAACAATGCGCAGACTGGGAATTTGCTCGGCAATAACAGCATTGATGGGCAACTGTTTGCTATTCGTCATCAAATCGAGTTGCAAATCGCGGTCAGCCAATTTTTGGAGTTGTGGCATAAGAGCATCTTGATCTTCCAAACTACCCCTCTGAAGTCCCAGACGAATCCCGCGATAGAGTGGATTGGCTGAAAAGCGGTCGAGATTCTTCTCAAAATCTTCGGTCTGGGGATCCAGACGACCCACAAATCCGACAATACAGGGATTATCTGCCGCGAGATCCAAAATCCACTGATTGTCTTCAACGAGCTGGCTAGCTTCAACCACAACCGTCCCAGCTACACCCATCTTTTCAGTGCGTTCAACAAAGTGGTGCGGCAAAACGGGGCGATAGAGCAATGCATTGTCTTCGGGCGGCCAGGGAACGCCGCCGGGGCGCGTCGTATCGTAAAAATGAACATGCGTATCAATGATCATGGACATATCCTTTCCGATCAAAATTATTTAATTCCCGCCATTTTTCTCAACACTTCGACAATAGCGGAATTGTCCTGCTCTGCAAGACCGAGCGCAACACCCGTGCGCAAAAGTTGGGCGTGAAGCCCGGTTACGGGCAACGGCGTTTCCGTGCGCGCGCCGAGGTCGAGGATGAGTTCTACATCTTTTAAGTGCTGATCCAATGCAGCCTGAGTGGAAAAATCTCCGGTAATCATTTTTTCACCTTTAATATCCATCACGCGAGAATACGCGCCACCCATCTTAAAAACATCGAGCAAAACATCGATATCCACCCCTGTTTTTTGTGCGAGGACGAGACCCTCGGCCAATACCAGACGGTTGAGACCGAGCACGAGATTGACAATGAGTTTGGCTTCGGCACCTTTGCCCGAAGGCCCCATGTGAAAGGTCTTGAGAGAAAAAGCTTCAAAAATATCCGTACACAGTTCAAAAACGGGTAACGTGCCCCCAACCATCACGAGAACATCTGATTCGCGCACCTGCTTGCTGGAACCGAGAATGGTCGCATCGAGAAAGCGGATACTTCTGCTTTCAAGACGTTTGGCAAGCGCAGTTGACATCTGAGGATCGGCTGTGGTAGTATCCACGATAATTGCGCCGGGAGAAGCCGCAGACAAAATGCCCCTTGTGCCTGTAACCACATCGTTGACAACATAAGAGTCGGGAAGCGAAAGAACAATTCGACGCGCTTTATCGGCGACATCGGCTGGCGACTTGCAGGGCGTAAAACCGTTGCCTTCATGCGCTTTTATTCTTTCGGGGTCAATATCGTACCCCGCAATTTCTAAACCTCTGTCGCGAAAGCGTTCAACGAGTGCGGACCCGACGAGTCCAAGTCCGATAAGACCGAGCATGGGACCTCCTGTAAAAAAATAAAATATAATGAGCCGTATCGCGTACGGCTTAAGAATAGGTCAAATCTTAAAACAGACAGAACCAGTTCTTCAAAAATACTGTACAATCGGATTCTTGCCAAATGAGAAAATAGTGTTGAATCCCTGCGGACATTGTTTATCTTAAGATCATACAAGATACGTGAAACCAATCACAACAGGAGCTATAGATGAGTTTAGAACCCATTCAAACACCGGATATAGAACGCCCATCCAGGTCATTAATTGATGCGTTATCACATATTGGCAGTGCTACAGCAAGTGGAGAATTATCTAAGCTGGGCATCCGCAATGCCCAAATTTTGGGACCCCTTCCCCGAACACCGGGCAAATCTATTTGTGGTCCAGCGCTGACGCTACAATTTATGCCCAAACGAGAAGATCTGCATTCATCGGGAGAATATCAAGGACCGGAAAGACAATTGCATCGTCATGTGCTATATCACACGCAACCGGGCGATGTGGTCGTAGTCGATGCTCGGGGCGACATGAGCAGTGGCGTTTTTGGCGAGATGATGCTGACCTATTTTTGCGGTCAGGGAGGTCAAGGTGCAATTGTCGATGGCTGTATTCGCGATTTTCCCCACGCCAGGGAATTGAACCTCGGCTTATGGCTTAAAGGAACAACGCCCAATTTTCACGCGCAAACCAATATTTTCCCCCACGCCGTGAACGTCCCGATAGCGTGTGGTGACACGCTTGTAATGCCCGGTGATATTATTATCGCCGACGACGACGGCGCCGTAGTAGTACCGATTAAACTCGCGCCTGAATTGGCAGAAAAAGCGACCGAACACGCCGAATGGGAAGTCTTTAGCCGAATGAAACTCGCCGAAGGTGGCGACCTGCGGAAATATTATCCACTGACAGATGAAGCGCGGGTAGAATATGAAGCGTGGCAAAAGGAACAAGAGAATTAGGGAGTGATGTACAACTGGTCGCAGTTCAGACCAGTTCATTAGGAATTAGGAATTAGGAATTAGGAATTACAGCCAGTTCATTGGGAAATAAGAATTAAGGAACGGTGTCCAACTGCCTGCTTGCGCCTGCTCATCCCCATAATTCTCAATTTTTAATTTTTAATTTTTAATTCCTCTGCGCGTGTCTGGCCGCGCCTAAAATCCCCGCATCATCGCCCAATTCAGCAGAAACAATCTGCACATGTTCTTTTACACCAACAGTACCGCGATCCCAAAAAGTTCGCATTGCCGGATCAAAAATCCAATCACCCGCCTGCGCCAATCCGCCCGTTAGCGCAACGCGATCCACATTCAATACATTCACCAGACTCACCAGCCCCACACCGAGGAAAAACCCCGTCTCCTCAAACATCTCCATCGCAAAATCATCACCCGCCTCTGCCGCCTCAAAAATAACCTGTGTGGTCAAACCCTCGGCTTTCAAAGACGTCTCCGGCTTTTCCCCTTCAAGTCTCTCCAGCGTGCGGCGCACCATCGCCGTAGCCGATGCATACATCTCCAAACACCCAAAATTGCCACACGGACAGCGCGGCCCATTGTGATCCACTGTAATATGCCCCACCTCGGCCGCATTGCCATTAAACCCGTGCATAACCCTCCCCTCGCTAATCCATCCACCGCCAACTCCCGTACCCAGAGTCACGCACAAAAAGTGATCAATACCTCGACCAGCCCCCAACCATTGCTCGCCATAAGCCGCCAAATTTGCATCATTATCTACCACCACGCCCAGACCGAGCAATACCTCCAGGCGATCCTTTAATCGCACACCGTGCATACACTGCAAATTCTCGGGCGATATAATCACACCTTCAAACGGATCTAAGGGACCTGGCGCACCAACCCCTATACCCTGTACTTCCGCCAGTGAAACCCCACCATCTCGCGCAGCCGCACGCGCACATTCGGCAATGCCATTTACCACACCTTCGGCGCCCAGATGCAATTGCGTTGGTCCCCGCGCCCTACCCACAATTTCACCCGACGCTGTCACAAGCCCCGCACGCGTATTGGTGCCTCCCAAATCTATGCCAATCGTCAAACTCATTTTTCCGCTCGCGCCTGCGCCACAGCATCGACAAAAGATTTTGCCGTTGCCGTCAAAGATGCCCAGTCTTTATTATCCACAGCCACCTTATCGACCATCGCGCTACCAGCCCCCACAGCCACTGCGCCATTTTTGATAAACTCGGGCGTTGTATTGGCATCCACCCCACCCGTGGGCATGAGCTTCACCTGTGGCAAAGGACCCAGAATATCCTTAAAATAAGACGGTCCCCCCACGCCAGCGGGAAACACCTTGACCACATCGGCCCCTGCTTGCCATGCCGTCAAAATTTCCGTAGGCGTAAACCCGGCGGGCATCACGGCCTTGCCATACCGCTTGCTCATCTCGATCACCGCCGTATTCAAAGTGGGACTCACCACGTATTCTGCGCCGGATAGAATCGCTGCCCGCGCCGTCTCTGGATCGAGCACAGACCCCACCCCAATAATCGTATCTTCCATCTTTGCCGACGCTTCTTCAATCACCTTCAGCGCACCCGGCACCGTCATCGTCACCTCAATCGCCACCACACCGCCTTCGCGCAGTGCTTTTGACACATCCATCAACTGCGACGGATTATCCGCTCGCAACACGGCAACCACACCGCAATCGATAATGCGATCCACAGTACTTGCCATTTTTCCTCCCCGAAAAATTAAACCTCTCTCCAAAATAGAGAGAGGCGTTGTGTTATTGGCGCATTCATCCCGGACTCTATCGTCTAATCCGCGCGCTCTCACCCTTCATTGCACTCTCAGCTTCTGCGCGCGTAGCCCAGTTCACATCGCCCGGGAACGTATGTGCCAGAGCCGAATAAGCCCCTGCAAAATCCACGATATCCTGAGCTGGTTCGCCCTCGAGCACCCCGGCAATAATACCCGCTGAAAAATTATCGCCCCCTCCTACGCGATCCACCATCTCCAAATCTTCATAAATGCGCGACAAATAAAACTCACTGCCATCGTAAAGCAGTGTGCGCCAGTCATTTAGCAACCCGGTCTTCGCAACGCGCAGGGTTGTACCCACAAGTGTCACATTGGGATATTGCGATACAGCCTTGCGCGCGACATCTTTATAGCTCTCAGGGTCGAGCGCGTCGTAATCGCCCGACGTACCCTCGGCTTTAAGCCCCATCGTCTTTTCAAAATCCTCTTCATTGCCGATAAGCACCTGCACATGCGGAATACACTTTGCAATCGTCTCCTGTGCCTGTTCTGCACTCCACAATTTGGACCTGAAATTGAGATCAAAACTCGTAGTCACGCCTGCATCGCGGGCTGCTACCAGTGCCTCTACTGTAGCCTCTGCTGCGCCTTCGGACAACGCAGGCGTAATCCCACTGACATGAAACCACTTACTCCCTTCAAAAATAGATGCCCAATCCACCATCCCGGGTTTGATATTCATAATCGCGGTATGGCCCCTGTCATACGTCACCGCACTCGCACGCGGCCCCACCCCCACTTCCATATGATAAAATCCATTGCGCTCGAGACCCACACCATCAAAATCCGTCCACAAAATATTGGACATATCCACCCCGTGCTCGCGCCCCTTATTGCGAATAATCCACCCCGTCCAATTATCGACCAACCGGGACACCCACGCCGCCTTCAATCCCAAGTGCGCGCAACCGACCGCGACATTGTATTCCCCCCCACCGATCTCGACATCGAGTTTACTCGCATTCTCCAATCGGCGGTATTCTGGCGAAGACAGCCGAATCATCGCCTCGCCAAAAGTCACTACATCGTACATATAGTCCCCCTCAAAATTAGCAATCAGCTACTCATCCGAGCCACCCAGAAAGCCAGCCATCCACAACAGGCGCAACAACTCCAAAATTGCCACCAGTGCCGATGCAACATAAGTCAGCGCAGCAGCATTCAAAACCTTCCTCGAAGCGGGGATCTCCTCAGGCGTCAAATATCCGCCATCTGCCAGAATCTGAATAGCCCGACTGCTGGCATTAAATTCAACCGGCAGAGTAACAATACTGAAAATCACAGCCGCCGAAAAGAACACAATACCTAAAAAAACGAGTTCAAAACTGGCAAAAATAAACCCGGCAATTAGAAAAATCCACGCTGCCTTCGATCCCAAATTAGCCACCGGAACCAGACTCGTCCGAAGCGACAGGGGCACATATCCCTGTGCGTGTTGAAATGCATGCCCGGCTTCGTGAGCAGCCACACCAATCGCGGCTAAGGAACGATTCCCGTACACACTTTCAGACAGACGCAACATGCGATCTCTCGGATCGTAGTGATCTGTCAAATGCCCATGCACAGGCTCCACGCTCACGGGCAAACCACCTCGACGTAAAATATCTCGCGCAACCTGATCTGCAGTCGCACCGCTTTGCGCAACAAATTCATCGTATTTGCGAAACGTGCGCTTCACCTTAAACTGCGCCCACAGCGTAATAGCTATTCCCACAAACATCACCATCAGACCTTCCAGCATGACCATCACCTCCTGAAACAGTTGTCGGCCCATGACCCCGATGTGATTCCTAATCGGATTTCGTCGCATCTCTGTAACGGTTCTTCAAAGACGAATCGTTTTCTCTAAGAACACGAGGTTTAAGATCGGCAGGCTTATGATGATTTTGTCCTGAAGCCTCACCACTATGTTGAGTCTCAGACCTGCGGCTCTGAGAAGACTGCTGAGAGTTATCTTGTTGCTTTGTCATGTTGATCTCCTTGAGATTTGTTACGTGAACTCGATGGGTTTTCTCGCCTTGAGTCAATAGATAGTAAGGTACGGACGAAATCAAAAGTGCTACCAACCCACAGGTTATGGCGATTTTTGCTTTGTTGAGATAAGACAACTTCTCTTGATTGTTCTCAAAGTTCTTATGGGCTGACTCTTCGTACTGATCCAGAAGATTCCTCTTGATGTCCACCTCTATAAGTTCTTGAATGTTCTCCCTATCATTGTGCTGGTAGTAATCTTCAAGTTGATGAACTTGTTCTCTCCATTCTAAGGGCGTGCTCAGGTAGTAGTAATCCCACTTGATGTATGCACGAAGCAGAAAGTATATAGCTATCACAATGGCGATGAGGAGGCTACCTGCGGCGATAACAAATATCGCACCAGCAAAACCAGGCAGACTCTGTGGAACCTTCTCCGCAAACAGGGCAACTACGCCAGCAAGAAGAGCCACTATGCCAGCAGGAAACGATAAGCTCGCATTGATTCTATCCTTGCGCTCAATCTCCATCTCGTATGTGTGCTGTGCAAAATCGAATAGAGAGTCTTGCAATTCAGTATTTTCCTTTGTTCTATCCACTGCCCTACCCCAATCTCTCCCCAACCGCAATGCGATATCCCCGCACAAAATCAGCACCAGACATCCGCTTTTTACCTGCCGGTTGCACCTCGTCCAGCGCGAGAATCCCTTTGCCCGTCCCCACAATAAG
The DNA here is from genome assembly GCA_028874765.1 of Gemmatimonadota bacterium. Lineage (GTDB taxonomy): Bacteria > Latescibacterota > UBA2968 > UBA2968 > UBA2968 > VXRD01. Next base: position 17,489 of record JAPPIE010000064.1, read on the forward strand.
TCCGCGTTTGCCATCTACACCAATCACAGTACCCGCTTCTCCCATCTCCGTCTCAACCGTTGCCCGGTGAACCTTCAGTAATTTATTCTGCCAGAGTGTAAACGCTCCCGGAAAGGGATTGGTTCCCCGAATGAGATTGCGAATATCTCCAGCACCTTTTGCCCAGTCAATCTCGCCATCTTCTTTCTCTAATTTTGGAGCGCGACTCACGCCCTCATCCGTCTGTGGCACGGGAATAACAGAACCATCTGCCAGGCCATCAATAGCCCGAATGAGCAACTCAGCACCCATCACCTTCAACCGTTCATACAGTTCGCCCGCGGTTTCATCGTCCCCAATCGCCACCTTTTTTTGAATTAAAATATCGCCAGCATCCACGCGCGGCGACAGTTGAAAAATAGTCACACCCGTCTCGGTCTCACCATTGATAATTGCCCATTGAATAGGCGCTGCCCCGCGATATTTGGGCAACAGAGAGGGATGAACATTCACAGAACCCAATTTGGGAATCGCCAACACAGAACGCGGCAAAATCAGAAAAGCCACCACCGCAAGTAAATCTGGTTCCAAAGCCTGCAACTGCGCATGAAAATTCTCATCTCTGAGCGATTCGGGCTGCAAAACCGGCACATCCAACCCCAGCGACGCAACCGCAGCCTTCACATCAGTTGGTTGCATCTGCTGACCCCGACCGCGTGGCCTATCTGGTCGCGTCACCACGCCCACAAGATCATGACCGCTTTGAGCCACGCTCAAAAGCGACGGCACCGCAAAATCGGGCGTGCCCATAAACACTACCCTCATTGCCAAATTTTCACCTTTCTACTATTTCTTCGCCTTGCGCTCATCTACTCTCGAAATAGACCCTCGCGACACCTCAATCTGCACCTCTTTGGCGACCTGGACAACCAAAACGCCCTCTTGCTCTTTAATCCCCGTAATAGTCCCATGTACCCCACCCGACGTCACAACGCGGTCACCTTTTTTCAATTCATCAACCATCCTTTGATGGTCTTTTTGTTTTTTCTGTTGCGGACGAATAATCAAAAGATACAGAATCACAAACATCAAAATAAACGGAAACATAGTCACCAGCATATTGGGGGCTTCGGCACCTTCCTGCGCAGGTTGCCCACCGCCAAAGGCAAAGACTTTACCCGTAAACAACAAAACACAAACCATCCCAACAAGAAACTCAGCCCCCCACTTTTTGAATACTGCCACCACACGATCACGAACGCAAATCTTGAATTTCTCCATCTTCATTTCCTTTGTAAAAATTTAAGAAGGTTCTCTGCCATTGTGCAAATTCACCCTCGATAATTGCCTGCCTCATCTGCCGCATCAAATTTAAATAAAAATGCACATTGTGAATTGTAGATAACCGCAACCCCAAAATCTCTCGCGTATGATGCAAATGCCGAATGTACGCCCGCGTATAATTTCGACATGTATAACACGCACATTCCGAATCGAGCGGTTCAAACTCGCGTGCATGGCGCGCCGCGCGAATGGATAATTTTCCGCGTTGTGTAAACACCATCCCATTGCGCGCATTGCGCGTTGGCATCACGCAATCAAACATATCAATACCGCGCATCACGCCCTGAATCAAATCTTCAGGCGTTCCACTGCCCATCATATAATGAGGACGGTCTGCGGGCAAAATAGATATCACAGTCGAAATCGCTTCCCAGGTATCTTCTTTGGGCTCGCCCACACATGTACCCCCTATCGCGTAACCCGGGAAATTGAGCGAGACTGTTTCCTCGGTAAAACGCTCGCGCAAATCGCGATACGTACTCCCCTGCACAATGCCAAACAAAGCCTGCGCGTGTCCCGCCAGACTCTTTCGCCCATATTCATCATAAGCATCCAAACACTGCTTTGCCCAACGCACCGTGCGCTCGCCCGCTGCCTGTGCGTAATCCCGCGAACTGGGGTACGGCGTACACTCATCAAACATCATCGCAATATCTGCGCCGAGCACATGCTCTATCTCAATCACCTTCTCGGGCGTAAACAGATGCGTTGACCCATCAATATGCGACTGAAACAACACCCCTTCTTCGGTAATTTTATTCAAATCTGCCAAACTATGCACTTGAAATCCGCCACTATCCGTCAAAATCGCCCGATCCCAGTTCATAAACTCGTGCAAACCACCTGCCTCAGCCATCAGATCCATACCCGGCCGCAAATAAAGATGGTATGTATTGCCCAGAATAATACGCGCATCCAAATCTCGCAACTCTTGCTGCGAAAGCGTTTTAACCGTGCCGAGTGTACCCACCGGCATAAAAACTGGGGTTTCCACAATCCCATGCGGCGTGTGGAGAACCCCTGCACGCGCTTGTGTTCCGGCATCGGTAGCAACCACCTCAAACCGGAAACCATCAACATCAATAACGCACCTCCAAAAACGCTAAAAACAATCGCTAAAAACAATCGCGGTCAATATAACATCCCCCCTCTTATGCGTCAAGGATCAGGATTTACAGGATGAAAAGATGTTCAGGATACCCCATTCTTAATTCTTAATTTTTAAGTTTTAATTCTTTCACAGCTTCTTCAGCCAGCACAAATACAAACCCCTGGTCTGCCAACTCGGGTAACATGCGTTGCAATGCCTGTAGTGTATTGGGTTTTGCATGCCCAATACCAATCACCGTACCTTCATGCCGTGCGCGAGCGGCGAGCCAGTATAGTCGCTTGGCCACCACTTCCTCATCTTCGACAATATCCAAAAACATCGCATTGCGACCACTGGGAATATCCATATCCCGCGCGACTGCATAAGCCACTGATTGGGGTGACGTGACACTATCGATAAAAAAGAAATTCCACTTTTCCACAACGCCTAACACTGCTTTCATCGCTACAAAATTTTGTGTTAATCGAGACCCCATGTGATTGTTCATCCCTGTTGCATGGGGTACGGATGCGAGGGCATTTTGGGTCAACTCCGCGATCTTTTCCGGCGCGTAATCCAAAAAAATTGCATTGGGACCTGGATCGCGCGCTGGATAGTCTATCGGCTCCATAGGCAAATGGACCATCACGCCGTGATTTTTCTCAATAGCCTGCTGCGCTATCCAGGCCGTATGCTTCTCGCCGGGAAAAATCGAAAATGTAATCGGCTGTGGCAACTCACAAAAAGACAGAATTAAATTCCGATCCTGATATCCAAAATCATCGATCACAATGGCAATACGCCCCGCGAGTCGCTCGAGTTCTTCATTCTTCTCAAGCCGGAACAAATTGGTCTGTCTATCATTCAACCCCACGCGAAGCCACAACACATTGCCCTGTCGATCCTCACTACCTTCAATTACCACCCCACCCAATTGATGCGCCAGATGGGTCAAAGACAAATTGCAAACAGATAGTGGCAAAGCATCGGGCACTTTCGACTGCACTTCCCAACGCGCTTCGCCTTTGGACAAACGCACCTTTTTAATCGCTTCAGGAGGAATCCCCAGCCCGATCAAAACATCTTTTGCCTGCACGACCATTGTATCGGCAAATGCAAGAACGTCTTCTGGACCGGCTTTCCATCCTGGTGTCTCTTCGATGGGAAGTGCATATTCGACCGACTGTGGTCGCCAAAAATACGACCACAGTCGCCAAAAATACGACCGCGGCAACCAAAAATAGGCGGCCAATCCACCGGCGATCAGAATTATTATAACACAGGGTACAACCCATAACCGAAAAGATCGCCGCTTACGCGCCATTTCCAATGGTCTTTTTTCTGACAAACGTTTCGCCATTTTGCAGACTCAATAAATCTGAACCGGATCGGGAATAAAACACAATACAAAAATAGCCAGCGACGCGTACCCAAGCCACCGCCGTGCAGGATCCAATTCAACATCGGGATTTACAGGCGGTGGATGATGCCGTCCCATCAGCGCAGCCAACCCCAACCACACCAGCCAACCGATCCAGCGGGAATCATACCAGGCCCTGAACATAGATTGTGCATCCCACCAGTGGTAAGGCGGTGCACATAACCACATCAATGCCAATCCCACCATTGTCGCCCGAGAAATTAACCGGTGTTTCCCACCAAAAATCGCATAGACAATATGACCGCCATCAAATTGTCCCATCGGCAACAAATTCAACACCGTCACAAACAGCCCCAACCAGCCCGCAAAAGCCACCGGATGCAGCATCACATCATAACCCTCGGGCAGATCACCGATAACGCTTATGCCCAACCAACTCGATAAGAGAGAATCACCCAGAGTAAGTGCGCCTTCCGGTATATCTCGGACCTCAATTACTTCCGACATGTGCAGCCCAGCACTCAACGCGATCACAGACATCACAAACCCGGCAATAGGCCCAGATGCGCCAATATCGATAAGCGCCCGTCGATTCGGAATTTGAGATCGCAATTTGATCACTGCCCCCAGGGTGCCAATAAACGAAGGGAAGGGAATAAAATAGGGCAATGAGGCGCGCACACCCCAGCGGCGCGAAGTCACATAATGCCCCATCTCGTGTATGCCCAAAATGATCAGCAACGTCGCAGAAAACGGCAAGCCATAGACCAAATAGCGAGGATCAATCAAAATATGCCAGTTATCGGGCATTGATGCCCATTTGGAAGACATGGGCATCCCCGCGACCGTCGTCGTGTACACAGTTGCCAAAAACAGCCCAACATGCAATCTCAAATTCTCCAGCTTCCTGGACAAGGCCGTCCGCGTGGGAAAATACCGATTATCATTCAAATCGTCTGACACAATCGCTCCTTATCCTTTTCACCTCTCACCTTATCCCCACAGCAATGCGATGCGAATCGCCCAATCCCTGCGATGCAGGCACAAAAGCGTAATCCACCCGCCAGTTGCGCTGCGTGATACCCAATCCAAACGACAACATACGCGTATCGTGCCCGGTTTGAATCCCACCGCGCAAAAACAACCTGCCCATCACCCCGTATTCCAAACCGAAATTTGCCCCGCTATTGCCCGCTGCTGGCAGGCGAAAATCGGCTGTTGCTATCCACGTGCGCCAGAACCACGCAGCCCCCACGCGAAACACCCGGGGCAAAGGGGTGCGCACCCGGTCTAACTGCGCCATTCTTCCCCAATTTCGATATGACATCCCCAGCATCAAGTTCTCAGACAAACGATATAACGCACCCCCATCCGCGCTCATCCCCCACGCACTCTCTGGCCCGATATTTTCATGCAACGCCCGAACCGAAAACCCCATGTAAATGCGCCCCCCTATCTTCTGCGCATAGGACAACCCCGCATTGAGATCGTAAACGCTAAACGTACCCGCAGGCGTCGCGGTCGGTTCTCGCCGCGCTTCCAATCCCCCAGTCCCATAAACGCCCAAACTCAGCGCAAGACCGCGCCTATCATTGCCATAAGCCCAGCCGCCATACCCCTGCTTGATCCCCTGGAACGATCGGTGGTGTGCCAGAATAAAATGTTTGCCCTGCATAGCCGCCACACCTGCCGGATTCCAAAACGCAGCAGTCTGTTCACCTACCACAGCGGTCTGCGCTTCACCCATCGCAGCAGCACGCGCACCAACTCCCTCGCGCAGCAACACAAAACCAGCCTTGCGCGCCGAAGAACTGGCCTCAGCAAAAAACAAGCAACATGTCGCGATCAAAATACCGAAAACAACGTGCTTCACAAAAACCTCCTGCTTGCAAATGCCCCAAAATCCAACTGCTTTGTACAAGAGTAAGCAAACGGGCAAAATGTGTCAACCGCCCATTATTAAAATGGACCATCCCAAGCGCGTAATTGACAGGACCTTATTTCCTAACTACATTTGTTATGGCAATCTTTCTCGCACCACAAAAGGAGCTTATCAAAGTGAAAAAAGATGCGACTACCGAAGACCGCAGAGACAAGAGTGGAATGGCTTTACACCTTGTGAAAGAGGCCATAGACGCTCTGCATGCACGATCACCAAACTCAACAAGCACTGCTGTCCGCAAGCTGCAAACTGCGGCCATCCTGATAGACAATAAGGCCCTTGCCGCCTGGTGCGATTTTCAACTGGGGAAGTTAGAGCATTTGATAAGCAATGGTAAGAACGAAGACATCCAGGTCTATGCATCCCGATTATGTGACAAACTCGATGAGCACAAGATACCTTTCACCGCAGAAGAGCTGCTGCCAAGACTAAGCGAGGCAGGTGGTAATGTCTCCAGCATTGAGTTTATCGAAGATATCCTTAACCAGATTCAGAAAGAGAAACGAGGCAACGATGGGACTCACTACCAGCAAAATCTAAGGAGAGTGATCTCCGCTACTGCAAATGCGGCCGCTATCCACGCCAATCGACTCTATGCCAGTCTTGCTTTCGGCGAGATTCCACGACAATACTTTGATCTGATAAGAGAGAGGGTCGATAACCTGCTGTTAGATATCTGTCCAGAGACCATAGAGCAATTCATGACGGCATACGAAAGACTCTCAGGCGGCCGAGAAGATTGGTCACTCGCGCTGACGTCCTGCCGGAGAATCATCAAGGCAGTTGCGGACGTGATATATCCTCCAAAAAACGGAAAGGTTGCAGGTCGGGAGATCGGAGACCAACAGTACATTAACCGCATTAGGGCGTTTCTGGACGAAAATATAGCCTCGAGTTCCGACAAAGACCTCGCGAAAGCCCACATAGGCTATCTGGGATCCTTCATTGAGGAGGTAAATAAGAAGACTTCCAAAGGCGTACACTCTGTTGTAAATCACGAGGAAGCCGTAAGAACTGTTCTTTACACCTATCTCACCATTGGAGACATTCTTGACTTCACACCTGAGAGTGTCTTCAAAGCACTCAAAGAAAAAGGCAAACTTAATATCAATAGTGCCTCAATAGAAGAAATGCTGTCAGTGCCGGGGATGACCAACTCCATTGCAAAGCAGATTGTGAAACGGAGAGTAAAACGGGCTTTCTCATCTATCGAGGAACTGCAGGAACTCAAGGGTGTCGGCCCCAGCACGGTACAGAAGCTGGGTGTGGCAATGATCGCACTACCTACGACTTGATTCTCACGATAGCGGAGAAAATAGAGGGCAACGTGAAGGTAAACGAAAATCAGTATCTCGAAACCTTTTTGGCACCAGTTAGGCAAAGCAAAAGCTACCGCCCTAAATTTGGTCATGGAAACAAAAAGCAGGGATTTTCCCTGAGTGAATTCAAAACACTTTATGGTTCCGACCCCTTCTATTCATGGGTCGGTCTCGACACAGACCTGATGTATGCTGCCCATCGGGCAGCAGGTGGTATGACTTCTGTATATCGCCAGATAGGTATTGGCTGTGAAAGACTATTCCGCGCAGTACTTATCGACGCGACAGGCTACACAAATGCCGAATTTGCTACATGGTCTTACACCACCCAAACGCTCTCCGGTAGAGCCAAAAAGTTATCTTTGGATGGCAGGTTGGAACTTTCAAAAATTGAGAATCAAACAGTACTGACCAACGTTAAGCAATGGATTAAAAATTATTGCGTGGAACTGAGTGAAGTTTCCGAGCCAACCAACGGTATTGTTTTTGAAATCCGTCAAGGGTACAAGAGCAAGGATTCTAAGCGTCAAAATGCGGATATTGATAACGCAACGGTGGCATGGGCAAACAATTACCTACCTGTGTTTGCAGTTTTTTCTTCACAAATTGATACGGATATTGTTTTGAGATACCGGAATAATCGCTGCGGAATACTCATCGGTACTATCAGTGATAACAATAATACATCCTTATATGCGTTCTGTGAACAGATTTTGGGGTATGACTTAGCGGGTTTCTTCAAACGCCATACAACGACGATAAAAACAGAAATTCACGATGTACTTGAAACGCTACGGAGTGCTGAATAATGGACATGAAATTTGGGCAACGGTCAGACTATACCTTCAAATACAATAAACAACTTGGCAGACATGGATGGCTGCGTTTGACACCCGCCTATTCAGTCAAACTGGTAAAGGAGATCATTGATAACGTTCCAAAAGACTCCTTTATTCTCGACCCGTTTTCTGGTACAGCGACAAGCGGTTTGGTAGCTGCTGAACAGGGATTATCTGCACATTGTCTCGATATAAACCCATTTCTCATTTGGCTTGGAAATGCCAAATGCCGGAACTATTCAAAAGCTGAACTGGAAAGACTAAAAACTGAAAATGATAAAGTCCTTGTGAATTGTAGGAATATTGCAAACAAAGATAATTGGATACCTGAAATACACAATATTACGCGGTGGTGGTGCCAACATACTTTGAAAGTACTTGCGGCACTCCGCAAAGCTCTTGTGATTCAGTTTGGAGAACCCAGAACAGACTGCGTTGCGAACCTTGCATGGATAGCGTTTTGTCGCTTGGTCATTGAAACTTCTGCGGCGGCATTCAACCATGTATCCATGTCTTTCCACGACAAAGTGACAACTTATGAAATTGAACAGATTGAAGTCTTATACAAAAAAATATTAAACGCAATAGTCGAAAGTGCCAGCAAAGACCTTACTGGCTCAGCATCGGTGCATTTTGAGGATTCAAGAAAACCCATTTCAATCGATGACGTGAAGTATTCTTATGTTATCACTTCTCCGCCCTATCCAAACCGCATCAGTTATATTCGTGAACTTCGTCCTTATATGTACTGGACAAAATTTCTCGATTCGGCTCGAGAAGCCGGTGAATTGGATTGGAAAGCGATTGGTGGAACATGGGGGGTTGCAACCAGTAGGCTTCAAGATTGGAAATCGAATGGACTTGAACTTCCAAAATCATTGAACCCCGTTGTGTTGCAAATTTTGGAAACAAAGGAAAAGAATGCCTTACTGATGGCGAACTATGTCTGGAAATATTTCCATGATATGCACCTTCACTTTCAAAATTTGCGAAAAAGCCTGAATAAAGGCGCAGTTCTTTCATATATTGTTGGCAATTCCAGTTTCTATGGGGTGCCAGTTCACACAGAAAAGCTACTTGAAGACTCACTGAAAAATCTTGGATTCACCAATATAGGAAGTAGAATAGTCAGAAAACGCAACAGCAAAAAAGAGCTTTTTGAATACTGCGTTTATGCCACCTGGAAGGAAAGCAGCAATTACGAACCACAATATTTTTCTGACACCAAGCATTTGGGGCAGCAACTCGCACTTTTTTAGTCATGTGCAGGAGTCATCATGGCACGAGCAGAAACAGGCGACCGCGTATTGGTTTATTACAAGGCAATTCTGGAGGACGGAACGGTAGCCGAAGGTACACCTGAGAATGAACCATTTGAATTTACAGTCGGAGACGAATCTGTAAAAGACATATTCACGCGCCTTGTACACGGCCTGGAAGAAGGCGATTCCCGCACAGTGATCCTATCTCCAGAAGATGCGTTTGGACCCTATAATCCCGACTTTGTAATCGAAGTCGCGCGATCAAAATTTCCTCCTGATGCACTTCTCGAAAAAGGGATGCGTATGGAAGTACAGTCCGACCCCAATGGTACACCCGTCGAAGTCT
>JAPPIE010000063.1 GCA_028874765.1 Gemmatimonadota bacterium
ACGCAAAACAACATCCTCCTCGCCACGGCGGAGGCGCGACGCGGCAGAGGCGGCGATTGGGACGGCAATGACGTGCTTATGCGGCGCAGCGCAGACGATGGTCAGACCTGGGACTCGCCCACCGTTGTCGCCCGTTGCGACACATATGGCGAAGGTCCCATCAGCAACTTCGTCATGATCTCCGACCGCAAAGACGGCGCAGTACACGCCCTCTATTGTCACAACTACGCCCGCGTATTTTACATGCAAAGCAAAGACGACGGCACCACGTGGTCCGATCCCACTGAAATCACAGATGTACTCATACCCTTCCGCGAACAATATCCCTGGCGCGTCATTGCCACGGGACCCGGGCACGGCATTCAACTTCAAAACGGACGCCTCATCGTACCCATCTGGATGTCGGACGGCGGCGGCACGGAATTTGGCCCGGGCAAACTCGGGCATCGCCCCTCCACAGTCTCGGGCATTTACAGCGACGACCACGCACAAACATGGAAGCGCAGTGACATTATCGTGCGCACAGAAGGCGAATACATCAACCCCAGCGAAACACTCCCCGTTGAACTCAACGACGGGCGCGTCTTATTCAACATCCGCACGGAATCCAAACGCCATCGCCGCCTCATCACCACCAGCCCCGATGGCGCGACCAACTGGTCAGAACTAAAATTTGACGACGCCCTGCTCGAACCCGTGTGCATGGGCAGCATCCTCAAACTCCAAAATGGCAACATCATTTTTGCCAACCCCGACAATCTCGAACGCGAATTTGCCAGACCGGGCCGCGTCTCTTATGACCGCAAACGCCTCACCGTCAAAATGAGCACCGACGACTGTCAGACCTGGCCCGTCTCCAAAATCCTCGAACCGGGACCCTCGAGTTATTCCGACCTCGCCCAAACAGCCGATGGCACAATATGCTGCATATACGAAAACCAGGTCTTCACACGACAGAACGACACGCGATACGTCACCGTCGCCCGCTTTGACCTCGAATGGCTGGAACAATAAAAAGAAAGGGAAAAATGGACACCTACGAACACCGCGAAATGATACCCCTCGGAAAAGATGAAACCCCCTACCAGTTGCTCACAACCGATTATATCTCAACGGGGCAATTTGAGGGCCGGGAAATCCTCAAAGTCGAACCCGAGGGCCTCACCATGCTGGCGGACCGCGCCATACGAGACAGCGCGCACCTGCTCCGCCCTGCACACTTAAAACAACTAACCAAAATCCTCGACGACCCCGAAGCCTCGGACAACGACCGCTTTGTCGCCATTGAAATGCTCAAAAATGCCAACATTGCCGCAGGCGGCGTCCTCCCCATGTGTCAGGACACGGGCACAGCCATTATCATGGGCAAAAAGGGCAATCGCGTGTGGACCGACGGCAGCGACGAAGCCGCGCTCGCACAGGGCATAACCAGAGCCTTTCTGGAAACAAACCTGCGCTACAGCCAACTGGCGCCACTCGACATGTTCCAGGAGGCAAATACAAAAACCAACCTCCCCGCGCAAATCGAGATCTATTCCGAGCAAGGGGCTACATACAAATTCATGTTCATGGCCAAAGGCGGTGGCTCCGCCAACAAAAGCCTGCTCTATCAAGAAACCCGAGCGCTGCTCAATCCCGAACGCCTGCGCGACTTCATCGACCAGCGTCTGCGCGAACTCGGCACAGCCGCCTGCCCGCCCTATCACCTCGCCCTTGTCATTGGCGGTACATCCGCAGAATACACCCTCAAAACCGCCAAACTCGCAAGTGCCAAATATCTCGACACCTTGCCCACGCAAGGCAATGAATACGGCCAGGCATTCCGCGATCTCGAAATGGAAAAACAAGTACTGGAAATGAGCCATGAACTCGGCATTGGCGCGCAATTTGGCGGCAAATACTTCTGCCACGACGTGCGCGTTATTCGCCTGCCTCGACACGGCGCATCGTGCCCCGTCGGCATTGCCGTATCCTGCTCTGCCGACCGACAAATTCTGGGAAAAATAACGCGCGAAGGCATCTTCCTCGAAGAACTGGAAAGCGACCCGGCAAAATATCTCCCCGAAGTCGATGAAGAAGCCCTCAGCGGCGACGTCGTAAAAATCGACCTCAACCAGCCCATGGACAAAGTGCGCGAAACCCTCAGCAAATATCCCGTCAGCACGCGCTTATCCCTCTCCGGACCCATGATCGTCGCACGCGATATTGCCCACGCCAAACTCCAGGAGCGCATAGACAGCGGCGAAGGGCTTCCGCAATACTTCAAGAACCTGTGCGTCTATTACGCGGGACCCGCCAAAACACCCGAAGGATACGCCTCTGGCTCATTTGGTCCCACAACTGCGGGACGCATGGACAGCTACGTCGATTCATTCCAATCAGAAGGCGGCAGCATGATCATGCTCGCCAAAGGCAATCGCTCGCGGCAAGTAACAGAAGCGTGCAAAAAACACGGCGGATTTTACCTCGGCTCTATCGGCGGTCCCGCCGCCCGCCTCGCCAAAGACGCCATACGCAAAGTCGAATGCCAGGAATATCCCGAACTCGGCATGGAAGCGATATGGCGCATCGAAGTCGAAAACTTTCCCGCATTCATCGTCGTTGACGACAAAGGCAACGACTTTTTCTCGGGCTTTATGCGTCCATAGAGGAGCAACACATGCGATACGCAAACATAGGCGACGTCAGTGTCTCGGGCCTCTGTATTGGCGGCAACCCGTTCAGCGGGTTTTCGCACCAGACCAGAGAACGCAGCAAAGAAATGACCGATTATTACACACCCAGCCGCATCAAAGACACTTGGCGACAGGCCGAAGAACTCGGCATCAACACCTTCTTTGGGCGCACCGACGACCACATCATGGGACTCCTCAAAGAATACTGGGATGAAGGCGGCAGCATCCAGTGGTTCGCACAGGTCTGCATCGAACGCGGCAAACCCGACGCCTGGCGCAAATGGCTCCGCGCATCCATCGAACTGGGCGCAAGCGGCACCTATATCCACGGCGGCGTGGTCGATAACTGGTACGCCACAGAACAGTGGGACAATTTTT
>JAPPIE010000405.1 GCA_028874765.1 Gemmatimonadota bacterium
CACCTCTGGTGAATATCGAGCAAGCCTACGATGGCTTCACGCACGACCCCAAAGAGCGGCGGATGAAGCTGGGACTTACATATCAATTCGGGGGTTTCTAATACAAAAAATGACTGAACACGGTCCTTTTTAGTTGAGAAAATACTACCGTTATTTGCGGGTTGTCGATGTGGTAAATGCCATGGATGGGGTCGGGTATTTCAATAGGCACTTTGGCCAATCGCCACGCAATGCCGAGTCCTGGGTGCCTCCCTCAGCGGGTATTATGCCTGGCGAGCACATTCACCCTCTAAACGAGCAAAGGTTGATGTGGACCTGAAGAAACATATCAAAGCCTCTCATACCTAACATAGGGACAATACCGTGTTTCGATATTTGCGATTAATTTTTCCCTTTATTGTATTCCTGTGCGTCTCGGCTGCTGCTGATCAACCCGATTCGTCAAAAACGCGGCAACGAGGTATCCATCTCAAACGTCTGGCCTATGTCGGTGTTGCGGCTGCTGGCGTGCATTGGGTGGGCTATCGGTATTTTGAAAGAACTTGGTGGCAAGGCCAAAATACAGGTCGTTTCCGTGTTGTTTACGATTGGTCTGGCGATACCCTTCTCAATATGGATCAAAGCGGTCATTTTATGGCAGGAATTTTATTTACTCAGACGGCTCGCGATCTCTATCACTGGATAGGCTTTTCCCCGCGCACAGCAATGCTGCTCGGTTCTTTGAGCAGCATTGCCGAGTTGCTTTATATCGAGTTCCGCGATGGGCGATCTGATCAATGGGGATTTAGCATTCCCGATGCCACGGCAGATGTGTTGGGTGCTCTGATTCCCCTGATCCACGCATATATTCCCGCGTCTCAAGCAGTGCGATTTAAGTTCAGCTATTTTCCATCCTCGCTTTACCGCGATCGAAAGGCACGTCAGGTCAGCGGGCGTCCATTTGTCCATGCGGTCATAGACGATTATGAGGGGATAACATTTTGGATGGTACTTAATCCCAAGCCTTTTTTAATGGGGCCTGCCTCCGAACTCTGGCCCAATTGGCTGGGGGTGGCTGTGGGAATTGGGGCACAGGGGCTGCACGGTTTTAACCACAAAAGCCGCGGTCCTGACCGCCGGTATCCCAACTTGCCGGATGCGCAGCGCGAAATTCTGCTTTCTCTGGATTTCGATGTCGCCCATCTTCTGCGTGATTGCGAGGCATTGCGTAAGTTCATGCCCTATCTCCGTCTCAGCCGCTTCCCCACTCCCGCGCTTCGCATTTACCCTACGCGGACCTTTTATCTGCTTTATTTTGGATGACGCTATTCAGGTAGCTGGATTCCTCGTTAGCGGGCGAACCGCAAAAGTATAAGGAGTCCATCATGCTTAAATGGGGCTCAGTTCTTGCAATTCTATCCATCGCGTTTTTGATTTACCCGTTCACAACAGCAACGGTGACTTTTCCATACTGTGGTTGCTTTTTTGAATGGCCATCTCACAAAATTTACAGACGCTATATTGCTCTGTACGCTCAATTTTCATATATTGATTTGGTTGAGTAAATTATTTTTTTAATCCCGCTAATTGAATGATGGGTAAAACAGCCACTGAGGAAATCCTGTGACCACCACGATTCATACAATAGAAGACCTCATTCGCATCATAGACGACCATCCTGAGTGGGCGGATGCTCTGCGTGCCCGGTTGCTGACGAGGGAATTGATTGAGCTGCCCGAAAGGTTCAACCAATTCGTCGCAGAGATGAATAGCTTTGTTGCAGAGATGAATAGCTTTGTTGCAGAGATGAATAGCTTTGTTGCAGAGATGAATAGCTTTGTTGCAGAGATGCACAGGTTCGTCGAGGCTACGAACCGACGCTTTGACGCGCTCGAAAATAGAGTGGCGGCTATCCAGGATGATGTCGGCATACTCAAAGGTGCCCACGCACGGAGTGCCGCGCTTCGGGAGACGCCCTTCATAGCCAGTGAGATGGGCTTTCGGTGGGTCAAAGACCTCACTGAGTTTGATCTGTGGGATATGATTAACGATGCCGACACGTCTGGCATTCCAACAAACGAGTTGAGAAGTTTCCGCCGCGCCGATCTGATTATAGAGACCACCGACCAGAATGGCAATCCCTGCTACATTGCCGTGGAAATCTCATTCACCGCCAATGGACGGGATACCAGTCGCGCCCTCCGAAATGCCGAGTTCCTGACCAGGTTTACCGGTAAGCAGGCATTTTCCGCTGTTGTGGGTTTGCGCCGAGATGACCGGATACGGGGTCTCGTTGAATCCGGTGAGGTGTTCTGGTATCAACTGGATCCGGAAGTTATGGAAGCGGAATAAAGGTCAGCAATCAGTGGTCAGAAAAGACAAAAACACAGGCTGATAGCTGCACAATTACTTTCTGATGGCCTGATTCCCCTGCTACAGACGCAATCCGAATAAGACTTGTTCCTCTTTAATAAGGGCGATATATTGGCTTTAAAACGATATATCGTTTTTTTTTAACTTTTGTAATTCATTGAGATATGTGCATAAAATGATTTGATTTGCCATAAGTTAGCTGAGAACGAACCGATCTTTCAAAGCCGAGAATCAGATATTGACCATTGGCGCAACGTATCGAGCGCGAAACGATTTTGATCGGTTGCCAACGCCTTTCCGCGCAATTGCAACAGATATTTTATCTGGCGAACACGTTGTGATTAAAAAAGGCTCGCTCGGCACGGCAATCAGAGCGAGCATTGCTGTGCCATTGATATTTGCGCGAGAGGTAACGATGCAGTCTGCGATTTCGTTTGAAAAACGATCTGTGAAGCATGGAAAGCCAACAAATGACCTGGTATTGAGTTCATATACCGATGGTAATGAGCGCGTTTTCCCTCGTATTCTCAAGCTTTATGTGTCTCTTGGAAGTGAAATTGCTGATGTTACCTACGGCAAAGGAGTGTTCTGGCATCACGTTCCAGATGGATTATATAAACTGCATGCTACGGATATACTGTGTGGAGTAGATTGCCGAAATCTTCCTTATGGAGATGGAGAAATAGATTGCGTG
>JAPPIE010000275.1 GCA_028874765.1 Gemmatimonadota bacterium
TCTACCTGACGCAGACGATCCATGAAGGACAGTTCGTCATTCGCTTCCAGGTCGGTCAGTTCGACTGTAGAAGGAAAGATGTCCTCCTCGCGGTCAATGTACTGCGCGAACTGGCCAATGCGAACCACCGCCCCTGAAAAAGTTGAAAAGATGATGGCGAGACACCATGTCTGGAAACAAGCGTGTAAAGCCCAACAAACATCAAAAGCCTGATCCCCCAAACCATTGGAACGATGAACGCCATGAAACTATCACAACGAACCAAACAACGCATAACACGCTCAATACTGGTGGTCACTGCCTTTTGCTCCTGTATTTTCTTCGCCCAGGGGCAGGCGCAGCAGGAACGCCTAAAAGGTGCTGTCAAATCCCCGATAGCTAACGTCAAAGCAGATGTATTCGACCGCGTTGAGCACCATGAGACGGATAACGACGGGGTGACACTCCACTACGTCACCCTGGGCGAAGGCCCCGTTATTCTCTTTGTCCATGGCTTTCCCGATTTTTGGTATACCTGGCGCGAACAGATGGCCGCTCTTTCCGACAGCTATAAGACCGTCGCTATGGACACACGCGCCTACAACAAGAGCGGCAAGCCCGAAGGCGTGGAACACTACACCATGTCCCATCTCATGTCGGATGTCGAAGCTGTAATCAAGGATCTGGCGGTCGATTCGGTCACCCTCGTTGGTCACGATTGGGGGGGCGCCATTTCGTGGCGGTTCGCCATGTACTATCCGCAACTCGTCAACAAGCTGGTGATCTGCAATCTGACTCACCCGAAGGGCTACGGCACCGTGCTGCGTAACGCGACGGCAGAGCAAAAGAGGAATACGCAATACATTACCGACTTTCAAACGCCTGGATATGAAAAACGGTTCTCGCCCGAGGTGCTTACACGTATTTCGGCGGGTAATACCTCAGACGAAGTGCGGCAGCGCTACATCAATGCGTTTTCCCAATCCTCGGTCAAGGGCATGCTCGACTACTACCGGGCGGCCTATAGCGGTCTAACTGCGGGAACTGGCCAGAGCGTGGAGATGCCCAATCTCACCATGCCCGTATTGCAATTCCACGGGTTAAAAGACAAGGCTGTTGACAAAGACGGGTTACGCGACACGTGGAATTGGATCAACAAAGACTACACACTCGTCACCATCCCCAGCAGCGGCCATTGGGTTCAACGAGACGCAGCGGATATGGTCAGTAATACCATGCGCTGGTGGCTGAAGAGCCGTCACTGAAGGTCCTGGATTTCCCGTTGTGTGAGGCCCCGGCGATAGATACGGATATCTCGCAGGGCGCCTTTGAAATAGTCGTGGGCGCCAAAGCCGATTAAGAGGGGACAATTGGGATTGAGATCGTAGCGTTTTGGATTGAAGCTGTCTGTTGTAGCGACGGGGATGCCATCGACGTACAGGGTCAGAACACCGCCTCGCTTGACGGCGGCTACGTGTCGCCATCCTTTGGGGAATGCGCGGTCCCAGGTGGCGACTTTTCCGGCTTCGACCGAATAGACATGTCCAGACGGCAGGGTGCCGGCATAGAGGCGACCCTGATAAACGGCCATGGACCAGACCCGCCGCAGAGGCGCGGACGTGTGGTCCAAAGACTCTAAGAATGTGAACTGATTACCATCCATCCGCCAGACATTGGCCATTGGGAGCGAGCCAATATAGGCTTTGCCGTTATATAGTCCCATGGCCATGATCTCACGTTCGTACCCGGCCCGCCCCAGACAGGTCCAGGTCGTATTGCCGTCATATCGATAGACTTCGCCCTGAGGCCAGGTGCCGACATAGAGTTGCCCCTTGAAAGTGACCGCCGAGTAGGTCTGGGTAGAGGTTTCTGGACAGCCGCAGTCGGTCCATTCGGCGTTGCCTTCGTAGCGAAGAACCGGGCCGCCATTGACGAGGGTGTAGAGCCTGTCCCGATAGACGGTGAAACTCATCAGCCGCACGTCTGGACCTATGGGCGTCCAGGTGGTGCCGCCATCATAGACAAAGGCGCCCTCGCGATAGAGGCTGGTAGCGTAGAGCCGACCCTGATAAACTGTGAGGGCGGTGGCGTTATCGGCTTTGCCCGTGTTATGTCCCGTGGTGGGTGTTTCTTCGGGTGTGGCGTCTTCGATACCTGGATGCCCGCAGAAGGTCCATTGGCCGTCGGCATCGACCCGATAGACCTGACCGCCGGGTGTGGTGTTCAGGGGATCGCCCAGAGCGGAGCCGATGCTATTGTACCGACCGAGGGCGCAGTAGAGCGCGCCTTGAAATTCGACGACGGCGTTGACGGAGTTGCATCCAACAGGATTGCCCAGATCGGTCCAGCGTTTTTCTCCTTCATAGCACCACAGGTGGCCGACCTCTTCTTCGCCATTCTCGAAGGTGCCGGCGTACAGGTGTCCACCTATTGTTGAAAGTGCAGATATTTTGACCGCCTGACCGGGACGACCGCAATCCGTCCAGGACCCGAGATGCCCGTTGTCGATGCCAAAGTGGAGGTTGCGGTAATTCGATTGAGCGGTGGAAGTCATGCCGGTATTGGTGAGAACCGAGACCTGCCACCCCTGGCGGGTTTCCGGATCGAATTGGCTGAGGATGTCGCCAACCACTTCGGTTTCTTCCGTGTAGATCCATCCCACGCATGAAAAATCGCCTGTCCCTATAGACAGGTTGCAGGGAACTTCCAGAAAGGTTTCCGCCCCGTCGAATTGGGCGCTTCTTTGTCCTCCAGATTCCCCGATTTCAACACCGTGATTTTGGATGGGCAGACCACTTTCGGAATGGTCTTTCAGGTCTTCCTGGAACGGCCAGTGGGCGATTAAGTCGCGATCCATAGTGTTTTACTCCTAAAGTAACTTCTGGGTGGCGATAAGGCCAAGTTCTTCGTAGATCTCGTGCTCTAATGAGATGTAAGAGAATATAGCTGGTTTTCAATTTAGCATCAAGCAATGCTCCTTGTAAGATATTTATTTTTTATGTTCATACTGACCAATACTTCGGACAGTTTTTTTCAAAAAGCGAAAAAAATGATAGACAAAAAAGT
>JAPPIE010000172.1 GCA_028874765.1 Gemmatimonadota bacterium
CCCGATTCGATTCGTCGTTCGCACAGGTTCCGCAAAAGCGAGATATTTTGGTTCGGGAAAAGGTTGCACTGGAGGCGTTGCAACAGGCGGTCGCATATATGACTGCGACTTATGGACGACTGGATGTGCCCTGGGGACAGGTACATTATTTGAAGCGGGGAGATCGCACTTTCCCGATGAGCGGTGCGCCTTCTGGCACGGAGGCTTTGCGTCAGACGCTGACCCGAATAGAAGCAGATGGCACAATGGTTATCGAAGGTGGATCCGCTTTTGAGATGGTGGTTTCGCTGGTGCAGCCGGTGCAGTCGTGGAGCGCGCTGGCTTATGGAAATAGCGAAGATCCCGAGTCCTCCCATTATGACGATCAGGCTGATTTACAACATCGCAATACATTTAAGAAGACGGTTTTTACAACTGGTGATTTGCAACCTGTTCTGACTGATCTTACAACGGTTCCTTACGACCCCGAAGAAGCCGAACGTCAATCGCTTAAGGCTCTCTGGCGCAAGCAGTTGCAAACCGGTATGGTCACACCTGATTCTACGAATACTGAGTCAAAAACCTTACCAGACGATTAAAAATTTCCGTATTTTGAGACATTGTATCAGGAGGTCTTAATGCGTTTTTATATATTGGTTTTCGCGCTGATGGCAGTTGTAACTCCCATATATGCACAGGGTATGGTTCAACAGGTGGTGGGTGATCTCGTCTATGTGGAAGGGCTTTCGGCTGATCTGGATGGGAAATTGCGGATTGCAGGCGATGACGGTGCGGTTTTGCAGGTGATCAAGGTGTTGCCCAATGTGGTGGTTGCGCGCGTGGTTGAGGAAAATGGTTCGCCGGTAAAACCTGGCGATCGGACTCAGGTGGATGATGACACGCTTGCAGGATCGCCGCGCAGGGTGGCACATGCGACGCGGGTTGCAGGGCCTCCACGCATTGATGGGCGGTTGGATGATGCGGTTTGGCAACAGGCACAGGCCGCGGAGGGGTTTGTTCAGCGCGATCCGAAATACTGGATGCCGGTGACTGAGCGGACAGTTGTGAAAATTATTTATGATAATGAAAAAATTTATTTCGGTTTTGAATGTTATGACAAAAATCCCGGTCTCATTGTTACCAATAATATGCGCCGAGATTCTCAGCTTTCCGGTGATGACAATATTCAGTTGTTGCTCGATCCGTTTAATGACAAACAGAATGGGGTTTTCTTTTTTGTCAATGCACTCGGCGCGCGGACAGATATGCTTTTGTCAAATGAAGGGCGAACGACGAATGAAGATTGGGACTGTATTTGGGAGGCGCGGTGCGTGCGTCACGAGAGGGGCTGGACTGCCGAAATAGCGATTCCATTTAATCAACTCCGTTTCAATCCGTCTGATGAGATGGTATGGGGTATTAATATGGGGCGTTATATCGGTCACAAGAACGAAGAGACCGCGTTTATTGTCGGGCGACATACGCCATCCCCCCGGCGGCGGTATCAGATGACCGATATGGGTGTGTTGCGTGGATTAAAGGCTGTTGAGAGAAAGCGGCTTTTTCAAGTCAAGCCGTATGTGTTGCCGGGGACTTCGCGCAACTTTGCAGACGATGAGGATGAGAATCGCACGTTTGAAGCGGGTGCAGATGTGCGCTATGGTCTGACGCCCAATCTCGCGCTGGATGTGTCTTATAATACTGATTTTGCCCAGGTCGAAGCCGATCAAGAGCAGGTCAATTTGACGCAATTTTCTCAGTTTTTTCCCGAGAAACGCGAGTTTTTTCTGGAGGGAGCGCAGCTGTTTGATTTTGGCGAGGCAGCGTCAACTCGTGGGGGCGATGTGCGCCCGCCAACACTTCTGTTTTACAGCAGGAGAATCGGTCTGGATGGGGGGCAGCCCGTGCCGATTCTCGCAGGAGGCAAACTGGCTGGCAAAGCCGGGCGCACCAGTATTGGCGCATTAAATGTTCTGACGGATTCTGAGATGTTGGACACGCAGACACTACCGCGCAGAAATTTTTCCGTACTTCGGATCAAACGCGATGTGTTCGCGCGGTCCAATGTAGGGTTTATCTGGGTTAATAAACAAAGCGAAGTGTCCGAAGGCGGGTGGGGCGACTACAATCGCGCTGGGGGGCTGGATTTCAGTTTTTCGCCTTCAACTGCGGTCAATATACAGGCGTTTTACGCGCGTACCTGGGATACAGAGCGAGAAGATGCAGACGATGCACGGTACCTTCGCTTTTCTTATAACGGTACCAAATACTCGGGTTCAGCAACTGTTCTGGATGTGGAAGATGATTTTGAACCGGAGGCGGGATTTGTCAACCGTCGGCGTGGGATTCGGGGATTTCGGCGCTATAATGTCAATCTATCCTATTTGCCGCGTCCCAGGGTGGCCAATATCCGCAATTTGAGATTCACGCCCGATATTCAGGTGATTGAAGACGATGAAGGCGAGGTACCGTTCCAGCGGTTCAGACTTGACGGTGTGCTCGCACTTCAGACGGCTGATCGCTTTTTGGTGCGTGTGGAGAGGACCCGCGATGTCGTTGCGCGGACTTTTAGACCGTCGCGTAAGCGACCCGATGTCGCCATTCCGCCGCGCGAATATACTTTTACATCGTTCAGGCTGGGACCGGATACGGCAAATTATCGCAAATTGCAGTTGGATTTTGATTTTCTGGTGGGGACCTATTATACGGGACACCTGTATCGGGTAACCGCAGAAAATGCCTATCGTCCCAATGGCAGATTGGGTATTGAGCTGATTTACGATGGCAATTGGATTCGCTTGCCACAGGCCAATCTCAATATTCAGGCATTGAGCACGAGGATAATTTATTCGCTTACGACCGATTTCTTTTTTAAAATTTTCGCACAGTGGAATAGTGATAGCGAATCCGTGGGCGCAAACTTTTTGCTCAATTACCGTTTCCGCCCGGGCAGCGATATTTTCTTTGTGTATGATCACGGGTTTGGAACCGATGGCGATCTTCACCAGACCGGCCGCGCCGTGCTGCTCAAGGTGTCGTATTTGATTGGGTTGTGA
>JAPPIE010000312.1 GCA_028874765.1 Gemmatimonadota bacterium
CGCGATGGGAGCGTTTGAAGATCGACTTCTATGGCGCACTTAACGGCTTGTGCGGCATCTCTGGCCGATATGCTGAGGGTGCTGTCGTCGGTGTTATGGGGATCGGCGGTGGGGTTTCGAAAGCGCGAGAAGATGAGCGAGAGGACGTGTAGCGGATGGTGTTCGCTGAAGAGTCGGCAGATTTCGAGGCCGAGGCCTTTGCTCATCGCATAGAGTTCCGTGCCGGGTTGTGGGGGGATTTTTTCAGAAATGGTATGGTCGTAATCGAGGTAGGAAGGGCCGACGAGTGAGAAGCGAGGTCCCGTGTTGATAAAGCGTTTCATGCCACAGGCAACTGCGGCGCGGAGTGCGTTGTGCGTTCCCATTGTGTTCACGCCAAAAGCAATTTTGCGATGGGTGCGCTGAACAGAGCAGTTGATGATGACGTCCATGCCCTCGGCAGCGGACATGACCTGGGCGAAATCGGATACATCGATCTGCCGCGTGTCGTGCGGGGTATCGATGGGCATGAGGTCGGTGACGCGAAGTTGATGGTGGTCTTCGAGTGCTTTGACGACATAAGGACCGAGAAAACCATTGCCACCGAGGATGAGGACGTTCATGGGATTATTGGGTAACGCGCGGGCGATTTGTGCGGTAGGGCGGTTCGAGTAGGGCGCGTTGTGTGGGGGTAAATTCGTCGAGTGCGTTTTCCACATCTGGCGGCAAATACCGCGCTGAATAGGTCAGTGTGCCGGGCGAGTATTTGTAGAGAATGGATCTGCGTTGATGGTCGGCTGTCCAGGGGAGCGTGCCATGTGCCAGTGCTTCTGTGAAGATGACGGCCGACCCCGCCTTTGCCGGGACTTGCTTTACCACACCCATATCCCGATCCACCCGTGCGACATCGCGGGGTGTTTTGTAGTTGGATTTGTGACTGCCGGGAATGCAGGCAAATCCGCCCTCGCCGGGGTTACAATCGGTGAGTACCCACGAGACGACGGTGAGTCCACAGCGCATGCGCCCGTTGTGAAATTGATAGAAGTGCGTCAGGTCGTCAGCCGTGCCTCCGCCATGGATGACATGGCCCTCGGCCCCTTTTTCCATGACGATGCCGTAGAGGTGGTCGAGACGACAGTCTTCGCGCAGCAATTCCGCGAGGTAGGGCACGATGTTTGGATGGGCGAGTAAATCGCGGAAGGGTTGGCACCAGGGTTTGGGCCAGGTGAGCATGCCGCCCAGATCGGTGCGCCCGTGTTTGCCCTTGAGTGTTTTGGACTCGCCGGAGAGGGATTGCTCTGGCGGGCGAATGCGCATCCTGTCGGGGTTGTTGTCAATGGCTTTGTTACACGCGGCAATTTCGTCGGGTGTTAAAGCGTTTTCGACGACGAGGTAGCCGTTGAGGTCAAAGAAGAATTTTTCGTGTTCGTCCATGTTCGGGAGTCCTATTTGGTTTGGTGAGAAGGTCCCTTAATTGTCATCACCCTCATCCCGTCTCATCCGATAGCGACCAATCCGCCGTATCAAAATCCACACGAGTCCAATGAGTGCGATATATTGCACCATATCCCAGATCCAGCCCTGCCAGCCCAGGATGCCCGGCCAGAGTGCCCCGATGCACAGGATGATAAATGCGTCTTCCAGAATTAGCCACAGCGGTCGCTCATTCATTTTTATGTCCTAATGATATTTTTACTTCTGACTGTGCATCGTTGAGGTAAGAATAAACGCGATAATTGCGATACACGAGTTTTACATAATTGCGAGTTTCTTTATAGGGAATGCGCTCTATAAATTCATCGACGTCTTGTTTTGTGAGGCGTTTCGCCCATCGCTTCGCAGCATCCAGACCCGCATTATAAGCCGATAGTGCCAAACTAAGTTGCCTGTGCTTATCTTTTCGAAATGCCCTCATGTGGTCGGAGAGATGTTGTCCGCCCAACAAAATTGACGTGTGGGGATCGTGCAGGTCTTCGGTTGAAAAATTTTTGAGCTTGACAAGTCGGGCCATATCCCGTCCCGTTTGCGGCATCACTTGCATTAGCCCACGTGCGCCCGCGCGAGATACAGCAGTTGTATTAAACGCGCTTTCCTGTCGCATGATGGCGATCATGAGATTGGGATCCAGATTCATTTTTCGCGCTATCTGGTTGATCTCGCCCCAATAATACGTTGGGTACAATCTACGGAATGAGGCCCGCGTCATGGATATCCCCTGTGCGCGTTCTAACATTACAATCTGTGCGGATACTTGAAGTGCTTTGTGCATGGCGCGAACGCGCTCATAGCGCGGCTTCAAATCATCCAGCGCGAATAAATTGCGTCCGAGAATTTGCCGCGCGCGGTCGTATTCCCGCTCGGCATCTCGATATAACCCGATAGACGCCAGTACATCCCCTTTTGGGATATGTGTCGAAGGCGTATAGGATTGACCAACTGATAGGTGTTCACCCGGTTGGGGTACTTCGATATAAGCATTTTCTGTTTTGCCCAGGACTGCATGTGCGCGCGTTGAGTAATAAGAGGTGGGAAACCCCTCTGAGGCGCGTTCAATCCAGAATCGCGCTTCTGCTTTTTGTTTCAATTTTTGGTAACATTTGCCCGCCCAATAATACCCCTGATCGCGCAGATGGCTCGCAGAGGTCTGGCGCGATAGGCGCAAAAAGGCTTTGGAAGCAGCCGTGTATTGCCGTGTTTGATAAAGCGCGAATCCCGCCCGCCACGCAGCCTGGTCGGCATAAGTGTTTTTGGGGTAGGCTTTTGCCAGTGCTATAAATAGTTTGCGCGCATCGCTATGACGTCCCCGTCGCTCATAGGCCATGGCAGCCTGCCAGAAGGCTTCAGGTGCGGTTTTGGCGTTGGGATAGCGGCGCACAAATTCACGAAACCGCGTTGTTCCCGTTAAATCGTGCCCGAGCTTAATAGCGCATCGGCCCAGGTAAAAAAGTGCTTCGGGCACATGATATACTTTGAAGGCGCGGTCAAACGCGCTTTCAGCTTTGAGATATTTTCGACTGCGATAATACACATGCCCCAGTTCGTATTGCGCTTTTCC
>JAPPIE010000016.1:0-11283 GCA_028874765.1 Gemmatimonadota bacterium
TCATTTGTCTTGAAAAAACGCGCGGTTAATGGTGAAAGATTTGGCGACGAGATCTACCCGTCTCAAAATGGGGCCCTTTTTTTTATTGGGCGCGTAAAGCCCTATGTCGATAAAAAATAGTCGGTTGAGATCGACATCGACAAAAGCATAGCTCTTAAAGGGGCCGCCTTTCCACTCGGCTTCGTTTTCCCAAAGGCCCTGAAGTACTACGGCGAGTTTACCCGCAAATTCGACCTGACCAACGGTAACTTCGCCCAGGACAATGCGGTCGCCACCAAACCACTGCCCCATGATGTCGTCGCGTTTTTGAATAACCCAGTCTTCGGTGAGTTGATCGGGGTGTACATTGTCTTCCCAATAGACGGAGAGCCAGCGGTTGGGATTATCTCTGGCGAGTACGACAAAGTTGGGATAGGTTTCGAGGATGCGATAGCCAAAGGGCACGCGCACATTCCAACCATAGGTTTCGGCGAGTTCCTGGGTGACATCTTTGCGTTCGCCAAAGCTGTAAACATTTTCTCGCACACTGTGATCAACGGCATTTTCCAGGGTGCTATACAAGCGATCGGATTCCATAAAGAGGTTTTCAACGGTGGTTTCTATATCTTTTCCGGACACGATATAAAGGGTCTGATCTCTGGCCCACACGTTTTTTTTCCAGGTTACACCTGCGCGACCGTCCAAAATGGTTTGTTGTACTTCGGGACTGAGTATCTCTTTGACGAATTGCGCAGTGGGATGATTGGCATTGAGGGGCGCGATAACCATGAGGCTTTTGCGCTGGTCGTGTTTGTGCGCGCTGAGATAATTGACGTCGCCCCATTCAATTTCATAAACGCGTTCGGCCTGAGGCGTATAGATAACGGTTTCAAAAATTTCGCGGAGGGGATCTTCCAGCGTTTGCCAATCGGTGGAGTCGGCGAGTACAATGATTTTGCGAGCGGGTCCGAGGGATTCGGGCAAGTGGTCACCACATCCGATGCACAAGAGTAAGAAAAATAGAGGAAGGCGCATAAAACGGTACCCAGTAGAAAGGGGAATAAGAAAAGATAAAGATAATAGGATTTGGTGACAGAAACAATGTTCAAATTTTACGAAATATAGTGCCGGGGAAGACGCGCGCCGAGCAGGGAAACAACTTCGTGTGAGATATAATTTCCCCATTGGGCGAGGTCGTTCACGGTGATTTTTTGGTCGCCCTGTTGCCCGAGCAGTACGATTTCCTCACCGACGGCAACAGGCGGTATATCGGTGACATCGATCATGATGACGTCCATGCAGATCGCGCCGACAACCGGGCAGGATTTACCGCCGATGAGGACGTGGGATTTATTGGACATCTGGCGGTTGTACCCATCGGCATATCCCAGGGGCGCGAGGGCGATGCGCGAGGGGCGCGTGAGTGTGTATGTGCCTCCGTAACTGAGGGTTTGGCCGGTAGAAAAATTTCGCACTTGTGCGATCCGAGCTTTGATAGATAGCGCGGGAGAAAGCGAGAGCGGGCCTGCACCTTGCGTGGAGGGTATGCCATAGGTGAGCAATCCCACGCGCACGAGATCAAAGTGCGATTCGGGCATGTGAACGGTCATGACGCTGTTGGCGGCGTGACGCCAGGGAACAGAAATGTCTGTGAGTTTGGACAGGCATGCGGCAAATATTTTGATCTGATGGCGGGCCTTGTCCATGTCTTCTGTGCGTTCCCAGGCCACATGTGTTGCGATGCCTTCGAGGAATAAGTGGGGATTCTGGGCGATTTTTTTGGCAAAGGCGAGCACCTCATCGGATAATAGGCCAAGGCGGCCCATGCCGGTATCGACTTTGAGATGTATGCGGGCGCGTGTATTGTGGCGTCTGGCTGCGGCTTCCAGCGGTGGTATCGCGGCGGGGTGGCCGATGGTTTGAGACAGGTTGTGGGCAACGATGCTGTCGGCCTGTTCGGGCATGGTGGGTGCGAGAACGACAACTGGCGCTGTGATGCCCGCATTGCGAAGGGCAATGCCTTCTTGTAGCAGTGCAACGCCGAGAGCAGCCGCGCCGCCTTTTATGGCTGCTTTAGCAGCGGGTATGAGGCCATGGCCATAGGCATTGGCTTTGACAATGGCCATGACCTGCGTTGTTGGCGAAACAAAATGACGGACTGCAGAAATATTGTTCGCAATGGCTGATAGATCGATTTCGAGCCATGCGGGTCGGTCGGGTTGGGGCATTTAGTAGAGTACCTCAAAGCGCGATCCCAGATCGGGATATTTTGTGACTTCGATGCGTACGGGAAATGCCTGTTTGAGCGATTCGACGTGAGTGATGATTAAAATTTTTTCAAAATCCCCGCTGATGGCTTGAATAGCTTCTACGAGGTGGTCGAGTCCTTCGGCGTCCTGAGTGCCAAAGCCCTCGTCGATGACCAGGGTCCGCAGGCGCGTGCCCGTGCGGCGGGCGAGGAGTTTGGACAGGGCAATGCGGATAGAAAAGTCAATGCGAAAAGCTTCTCCACCCGAATAGAGTTCGTAGCTGCGTTCGCCGAGTTCGTCGCTAATTTTGATGTCGAGGGTTTCGCGCGTTCCTCCGGTTTTGAGGTCGCGAAGAGATTCCAGGGCGATTTGGGTGCGATTATCTGTCAGGCGCGCGAGAATGCGATTGGCTTCTTCTTCGATTTCTGGAATGGCCTGTTCGATTATGAGCGCCTGAATACCGTCTTTGCCAAATGCGGTGGTCAGTTCGCGATAGATGCGGATCTCGCTCTCGCAGGATTTGATTTTCTCCTCGACAGTGTTTTGTTCTGCGCTGAGTGCATCGCAATGTTCAATTTGGGATTGCAGAGCGGCATTTTGCTGGAGCAGGCCGTCGCGTTGGGCGCGCATCTGTGCAATATTTTTTTCCAGCGCATTGGCTTCTTCGAGGGTTGATTCAGCGCTGTTGATGGCTGCCGCGATTTCTGACAGGCGTTTTTGCGTTTGTTCGTTGTGCTCTGTGAGTTCTGTCAGGCGATTTTCTGCAGTTTTGAGTTGCGTTTGCGCATTTTCGAGGTCGCGTTTGGCCACTTGAAGGCGTTCGTATTGCGCTGGCGCATCTCGCAGGGCGGCGAGTTGCTCGGAGATGCGCTGGTGGTGTTCGGCATTGTAATTCAGGGTGTGGATGCGACCGCGCACCTGCTCGCGTTCTGCTTGTTCGTTGAGCGCGTATTTGGCTTCGTCCAGCCATTGTTGTGCGAGGTCGCGTTTTTTGCGAAATGAGGGCAATTCCGCGAGGGTTTTTTCTTTCCGTTCTTCGGCGAGTTGGAGTTGGGCATTTTGTGCCTCAACAGAGTCGAGTTCTTTGAGTTTCTCGCGCAGGGTGCGGTGTTCGGCCGGGTTATAGATCAGGTTTTCAAGCGCATTGCGGGCCTGGGATAGTGCGCGCGCGTCCGGGCTGTTCTGGGTTTGTTCTCGCAATTGGGTTTTCAGGGCGCTGATTTCAGCCGACAATGTCTCGCGGGTTTGTACGGCATTTTCGGCTTCTTTTATTGCGGCTTCGGCTTCGGCGAGGTGTTGGGCGATGCCTTCGCGCTGTGCGAGTTGGTTTTTAATCTCTTGATAGCGATGTCTGTGTTGTTCGCGTTCTGCTTCGGCTTTTTGAATATCCGATTCCAACTGTGTGGTCTGCGTCTGTTGTTCTCGCGACTGATTTGAGAGTTTTTCTGTTACTTCTTCGCGATGAGTCTGATCGAGTTCGCTACCACACAGAGGACACGAAGCATCCCGAACACTTTGCAAAATTTGCTGCTGTTGGGCGATGTCTTTGTGGTTTTGGCGCAGGGTGTCGAGGCGGTCTCTGTTGTTTTCGATCTGAATTTTGAGGGCACTGCCTTTGTTGCGAATCTCATCGCGTTCGGTTTCGAGAGAGTGGATTTCCTCTGCTTGTGCACGGAGAGATTGCCGCGTTTTTCTGCGTCCTTCAATCTCGGCCACCAGCACATCGGTCTGATGCAGTTGATGTGTGCGGGTGTTAATATCTACTTTTAGATTTTCAACGACGCTGTCTATTTGTCGCTCCAGATCTCGAATATTGCGCTCAACGCGCTCTCGATTTTCGCGTATGTCTTCCCATTCGCGGTCCTGTTGCCTGGCTTTGTGCAATGCTTCGATCTTTGTTTGAATGGTTTGACGGTCAGAGAGAAGCGTTTCTGTCTCCCGCAATGCGCGTTCGGCGTCTCCAATGCGTATTTGCCATTCGCCGAGGCGGCGTTCCACTTCGTGGCGACGATCGGCGATTTTTTGATCGAGTTCTCCTGCGCGTTTTTCAAGTGGTCTCAGGGCGTGTAATTTTGTCTGCAGGTCTGTGTCTTCTTTTTGGAGTGTCCTATATTTTTCAGCGGCATTTGTGATTTCATCGCGTCTGTCGAGAATTGCGCGATAGGTCGCCACATCTTGCCTTGCTTTTTCACATGCGGTTTGCTGTTCCACCAGACCCGATTCGGTGCGCGATACGTCCTTTTTAAGGGTCTCGCGTTCGGCTTCATGGCGTTCGCGTTGGGTGCGTATTTTTCGCAGTGCTTCGCGGCGATTTTCCGCGTTTTCCAATTCGCTATTGCAGGCCTGGAGTTGTGCGTTGACGCTATCGCGCTGCGCTACAAATTCATCGCGTTTTTCTATGGTTTGCGCAATGTCATCTCTTTTTGCGCGAGCAGTTGCAAGTTCTATATCTCCTTTGCGCGCGTGCTCTCGCGCAAGGGCAGACAGGTCGTCGTAATGCGATAGGCCAAGAATGTCTGAGAGAAGGGCTTTTCGCTGGCTCGCTTTGCAGCGCGTGAATTCATCTGCGCGTCCCTGAAGGAGAAAGGCCGAGTTGATAAAGGTCTCATAAGTCATTCTCAACAGGGTGTCAATACTGGCCTGTGTCTGGCGTATGGCACTTTCTTCCGAGAGGGTTTTGTATGCGTTCGTTTCCGGAGCGTAAATCTGAAATTCCAGGCGGGTGGTCGCGCTTTTGCCTGTTTTGCGAAAGCTGCGGCTGATGCGATAGCGGTCATTTTCGAGGAAAAATTCAAAATCGACCCGCATTTCAGTGGTGCCAATTCGCAACAGACCGTCGTTGGGACGGCGTTCGCTGCCGGATTTGCGGGCTTCTCCCCACAGTGCCCAGGTGATGGCGTCGAGCAGGGCAGATTTGCCGTGTCCATTGCGGCCAGATATGCAGGCGACGTGAAAGCTCGAAAAGTCGAGGGGGGGCACGTTTTCGCCGTAGCTGAGAAAATTCTGCAGGGAAAGGCTTATGGGAATCATTCGCCACCTCTGAGTTCGGCTTCGAGTTGCGCGCCGTAATTCTGAAGGTCTTTTTCGATATCTTTGAGGTCGGGGTGATTTTGTAAGTATGCGTGGAGTGCGTCTTTTATGCCCATATCTTCTGAAATGCTGGCTCTGCGCTGCTGTTTTTGTGCCCTGGGTTTGGGGGCTATGCTGGCGACCATGAACGCGTCTTTGAGCGCGTTTTTGATGGCTTTGAGGTCAACGGTATCTGTGCGATCACCGGGCAAATCGTAGATGACGCGCACAATGGCATGGGTCAGGGTGTGTTTGTCGATGGCTTCGAGTATGGCTGTTGTGGGATCCTGATCTGGGTCGATATCAACCGATACCGTGCAAAAGGGACGGGCTGGCGTGCTTACAAATTTGTAAGATGTCGTCCGTTCTGTCTCCCGAGTCTCTATGGTGACCATGACGGCGCCTTTGGTTTCTCGCTCTTCTCCAAAATCAATGCGTTCAATACTGCCGGAATACACGACCGGAGGTTGGGCATTGGGGTTGAGGTCCTGAAATTTGTGAATGTGGCCCAGGGCGACGTAGTCAAAGGCGGGATTGGCGAGTGTGCTGGTGAGAAAAACGGGGTCGCGCCCAATAATTGCGGTTTGTTCAGAGCCGGACAAGGTGGCGTCGGCAGCGGCGAGATGTCCCACGAGAACGGCGGGAATAGCGGGATCAACCCGTGAGGCCAGACGATCAATCAGGAGGGCTCCCAGGTCTTGAAGTTTTTCGACGACTTCTTCTTGCGATAAGTTGTGATAGGGGCCCTGGGTCAGCAGGCGGCTGCGGTGCAGCCAGGGCAAACAGGCAACTTGAATGGGACCAGATTTTGTGTCAATGGGGATGAGGCGGTCTTCAGTGGCAATGTGGACGCCTTTTGTGCCCAGTGTGCCAAAGATGTCAACTGATGAGGCTTTGCCATAAGATACGGGGCTGTCGTGGTTACCCGTGATCATGACAATGGGAATGTCGCGGGCACTGAGCATGTGAATGAGGGATGCAAATTCGCGCTGGTGCGTGGGGGTGGGGTCGCATGAGCGATAGGCATCGCCGGCGAAGATGACGAGGTCGGCCTCTTCTTTTATCGCTTCTTCAAACGCACATCGCAGACTTTTGATAAAGTCTTGCAAGCGCGTGTGAAGGCCCGTACCCGAATCGAGACGGCCGTAGTTTTCAACGCCAATATGGGTGTCGGCAACGTGTAGAAATTTGATGGACATAGTGTTATTATGGGGGGGAGAGGATAGGGAAATTTAAAGAAGAAATAAGATGATGCAAAGTGCAAAGTTTACACAGCACAGGCTTATGGGCTTACTTCTGGCGTGAGCTTTACTTTGATCTGAAGAGTTGTGACATCTGCGAAGTGAATCGCCAGTTTTCTGCGTCCCGTGTTATCGGCTTGTTTGGGATTGGGGGAGGTGGGCAAAGGGGTTGCGTCGAGAACTGTAAATATCGCGTCGGATGGCGATAAAATTTCCGCTTTGAGATGCTTACCCCTGCGCGTTAGCAGGGCGGTTTGGCCTTCGAGTTTGATACTGGCTCTCGTATGCATAAACCACCAGAGTTCAGACGGAGATTTGGCCTCAATGTCGTCGGTGATTACGACATGATTTTGGTCTATTATCTCAAAGGTGCGCTGCGCGTGGGTCACATCATCGGCATAAACATCGGTGAGATCGAGAACAGCAGTCGCATGATTAGGCGCAGCATTGAAGGTGGTGATGGGACATTCGGCTTTGGGGTTCTGATCCGGACCATTGGCGGGGTTGAAGACGAGGGTGTTGTGGCCCTCGGCGCGGATGCGATAGAATTCCCACCGTTGGCGTTTGTTGCGGTGTCTTTGATAGGTTTCGCGTTCCGTGCCCGAGTCGATAGCCCAGCGCTCGCCGAGTGCTTCGAGGATGAATGTCCCTTGATCGAGGTGTCGGTGCATGCCCAGATTGTAATTGCCGCCGGCCTGAATACCCAGCACGAGAGCATTGGGGTCGGTCCAGGAAGAACGCAGGGTGGCGACATCGGCTTTGCGAAAGTGTTTGTCGAGGGGCAGGGAACTGGGATCAAAGTCTTTTGCGCTGTCGTCGAACCACAGCAAGTCGAGCACTGTTCCCCTGGGGTGTTGTCTGAGCGTATCGTAGCGAAACCAACTGTAGTGTTTTATGCCGTAGTGATTGCCCATCCAGAAGTGCATGGGAGAACTCATACGCCGCAACCCGCAATCGGCAAAGTCAAAACTGTAGCGATCTGCCCCCGAAATATAAATCTGATAATCCCCGCTTTCTTTAAATCCGGGGGTAGCTGAGAGGTCAAAATCCGTGCCGAGTGCGCTAAACAGGCTGGACAAGAAGAGGACGTTGTAACGCGCACCATAATCCCAATAGGTCACGCCTTCAATACCCGCGCCATCGGGTGCGTAAAAATTCATCGATAGGGGAATGCCTTTGATGCCCGCGTGGAGAATTTCATTGGCGAGTTCTGGTTCTTCATCAGCTATGGCGAGTGCGCCCATGCCAAGCCCACCGTTGCAGACCTGGTTCCAGTTGTTGTGACTGCGCGCCCACCAGGCGTTTTCACGATAGCCTTTTAAGCCGGGTTTGAGACCTTTTTCTACGATGGCGTTGCGAAGGATATGACGCTGGTCTTCTGTCCAATGGTCGTATAACCAGTCGTATCCAACGGCAAAGGCATAGGTCATTTCTGCGGTGTCGAGAAAGTGATCGGGATTCCAGTCTTTGAATTGCGCTGCGGCTTCGAGTTCGGCCCAGGCGCGATATAGATAGGATTTTCCGCCTTCTATGAGATAGAGAAAGGCGAGTTGGCGCACGCGCTCTTTGACGCGACGGCTGGTGGAGAGCAACCGCCTTCCGTCAGGGATGCTGTATTCCGATGGTTTTTGCGTGAGTATTTCCCGAGTGTCTCGCTTGACCCGGCGGTAGATTTTTGCGGCGACCGTATCACGAGCGATTTTCTCTTTGATAAGCGCGATGGTATTTGCATCTATCATCAGACGCGGGTGGTCAGGTTTCAGGGTCGTTAGAATCCGATCCCTATCCGGGGGCGTGAATCCTTCTGTGTGTGTTTGGATACTCAGCATGAGGATAATTATTGCAGCGATTGATTTCATAATGTGTTTTTTAACGATAACGAGTTCGCCCAGCCTTACCGAGCGAACTCGTTTGGTTATGACCTGAGATTTTTACAGGCATTTAGCTGTCGGTATTTACCTTAACGCCTTTTTTTGTTAAGGCGGGAACATGCGTCTTCATCGACGCCTCGTTCAGAGCATTGCGCCTGATATTCAGTGTTGCCAGATTGGCCAGGCCGGCGGCCGGTGCGATATCGGCGACTTTGTTGTTGGCGATGTTCAGGGTTTTCAACTCAGCCATTCCCGATACTGCCGAAATATCCGAGACTTTGTTGCCGGAAAGATTCAGTGTTCTCAGTTTGGCCAAGCCCGACAATGCCGAAATATCAGAAACGTTGCGATTCGCAGTGAGATGCAACGTTCTCAGATTGGTTAATTTAGCAAGTGCTGAGATGTCAGACACATTATTGCGGGTCAGATTCAGCGTTCTCAGTTTTTTTAAACCAGCAAGTGCTGCAATATCTGAGACAGCGTTGCTGTTGACGACCTTATTTTCCACGCGCGTAGCACCGAGGTTCAGTACTGTCAAATTTTTTGCATGCTCGAGTCCGCTCAAATCACTGATGTTTGCATTTTGCGCGAAAAGGCGTCGCAATTTTGCCATGTCAGCGGTGGTGATCACCGCATCGCTCGCCATGTTCAGGGAATCCGCAATGACCGCACGCAGATTGGCATCGGCGATCATGACTGGTTTTGGCGCCATTTTTTTAGCGGCGCTTTCGCTTTTTTGCTCGCTCTTCAGGTGATGGCCTGCATCACTCGCGCTATAGCTGCATGCAATGAAGAGTGCGAGGATCAGGGGGAGATGTCGATACTTCATGGTTTTACCTCCAGATGGGGGTGAATGAGGCACGCTAAATGTCGGTATTGAGCACAGCTTAACTTACGAGGAAATCCCTCCTTTCTATCATAAGGTGTGTTCTTGTGTGCTCTAATCAGAAGTATGATAATATAAAAACGGTTGATTGGTCAATAAAAAATAATAGGTAAGAGAAGGGAGCTAACGCTTGAGGTCGAGTTGTGCCGACCACGAGGAGGTGCGGTGGTGGCTGTAGCGCGTTGACAGGCGGAAATGCGCGGTTGCCCAGGTGAGGCGCAGGCCGCGATTGGTGCCGTCTCCCGAGAGGGTGAGCAGGCGTATGCCGCCCCAGACATCGGGTTCAACGTCGTAGATACGCGCGTTGTAGGATGAGATTTTGTGGTGGGTGGCCCATAGCGCGAGGGAGAAGCCCGTTGATTTGCCGAGTTGAAAGCGGAGTCCGGCAGCATTTCCCGATGTACCGGCGTGGGCGCGCTGTAGCCATGCGGTCATGGTGTGGGAGGGGCGTTTATAGGTGAGTACGAGGCGAAGGCTCTGGCGGGGCACGCGATTTGTCGCACTTCTGGCATCGGCAGTTAGACGTGCAGAAAAACCCCTGCTAAAGCGGTGGGTAAAATTGAGTCGCATGCGATCTCCTCGTTCTGGCAGTGCGCTTTTTTCTGGCGCGAGATGACCGTGACGGTCGAGGGCGATATCGAGGCGTTTGCGTTTTGATATGCGCCAGGTCAGGCCAAAGAATGCGCCCCATTCGTTGTTGGGGGGGGAGCTATAGGCGGCATAAGGTGCGCCGTGCAAGCTGTAGAAATTGGCGCCATAGCGTCTGCCGATGAGGTGAAGACGCAGGGTGGGCGTGCCAGCGACGAGGCCGGTTATGAAAGCTTTCGGGGCGATTTCGCCAAACAGGGTGATATGATCGGCGCGGTAGAAGGCGTTGAGGCTGAATAACAGGCCTGCCCGAGCTGTGCGCGGTACTGCGGATTCTCCGACTGTGTCATATGCGACTGGATTAAAGGCTGTGTTGAGGACTGTCAATCCAATGTGTTTTTGTGAGGACCCAATGGCTATGTTCGCGCCTATGAGGTGTTCAATAAGCGCGTTTTTGCGCGCTTGTGAGGTTTCAGTGTGGTGAAGGCCGCTGGTGTAGATGCGCGTGTCAGAGCCAAAGGTCGCATCCCATGTCATTTGGCCATACATCAGGCTCCAGAGCAGGTGGGTGTGTGAGCCGCTCAGGTAAATGCCGCGCAGGGCACCGTGTTCTGTGCTGGTGCGGTTGCCTGACCGCGTGGCAGTGCGGGCGCGTGCATAGCTCAGGCCGGTCGCGCTGCGGGTGCGGCGAGAAAAGAGCAATCCCTGTCCCCATTCTGGACGCACATCTCCTATGATGATGTTGATGCGAGAGAGCGGCAGGGCAATATAGCCGGTGACATGATCGGTAAGGGTCGGTTCTTCCGGGTCGCGTTCGGTAAGAAAAAAGGCAGAGAGGCGTGCGGGCGAAGCGATTTCGAGTCGCTGGTAGAGACGCATGTCGCCAAAGCTATTGGCGCGTCTGGAAGGACGCGTGACGCGGGATGTGTATTGTAAACGCCATGGGCGCGGGGGGGCGATGGACAGATAGGGCGCGATGAGGTCGATGTGTTCTTCCGATAAGCCCTGCACATGGGCGAGTTCTGCAAGGGTGCGATAGGGGCGCCGGGCGATGATTCGTCGGGCGAGTTCTGGGGTGATACCGGGCAGGATGAGCAGGTCTTTCTCACTTGCGCGATTGAGTTCGAGGCTTATGCCTTCGAGGTCGTGCAATAAGTCGTTATAAGCTTCGGCTTCTTCTTCTGTGTAGATGGCGGACGGTTGCGCAAATAGGAGCGCGGGAAGGCACAGGGTGAACACAATGTGCCATGCGAGCGTGCGGAAGTGAAAGATGTGTTCTGGCATTGGGCGCGTTTGCGATGTAAAGGTCTGTATTTACAGTAAGTTGTTTTATTACTGCAATAGACCTTAAGCAAACGGTATGCCAGAAGAATTAAAAATTGAGAATTAAAAATTGAGAA
>JAPPIE010000016.1:11383-25396 GCA_028874765.1 Gemmatimonadota bacterium
CCTTAAGCAAACGGTATGCCAGAAGAATTAAAAATTGAGAATTAAAAATTGAGAAACCTCCAACCATTCCCCAGTCCCTCTTTTTTATCTGTGTCCATCTGCGTCCATCTGCGGATTCTTATACAGTTCTATTCTGCGATTCCGGATGGTGAGCATATACATCCATGCATTTTCCCGATGGCCTTTGTCAAAGGATATTTGGCCGGTTGCACCGGGTATGTCCGCGAGGGTTTCAAGGCGGTCTCGCAGGCGGTCTCTGGTGGTGCCGCCCGCGTTTATACCGTGCAGGATGGATAGCATGGCGTCGTGTCCGAGGGCGGCAACGATATTCTGTTCTTTGCCATAGCGCGAGCGATATGCGTTGACGAAATTTTGAACGGATTCGAGGTGGCTCTGGTCGTAGTATTTTGCGACAAAAATAGCACCATCGACGTAATTTCCGCCATCGCGAGCCACTTCATCGTGGTTCCAGCCATCGCTGCCGAGTACCTGGGAAGAGACGAGGGCGGAATGAAATTGGGGGGCGATGAGTAAGATGTCTTCAGCACCACCAGCAATGAGGATGCCGTCCAGGGCTTCGACGACTTCGAGTTGCACGGTGTCCGGGTCAACTACAACGGGTGGGGGAGGGGCAACGCGTATGTTGCCGAGGATTAAGGAATCAATTTCTGAGGCGAGATCGTCGGGCGCTTGAAGTGCCAGTCCCGCGATGCGTATGCGTTCAAATTGGCGGCGATAATCCGTAGTACCCGGTTCATACCATTCTTGAATGAGTACTTCGGCACCGAGGTCTTCGGCTCTGGTGGCAAATGCGCGGGCGATACTCCGGCCATAATCATCCCGAGACGCGAGCGAGGCCAGCGTTCGCAAGCTCTGATTATTCACGGCGTGTTCTGCAATGTGCCTGCCCTGTGCCCCTGGTGTTGCGTTGACTTGAAAAACGTAGGGACTGAGGGATGCAATGCCGTCGTCTGAGGCTGTTGGAGCTATTAGAGGCACTTTTTGGGCGCTGAGCATGGTTGCGATAGGCGTGGTTACCGCGCTTGTGAGCGCGCCGATGATAGCGAGTACTTCGCGTTCTTCAACAAGGCGCTGTGCCGCGCGTGCTGCGCGAATGGGATCGCCTTCGGAGTCTTCAAATATCAGTTCGATCTGGTCGTGAGATGTGAGTGGATTGCGGTCTCTCGCAAGTGTGATGCCGTTGCGGAGGTCTTCGCCGCTTGGGGTGCCCAATGGAGCGATGACGCCAATTTTATAGCGCGCTTTTTGGGGTTTGGGAGTGGGTTGGGGCGATGTGCGTTCGGGTATGGGGATTTGGTGCGCGAGCGCTGTGAATTGCCCATTTGGATGGTGATCGAGGAAGAAGGACAAGTATTTGTTGCCCGTTTCGAGGTTGCCGAGTTTGATGTGCCAGCGCACCTTGCCAAATGCAATGGCTTCGTCGATGATGGCGCGATTAAAGTCGATTTTTAGATTGTCGATCTCGCTGTCGGTCAGTTTTTCGCCGTCAGATAATTGACTCAGGCGGTCGGCTGCGCGCGCTTTGGTGCGTATGTCAGCGCGGCTGGTGAGCACGCGCGCATATTGTGTGGCGGCGTTGTAAATCTGGCGCTGGTGAAAATAGCAGTCGCCGATGATCAGGTCGGTTTCGGAGATATATCGGCTGCGGGGATAGTGGTGTTGAAGCGCGATGGCTTCGTTCAGAGCCAGATCGTACGCTTTCAATTTGTAGTGCGATTTTGCCAGCATGAATCGCGCGGCAGAGGTGCGCTGATTGGGGGGGTGTTGTTCGACGAGTTCGATAAACCCATCCCGGGCGTCTGAAAAATTGTCTTGATTATAATGGGCAAGTGCGCGTTGGAAGAGGGTTTCCGCTTTCTGACTGAATATCTCACCCGATATCTGGGTAGAAAAAAGAAAAAATAAGAGTATGGATAATGTTTTCATTGAACAAAGTTGATAAAATCTTCTGGGTGCAGTTTTTGGAGTCTCTGTTGTAGGAGTTCGGGGGGATGGTTTTTCGACAGTTCAGCGCTTTTTTGCATCACTTTTTCGTCAATGTAGATTGGCACGTCAAACTTGAGTGCTATCAAGATCGCATCGCTGGGGCGTGCGTCGAGTTCCAAAGGGGTAGCGGGGGAGGTGAGATGCAATTGTGCGCGATAGACGTGGTCTATGATATCTGTGATAAGTGCGTGTTGAACACTGGCTTGCAGGTTTTTAATAACCGTTTTGATCAGGTCGTGTGCAAAAGGACGCGGTGGTTTGAAATTTTCGCCTGCAATCTGAAGGGCAAGCGAAAACATTTCGCCCATTTGTATCCATATTGGCACGCGGTGCTCGCCGTCTTTCTCCTTTAGCATAACAACCGGCTCTTCGAATTGGCGGTCGATAAATATGCCTTCGATTTGGGCTTCATGGACCATGGGCGCGACCTCTGTTCGTTTTTCAAAATATAAAGGAGGGCAATGGTAGGGTCAAGGATCAGTTCTAAAATTTAGTCCAAAACGAGCGAGACGGCGAGCCAGCCGCCTACGGGGATGATGTTGGAGATGAGTTTGGGGTGGTCGGCAACGCGGCGGTTGTAGTCCTGTATGCCGCGGCGACCATCGCCTTCGGGTAGTGCGCGGTGTGCATGTCCGTGTCCATTGGCATTGTCGGCGATGATGAGGCCGCCCGGGCGCGTGTTTTCAAGGGCGAAGTCGAGGTATTTGGGATAGCTTTCTTTGTCTGCGTCGATGAAGATGAGGTCAAAAGGTCCGTCTTGCACTGCATCTCTCATGAGTTTTGTGCCGTCGCCCAGGCGCACGTCTGTTCGGTCGGATAGTCCGGCTTTTTCATAATTGCGCCGCGTGACATCGGCGTGTTTGGGGTCAATTTCCAGGGTGATGAATTGCCCATCTTCAGGCAGCGCGCGGGCGAGCCAGAGTCCCGAATAACCAGCGAGTGCACCAAATTCGAGGATTTTTTTTGCGCCGATTGTTTTGGCGAGCAAATACAGGGTTTGTCCGGCTTCGGGGCTGACGGAGATTCGCGGAATACCCTGTTTGGCAGCATCGGGCATGATGTTTTTGAGCAAGTCGTCTTCACGGGCAAATACTTCCCGTTTGTATGTGTCGAGATCGGGATAGGTTTGTTGCATTGGGTTATCCTTTCATTGCACGCTTCTATAATGTGACTCTTCTGCCTTCTTTTGCCGATTGATACGCGCCGAGGATCATTTCAACGGAGACGCGACCCTCTTCTGGGGAGACGCGCTCATCGCTCAGGCCGCGAATGTAGTTGATGAATGGGCGGGGTATAGCGGCGATGCGCTCGCCCTGCCCTTTGGGGATGTCCATTTTGAATTCGGTCCAGTGATCGTCACCTCGGCGGATGTATTTGAGTGGGACGGCGTCTTCTGATCGCGGCGCAGAAGTGGAGGGTGCGTCTCCGTAGTCCTGGATGATGGTTCCTTCGTCGCCGTAGATTTCAGTGGTGTTGACGCCTGCGGCGGTGGTGGAGCCGTTGAATAATATGCCCATCATGCCGGTTTCAAAGCGGAAAATGGAGACGCCGTTGTCGTCGGGCGCAGTATCTATCACGATGTTGTCGATTTCGGCCATTACCGAGATAGGGCGACCAAAGATCCAGTAGAACCAATCGGCGGCATGGGTGGCGTCGTCGAAGTACATTCCGATATTGGCAACGGGGTCGAGGTGCCATTTGGACGCGCCAGTGACAAAGTGGGGATTGAGCAAAACGGGGATGCAATGTCTGCGGCGCACAACCGCGATATTACCAACTATGCCTTTGTCAACGAGTTCTTTGATTTTGCGGTTGACGGGGTCCTGTCTCATCTGAAAGGCCATGCTGAACTTGACGCCCGATTTATTTACAGCTTCGATGATGCGGTCGCAATCTTCGAGGGTGGTGGCCATGGGTTTTTGCAGCAGGATGTTTTTGCCCGCCTGAGTGGCCATCAGCGCGTATTCTGCGTGGCGATTGGTTTCTATGCCGATCATGACGGTGTCGATGTTTGGATCGCCAAGTACGGCGTCTGCCGAGGTGCGATATTCCATGCCGAATTTGTTGGCGTTTTCGCGCCCGCGATCTTTGTTGTCGTCCCATGTGGCGATGAGTTCGACATCGTCGAAATGCTGCATTTGACCGCAATATGTGTTGATGTGTCCGTGTGCGTGGCTGATGACGCCAATATGAACTTTATTCATAAATATCCCTATTTTATGTAAACAACGGTTTCGGTATCGAGCGATTCAATGGCTGCGGCGATGACTTTTTGCGCGGCAAGGCCTTCTTCGCCCGAGCCGTCGATGTCTTCGGGTGCAACTCCGTCGCTGACCTGCCGGAGAAATGTGCCGATGCGGTCGCGGAAGGTGTCGATAAAGTCTCCAAATCCCCCAAAGGCCGGGTCTGTGTACACGGTTTTTTCGAGGTTGCCCGCCGGGTAGAGGGTGAGTTCGTGCCACATGTCTTCGAGGACGAAGCGACCGCCTGTTCCTGCGACTTCACAGCGTTCCATGGGGTGCCCGCGCTCGATGTCGTAACTGCCCGTGAGCGAGCCAACTACGCCATTTTTAAAACGCATGTTAAACTGCGCGGTGGACCATATTTGGCGCCCGGGTGCTTTGGTGGCGAAACAGTGGACCGCTTCTATATCGCCGCAGAAATAGCGCATGACGTCAATGGTGTGTGGGTGGAGTGCTTTGAGGTGATAATACGGCGAACTCTCCGCCGGGTTCATGATCCACATCGCCATATTGATAAAGAGGAGATGGCCCAGGCGACCTTCATCGACCCATTTTTTTGCAAGGCGAGCGGCAGGGGTAAAGCGGTGATTGAGGTCAATGCCGTAGCAGACGCTCATTTCTTTTGCTTTGGCGACCATTTCTTCGCCGTGTGAAATATTATTTGAGATGGGTTTTTCGCCCAGGACGTGGCAGCCGGCTTCGAGGGCTTGCATGGTGGGGGCATAGTGATCACTGCTGTATTCATATCCACCCGTGGCTACGCTTACCACATCGGGTTTGCATTCTTCAAGCATTTTCGGAACGTTGTAAAAAGGGGTGACGCCCAGGCGTTGGGCAGTCGCATTGGCGCGGGTTTCGTCAATGTCGCATACGCCCACAAGTTGGGACAGCGGGTTTTCTACATAAATATCAGCGTGCCGGTTGCCAATTGGCCCCAGCCCGATGACACATACACGTAGCATAAGGTAGGATCTCCATATTCGGGATTGGTGTTTATTCATCCAATGTTTGGCGGCGACGGCGACGGGCGAGTTCGCGCAGATTGTCAACGCGGTCGGATTCATCGACTATATCAGAGCCGAGAATTTCTTCGAGTACGTCTTCAAGCGTCAGAACGCCTGCGAGGCCCCCGTATTCATCGATGACAGTAAAGAGGTGTTGACGGCGGTCGAGGAACATTTGCAAGATGCGGTCGAGGCTGTGCGATTCGGCGACAAAATGCGCGGGGTGCATGAGGTCTGATAATTTGCTGTGGCTGCGATCGTCTGTGAGTGCAGCCAGGATGTCGCGCCGCAAAACAATGCCGACAATGTCTTCAGTATCTTTCTCGTAAACGGGAATGCGGCTGTGAAACCATATTTCGCGCTGGTTGCGGGCTTCTTCAACGGTGAGGTCGTCTTTGAGTGAAAAGACGACAGTTCGGGGGGTCATGACCTCATGTGCGGTTTTGGATTTGAGGGAGAGAATATTTTGTATCACGCGCGCTTCTGTGGGGTCTAAGGCACCACTACGCCTTCCCAGGCGCGCGAGTGATATGAGTTCTTCATCGGAAATATCCTGTTCATTTTGTTCTTTGGCGATCAGGCGCGTGGCCAGGCGCGACAATACAATAAATGGCGCGAATATCCAGACCAATAATTGGAGAGGGCGGGCGATCATGCTCGACAGCGGGCGAGCGTAAACCACGCCGACTGTTTTGGGCAGGAGTTCGGATAAGAATAAGATGGCGAAGGTCATTGCGATGGAGAAGACAATGCCCGCAAAGGATTCGCCGGTATTCTGTTCTCCCATAACCGCGGTGGCAAAAAGGAATCCCGCCAGGCTGACGCCACCGGTATTTGATATGGTGTTCAGAGACAAGATGGCCGAAATTGGTCGGTCAACGGTTTGGCGCAAGCGCCGCAAGATTAAACCCGAGGTTTTGTTTTCTCGCGCGAGGGTTTCAATATGGCTGATGGGTACAGAATAGAGTACGGCTTCGAAGAGCGAGCACATAGCAGATGTAAGAATAACAGCAGCGACAACAATAATAAGCTCGATCATGGGATTTTGTCTCCTGTTTGGCAAAGACGGGGAGGGTTTTGTCTTTATTTAAGCATAAATTATTTTTCGTCAAGATGTTTGCGAGGCGGGTACAACTTTAGTAAAAGTGTAACTTCTGGCTTGCAATAGGGTATTTTTTCTTGCCAAGTGAAGGTGAATCCGCTAAATTACGGCGTCCTGTTTTCCGAGATTTTATGGAGTTTATCATTTTTATAAAATGCTATGAAGCGCGAAAGAATACATTATAACACGGTACGCGAGATTTGTTTTTCGCCAGAAGATATTGCTCGCCTTTCCGATAATTTACAGGAAAATGGCGCGCCATGTCATATCAGCCATTTAGTGCCCGGCGAGGCAGACCCCGTGCGTTTGGCACAGGTCAAAGACGTTATTGAAACGGTGCTGACGGGGCGGAAGTACGAGGTTTTGTTGCTGCGCTCACAGGGCAAGACGTTTACAGAGATCGCGCTGCTTTTAGAGATCTCAAAAAGTGCAGTACAAAGCCACTACCGCCTCGCTATACGGCGGGTGCAACGCGCTCTGGGTATAGAATCCGGGCAAAGGGTCAAATCCCCATCACCATCGATGTATTCTATGGTCTAACTTTTCTCTCCCTGTTTTGTCAATCAGGTTCCGCTTTGTGCGCGACCTGTTTTTTTTTGCTCCAAGCCTCCAGTCCCTCGCCTTTTTCTTGTCTTTGTCTCATTCATGTGTATCTTTGGTGGTCATTGAAGTAGTAAATCGCACTTTTTCATTTTTGAAAGGAGTTTTCCATGGCTGTATTTCTTCATACGCGCATTCGCGTGAGCGATTTGGACAAGTCGATCCAGTATTATTGCGATCACTTTGGTTTTGTGCTAAAAAGCCGCTCGGATAAGTCGCCCGCGGGCAATCAGATTTGCCATCTGGAATTGCCGGGCAACGAGCATACGCTGGAATTGACGTATTCCGATGATTACGAGTTGAATGTGCCCGAAGATTTGATGCACTTCGCGATCGGCGTGCCCGATTTGATTGCCTTTTGCGATGAGTTGGAAAAAAACGGACTCGAGATCTGGCCCGGCGATTGGCGCGAGACATTCCCCACAGGGCGCAAAATGGCGTTTGTCGATGATCCCGATGGGTATGAAATTGAGTTGTTGGAGAGGTAAATCAGGCAAGGGGAGTAAGATGTGCAGCACCGTCATTTGAATCATCAACGCTTTACACTCGCCGCGATAGACGATGTGATTCGTCGTGGTCGCTGGGATGATTGGGCCGAGTTGCGTCGTGCGGCTCTTGAAGACCGCGCTTTGCTCGATAAAATTGAGCGCGTTTGTGCCCATTGCGTTGCTGACCCGTATGCTCAGCGTCATCATTTTTGGATGAACTATGTCAAAAAACACCGCGATACTTCCTGAATGCTTATTCGATTATATCTGCGAGCAGGATGACTCGGTTCAAGAGTGATGTTACCCAATTTAACTGTGCGTCCAGCGCAATTCTCCGATAGAAATGCACTTAATGAATTAGTGAAAAATATTGGGCCACAATGCGTTGTGCAGTTTTCAGATAGGCGTACGTCCATAGATGTGGAGCAGACACTTGTAGCTGTGCAGGGCGATTGTGTGATTGGGTTTGTGGCGTGGTTGCAGGATGAGATGCAGGCTGTGATTGTGGGGCTTGGGGTGCGTGACACGCATCGGCGCTTTGGCGTGGCAACGCAGTTGGTCAATGCGCTGATAGAGCATTTGCGTGAGGCGGGTGTGCGGTTGTTGGAGGTGATTGTGTCGCGCGATAGGGCTGGTGCAATGACCTTTTTTAAATCGATAGGATTCAGGCGGTTGGGACGCAGTGCTGCGGACCGAGTTACATTTGAGTATCGCTTGTGGGGGCGCAGAAATCGGGCAGATGGATTTGCGTAATCAGTTGTATCTATACAGGAGGCGAGAGATGCGCGGTTGCAGGTTGCATCTTTTGTCTCCTGTTATTAGTTTGGTAGCTCACGCAGGTGATTGAGAAAGGTGGATTATGGCCGAAGTACAAGCCTCAAACATAACAGATGCGGCAACGCGCGAGGGCATCACGCTCAGGGCTGTTCTTTTTGGGTTGGTGGTGGTATTGTGGATTGCGTTTTGGAATACGCATGCCGAGTATATCGCCCACACATCGCGTATGAATATCAGCCATTTTCCGATGGTATTGTTGTGTACATACATACTGGTGGTGTTGCTGAATCAGCTAATGCGCTGGATAAAGCCGCGATATGCGCTGTGTCAAAC
The DNA here is from genome assembly GCA_028874765.1 of Gemmatimonadota bacterium. GTDB lineage: Bacteria > Latescibacterota > UBA2968 > UBA2968 > UBA2968 > VXRD01. The sequence continues at coordinate 19,938 of JAPPIE010000016.1, forward strand.
CGAGTTGCTGGTGGTATTGGCGATGGGGCTTTTGGGCGCGGCCATTCCCGCCTATGGTTTGACGAGTTTTTTCCTGGGCATGATTTCTGTGCCGCATTATCTGGCGACGCCCGAAAATCAATGGTCGGAATTTGTCCATCCGCATTTGCCCGATTGGCTGGTGCCGAGTAATGAAGGCCATGCCATGCAGTGGCTTTACGAGGGCTTGCCTGCGGGGCAGTCCATTCCCTGGGATGTGTGGGTTGTGCCGCTGTTCTGGTGGTTGAGCGTTGTTGCGGCCATTGTTCTGGCGTCTATCGCCCTTTCGAGTATGTTGCGAAAACAGTGGTCGGAGCACGAGCGTGTGGCCTATCCCGTGCTTGGACCGCCCGTAGATCTGGCCTCAGCTGCCGATGCGCCAAAGCGGGAAGGCATTTTGTACAATCGGTTGTTCTGGATCGGATGCGGCCTGATTTTTTTTGTGAAGGCGTGGAATATTATGTCGTATTTCAACCCCGGTATTCCCATTATCTGGTTGGGACAGCAGTGGTTTTATTTTGCCAGATTTTATCCTCCACAGCATACAGGGGTGAATTTTTTTACGATTGGCTTTGCGTATTTTGCCAATGTGGATGTGTTGTTTTCCATTCTGGTATTTCATGTTCTGTATCTCAATGAAATTGCTTTTTTTCGCAGGATTGGGTTCACATTGTCGGCCAAAACAGGTCCCGGCGATGCGGTGGCTGGCTTGCAAAGTGCCGGTGCATTTATCGCGCTGGTCTTCTGGACATTTTGGACGGCGCGGCTGCATTTGAAGGATGTGTTTCGCAAGGCTTTGCAGGGCGATGACGAGGTAGATGATTCGAATGAGTTGATGTCGCATCGCCTGGCGGTTATTTCGCTTGTGATCAGCGTGTTGTTCATGTTGTTTTGGTTGCGCACGATGGGGTTGGAATGGAAATTTGTGTGTCTGTTAACCCTGGGTTTGTTCATTGCTTATGTTGGGCTTGCCCGCATTATTGCCGAAACGGGCGTGGTGTATATGAGCATGCCGATCAACGAGGCCGGGTTCGCAGGTTTGTTTTTTCATCCTGCAGATTATTCGGCTGGGGCGCGAACGTCTATCACGCTGTTTTCTTCCCTGCGTTGCCAGAGCAAAGCGATGTTTATGGTGCCTCTGGTTCACATTGCCAGGTTGGGCGAGTTGATCCAGCAGCAAAGGGGGCGTTTGTTGATGACTGTGCTTGTGACGCTTATCGTCGGGATCGGTGGTACGGTGATTCTGACGATTTTTTTGAGTTATACATACGGCGCATATAATTTTAATGATCTCCCATTTACGCGCTATCCGCCGCGCGTGTACGACGCTCTGGTCAAAGCGTTAAAAGAAGTGCCCGAACACAAACCCGAACGCTATTTGTTTCTCGGTGCTGGGATGGTCATTTTTAGTGTTATGAGTTTTTTGCGGTATCGCTTTACATGGTGGCCCCTGCATCCTATGGGGATGATTGTGCCGGTTGGTCACGCGATGCATTCGACGATGTCTATTTTGATTGCGTGGAGTGCCAAAGCGATTATTCTTCGCATTGGGGGAGCTTCGCTTTACCGGCGTAGCAGGCCCTTTTTTGTCGGGATGCTGGTGGGCTATGGGCTTGCCGTGTTCACGTCCTATGTGGTGGATCAAATCTGGTTTCCCGGACGCGGGCATCACATGCATTCGTGGTAGGGGATATGAGCGATCAGTCTTTGGCAACACGAGCGGTGCGCGGGGCGTTTTGGACAGGTGGCGGGTTGGGCGTGCATCTCATCGTGACACTGATTTTTTTTCGGATTCTAAATCTGGAAGATATGGGGTATTTCATCTGGGCACAGCGCGTTCTGGTTTTGTTTCAGATGGTCGGTGTATTGGGGCTAAATGATGCTCTGATAAAATATCAAGATGCCTCTCGCATTCATTTTTCTTCTGCTTTTTGGGCCTGTCTTTTTGTGGGAGTTGCACTTTTTGCCGGGTTTATGGCAAGTGAGTGGCTTTTGATTATCTGGGTGGGAAGAACGCCGAATATCGCGGCGTTTTTTGATATTGCAAAACCCATGGCTTTGATTATTCCGCTTGCATCTGTTTCGGGTATTGTGAAAGCAATACTGGCTCGGGAATTGCGTTTTCAGTCCATAGCAATAAGTGAGATGGCTGCTGCGTTGATTGCCGCAATGGTTGGCATTGGTCTTCTCATTGGTGGTTGGGGCATAAAAAGTGCGGTTTGGAATGCAATAGCGAGAGAGATCGCATTGTTGGGCGGTTTGTGGATTGCCGCTGCCTGGATGCCGTCGCTGTCGTTTAGTTGGGCAAAACTGAAGGCGCTTTTGCCATTTGGATTCAATGTTTCTGGCGCAAATCTGCTCAATAATATCAACAATAATCTGGATAAGGTCTATTTTGTCCCCGTTTTGCTGGGGCCTGTTGCCGCGGGTCTGTACGCTTTTGCCTATCAATACACAATGGTTCCATTGAATCGGGCGAGTGTTGTGTTGACGCGGGTGATCTTTCCGGCTTTTTCCGTGGTGCAGCGCAATAATCAGACTTTGCGACGGGGATATACGCGCACGATTACTGCGATTGCCCTTTTGTCCTGGCCCGCGCTAATAGGTGGTTTTATTTATGGGCGAGAAATTTTGTTGTTCGTAAAAGGCGAGGAGATGTTGCCTGCTCTTAACCCACTCAGGCTGTTGATTTTAGCGGGTATGCTTAAAGCTGTGGGCACGGTTGTAGGATCGGTTTTTCTCGCCAAGGGAAAGGCAAACTGGTCGTTTCGATGGACGCTTGTAAATCTGATTGTTTTTGTGCCCGCGCTTTATTGGGGCGTGCGCTATGGTATTGATGGGATCGCAGCCGTGCTTTCAGCGGCTGCCGTGTTATTTCTCGTGGTTACGCAAATACTGGTCAACCGGTTGATTGATTTGCGAATGGTCGATTATTTCAAGTCATTTGTCGGGCCATTTCTGACGACGCTATGGGTCGCGATAGCGCTGGTCGCGGTTCGGTCATTGACAGATCTGGGGCATGTTGAATCTCTGTTGGTGGGGGTGACGGTCGGGAGCATTGCTTATGCGATTGCTATTCGTTTGTTCGCCTGGGCATTTGTGATGCGGTTCTGGCGTGATTTCCGGGGGCAATAGATTGTGATTGTGTTGTCCGCCCGTTCATGGCATACTGCAAGTGTCTGGGTGGAAAACTAAAGGAGGCTGTTTTGAAAACCTACCGCGTGGGTATTATTGGATTGGGACGGATGGGCAGCACGATTGACGATGAAGGGCATGCTGTCAAACCGTATTCTGTTGCGGCCTGTTGTGAGGCGATAGATCAACTCGAACTGGTTGCTGGCTCCGATTTGCAAGCAGATAAGCGGGCGGCTTTTACCGAGCGATGGGGTGTGAAGGCTGTGTACGAAGATTATCTGGAGATGGTGGCGCGAGAGTCGCTCGATCTGGTGGCGGTGTGTACAACGGCCTCGGGTTTGTTTAAGCCCGCCAATGAAGCACCCGATGCCAATTTCAGAGGCGATTCACATGCGGATTTAACCGTGGGCCTTGCCAATGCTGGGGTGCCGATGTTGTATGTGGAGAAGGCGATGGCGAGTTCGATGGCGCGGGCGGATGAGATTTTGGGAGCGGTGAGATCAAATGACACGGTGTTCAATACGGGTGTTTTGAGACGATTTAACGTGAGCTACCACGCCGTGCGCCACGCAATTGCCGAGGGTGAAATTGGTGAACCCAAAGCAGCTATTCACTACGCGGCCTCGTCTTTGATGCACGGGCATATCCACTCTATAGATACGCTCTCTTTTTTGTTGGGCGATCCGAAAATTGAAGCGGTGAGGGGCGAGTTGTTGTCGCGAGATTTTGAGATAGAGAACAATCACATTGCTTTTGATCCGAGCGCGACTTTTCAATTGCGATTTGAAAATGGCATAGAAGCCTGTTCAGTACCCGCTGGCGGGTGGGAGTTTGAGGTGATAGGTACAAAAGGGTGCATTCGGTCAATTAACAATGGGGATGGTATAAAGCTCAGAAAAGCCGGTGACATGGTGGGCAAACGCCAGGGTTGGGACGATGCGGAGATCGCGCCTGTTGCGCCCAAAAGCCATGTGGTGTCGTGTCTTGAGGATTTGATAGACGCTTATGAACAAGGGCGTCCAACGCTGGGGCATGTGGAGGTTGCCCATCACATCACTGAGGCTTGTATTGCCGTGGCGGAGAGTCATCGCCGGGGGAGTGCGTGGGTTAATCTACCGTTGGTAGAACGGGATTTGTACATTTTTCACGTTTAGGTCTTCATTGGGAGCAGACCATGAAAACATATCGCGCAGCATTGATTGGATGCAGTCGGATGGGTGCATTTATTGACAACGAGGTGGATCATACGCGGGCGTATTCCCATGCGGCGGGATACGAGGCATGTGATCGAACAGATCTGGTCGCGTGTTCGGATCTGCGCGAAGATGTGATGGCGCAGGCGGGCGAGCGATATGGGGTGCCAAAATCGCGACAGTACACGGATTATCGGGAACTGATCAATACGGAAGAGCCAGATATTGTGAGCGTGGCGACGCAGCCAGAGCAGCGCGCAGAGATTGTGGTATATGCTGCCGAGCACGGGGCGAAAGCGATTTATGCTGAAAAAGCGATGGCGGCTTCTATGGCGGATGCCGATGCGATGGTCGATGCGTGTGAGCGCAATGGTGTGTTTTTCAATCTGGGTACCAATCGGCGATGGGATAGAGGGTATGACAGTATGAAGGAGGTGATTGACAGCGGGCGCATTGGGCGGTTGCGGTCGCTGATCATTCACCAGACGAGTTCTCTTTTCAATGGTGCGAGTCACAGTTTTGATCTGTTGATGCGCCTCAATAGCGATCACCCCGCGTCGTGGGTGCAAGCACATCTATCGCAGGGTGCGGATGAGATTGAGGGGAATATTTTGAAGGCGGATCCCGTGGGGCACGGAATTATCCAGTTTGAAAATGGCGTGACGGCTTATGCCCTCAACTCCGGAAGGGGTATGGAGGTTGAAGCTGTGGGCGATGCGGGTGTTGTGACGGCTTTGCAAAATGGCGCGGGATGGCAGGTTCGCGAGGTGGTTGGACACGATCACAGGAGACGAAATGTGCTGGGATTTGGAGATTTTCCAGAGGTGGAGCCGACGAGTTCAACGGTGCATTTGATTGAGGATCTGGCACATGCGCTGGATACGGGCGAACCGACGCGGTGCGGTGTGCGGTTGGCACATGCCAATCAAGAATTGATTTTTGCTTGTGTCGAGTCGCACCAGCGAGGGGGCGAGCGGGTGCATCTGCCGCTGAAAGACTGTCCCTATCGCATGGATCGCGGTTTTGCACCCAGGCAACCGAAGTTTGAACGTGAATGAAGGAGGTTATTGTGGAATATCGCGAGTTTGGACAGACGGGTTTGAAGGTTTCGGC
>JAPPIE010000016.1:25496-26678 GCA_028874765.1 Gemmatimonadota bacterium
AGGAGGTTATTGTGGAATATCGCGAGTTTGGACAGACGGGTTTGAAGGTTTCGGCAATCGGTTTTGGATGCTGGGAATTGGGCGGCGGATATGGGTCTATTGATGACGCTGAGGTCGTTGCCGCGGTCAATCGGGCTATTGATCTGGGTATCAATTGTTTTGATACGGCGCAGGGATATGGTAAGGGCGCATCTGAACGATTGCTTGCGCGCGCGCTGGGGCCCAGGCGCAAAGATGTGATTCTGGTTACGAAGTTCGGCATTGGATACGAGCAGGGCAGAGATAGCAGCAAAGAGATGGTCCACCGGGCGATTGAGCAGAGTTTGGAGATGCTGAATACGGATTATGTCGATGTGTATCTCGTGCATTGGCCCGACCGCGATACGCCTTTTGAAGAGACTATGGGCGCGCTGGAGGAGATTGTCCAGGCCGGGAAGACGCGGTTTGTGGGGCTGTCGAATTTTACGCCTCCGGAAATCGCGCGGTGTATGGATGCGCGGCGCGTGGAGGTGTTGCAATACGGGTGTAATTTGTTTGACCGCCGCCATGTAAAATGGACGTTTCCATACGCGGAAGCAAATAATGTGGGGATAATGACTTATGGCTCGCTGGCTTATGGCTTGCTCGCTGGCGCGTTTACAGAAGATACGGTTTTTGAAGATAATGATTGGCGCAGAAGAGGCGGTAGCAATACGACTTTGCGCCTGTTTGAACCGGGTATTTTCCAGCGCAATGTCCGGGCGGTGAATGAGTTGAAGGAGATCGCCGCGGGGCTGGACAAAAACCTGCCGCATATGGCGCTGAATTGGGTGTTGTCTCACCGGGCTGTGAGTACGGCACTGGTGGGTGCGAGAAGGCCAGAAGAAGTAGAAGACAATATGGGCGCTCTGGGGTGGACGTTGGATGAGGATACAAAGCGGGCAATTGATCGGGTTTTTGCCAAATACGAGATCGATACGGCACCCAATAAGTGGGGTGAAATTGATTCTAAGTGGATGGATATAGATCCTTTAGAATGGTCAGAATGAGAGGATATGATGGATAGCGTGCGCGTTGGTGTGATTGGATGTGGTGGCCGGGGGAGAGGACATATCCGGTCTTTGAATGAGTTTGAAGATGTGCATCTCTCAGCGGTTTGCGATCCGGTTGTGGATATCCGCGAGTCCGTGTGTGAAGAGTATG
>JAPPIE010000339.1 GCA_028874765.1 Gemmatimonadota bacterium
CATGCCATGTGAAGGTGTTTAATTACAGTGACGATGGGGTGCAGGCGTGGGAGCGGGATGGCAAAGCGATGGGGTATGATTTGAAGACGTGTTTGCAAATTTTAAATGCGGCAGATTACGCTGGTCCGCTGTGTGTGGAGAAGGGCGCGTCGGAGACGACAGAGGCGAGTATCCGCGATACGTTGAGTTATTTGAAGGATCTGCAGACGACGGTGTGAGTACAGTTTTACAACTTGATTGATCGGGAGAACACCATGAAAATTGGATTGCGGTTCTGGATGGTTATCTGCTGTGCCTCTTGCATTGCGTTGCCTCTTCTTGCCGAAGAAGATGAAACGCCTCAACAAGACAAGATCGCCCGAAATACGCTGTTTGCCCTGAGCCAGCGCCAGATTCAAGATGGTGAAATCAACGAGGCCATGGCGACCCTCCAACGCATTTTAGAAAACTTTTCCGAAGACGCCCATGTGTATTCCCAACTGGGTTATATCTATCTCAAACGGAAAGAATACAAAGAAGCTATAGATGCCTTCAAAACAGCCAAAAAATTCGACAAGAGCCTCGTCGAAGCCTATGTCGGGCTTGGCCTTACATATTCCGAAGAGCCCACGCAGGGATTGCAATCTGATGACAATTTCTACAGAGCCATCAGAGAAGCCAAGCGCGCGACCAAACTCGACCCCAACTACGGTCCGGCCTATCGCTTGCTCGGCGAAGTCTATGAGCGATTTCAAGAAGACCACAACAAGGCCATGCAGTATTATCAGAAATACGTCGAACTCGAACCCGATAATCCCGAGGGCCTTTATTATTTCGGTTTAGCCTGTGTACAGGCCAAAGCATTTGACAAAATACGCGAACATATTGCCCCCTATCTTACGGCAAATCCCGACGTCGTTCATCTCTTGCCCATTGTTGCGCAGGGCCATTTTTACAACGACGAGGCGCAAAAAGCCCTCGAACTCTTCGAGCGTTATCTCGCCAACACCGAAGGTAGTGAACGCGCACACTACACCAATATTGCCTACGTCGCCTCAGATACAGAACTCCAGGAATACCACGCCGCCACACCGGGACCCGAACAACAGGCATATCGCGAGCAATTCTGGGCACGACGCGACCCCGACATCCTCACCAAGCTCAACGAGCGCGTCATCGAACACTACCGCCGCACCTGGTATGCGCGCACCTATTTTTCGTCCAAGTATGCGCGTACCTTTTTTTCGTCCAATGCTTATCTCTGGGATGAACGAGGGGCTGTTTATATCCGATATGGCGAACCTGATTACCGCTCGCGCTCCAATGACCGCAACTTTGTTCAAACCGCCGAAGTAGAGCGCGTGCGCACGCAGATGGCTGTTGACATCTACGGTCCCGAAGCGGCCTTTTTCACCTTCACAGGTCCCGTCTTTCCCATTCGCACCAGACGGGAAAAAGACTCTTCCCTTGACTCAGACACCTTTTCCGACATCATCAACGAAAATGTTGCAGTCCCGCCCCCGCCCCTGCCCCCTAATACACCCGTCAATGAAGATGAATATCTCGATGAATATATGGAAAAAACCGCTGAGCTCCAAAGTGATGAGGCTGAGAAGCTCAGATTCGGTTTTGAGCGCAATCCTTTAGAGCGCGATGGCACCATCGAAAGCGTCCTCAATGAGCAGGGACAACTCAATACCCGCTTGCAATTTGGTCGCTATTCACCTGTTACCATTGACAGTGAAATCAATAATATTGTGCCCTGGGAAACCTGGACCTATATTCAACTCAATGGGGGCATAGAGATTACATTCACCGACGAAGGAGGCAATGGACGCTATGACTTTGCCCCATTACCCGAAGCCACAAACAAAGATCCCGAAGCCATCGCTTATATCGCCCGCATGACCGAACACATGCCCGAAGTCATCTATCAGCAAGCCGTATCGACTTCGCCCGACTTTTATCGTCCTGGTCTTCCCGGCGATATACTCAATTTCTACTATGACCTGGCACACTTCCGCGGACCCGACGGCCAGACCAATCTCGAGATTTACTACGGCATCCCGCCCGAGCAGGTCGAAATTGAGCAAGAAGCCGATTCGAGTTTCATACACGTACAATTGGCCGTTGCGCTGGCAAATGAAGGTCACACATCCATCTATCGCACAACCGATGAGTTTGCGTATCGCGGCGCACAAGTACCCAGCACAACCGAGCAGGGTCATTTTGTGCCTGAAATCATCAAAACACAGGTGCCGCCCGGTACATACGAACTTCAAGTACAAATGAAAGACCTCATCTCTGGACGCACTGGACTCTATCGGCAAGAACTCGAAGTCAGAGACTACCAAATCCCAGAACTCCAGGTCAGTGAAATTCAACTGGCCTTGAACATCGCGGAAGAAGGTGCGACAAAATATCAAAAAGAAGACGTGTGGATTATTCCCATACCCACGCGCAGTTATGCCATAAAGCAAAATGTCTATGCCTACTTTGAAATCTACAACCTGACCAAAGACACCTTTGGACAAACCCGCTACAAAACCGAGTACCGCATTCGCTCCAGCACCATGCCCACTGTTGGTGTAGTTGGCGCAGTGGCCACAGGGTTGCGCACCATCTTTAGAACCACCAAAGCCCAGGTGGCCATCACCAACGAGCGCACGGGACGCGACGCCGACGAGCGCGAATACGTCGAAATCGTACTCAACAAAGTCAAACCCGGTGTCAACGCACTCGAAGTCATCGTAACCGACCTGGTCAGTGGCCAGAGCGTCGAACGCGAAGTGCGCTTCCGATATGGGAATTAAATGGTTGAAAAAATAACTCTAACATCGGCGTATTGATATAGTATTGGTTGATTTTCCGCCTGTCCAGATACGATTAAGCGCGTCCATTGAGAAATGGACGCGTTTTGCTTTACAGACTTTAACAGAATCTTAACAATTTTCATACAGAAAATGGGGAACGAGAGGACCCGTTGGTGAATCTAAAAAATGTCAGAAGGGAGGTTT
>JAPPIE010000370.1:0-17592 GCA_028874765.1 Gemmatimonadota bacterium
TAGATATCGCGCTGTGGGATTTCGCTGGCAAACTCTACGACGCGCCGATCTACGAACTGTTGGGCGGGGGTTGGCGCAAGAAGTTGCCGGCCTACGCTTCGACCTACCACGGCGATGAGAACGGCGGTTTGACGACGCCGGACGACTTTGCGCAATTCGCGCTGCGCTGCAAGGAGCAATACGGCTATCCGGCGTTTAAGATCCACGGTTGGGTCAACGGGCCGATTGACCGCGAAGTGGCAGCGGTATTAGCCATTCGCGAAGCAGTGGGCGACGATATGGACCTGTTGCTCGATCCGGCCGGATGTTTTCCCACTTTCGAGGATGTGCTCAAGGTGGGCCGCGCTTGTGACGAGGCGCGCTATATGTGGTATGAAGATCCGTTCAGGGGCGGCGGGTTTTCGCGCTTTGCCCACGCCAAGCTGCGCGAACTGATCAATACGCCGATGCTGATGGGCGAACACGTACGCGGGCTGGAGGCCAAGGCCGATACGATTACCGCCGGTGCCACCGACTTCGTACGCGCCAACGCCCAGACCGACGGCGGCATCACCGGGGTGATGAAGATCGCTGCTATGGCCGAGGCACACGGCCTGGACGTGGAGTTGCACGGCGGCAATCTGGCGCACCGGCATATCATGGCGACCCTGCGCAACGCCAATTACTACGAATTGGGCCTGGTGCATCCCCTGGTGCCCAATACCAAGCCAGCGGTCTATGCAGAAAGACGCTGGCTCGACGAGTTGGATTCGGTCGATGAGAACGGCTGCGTCGAAGTGCCGGAGGGGCCAGGGCTGGGGGTGGAGTTCGACCGGGACTGGATCGAGAACCACAAGACCGGGGAGATGGTCTATGAGTAGGGTTTTAGTTATGCGGTTGCTGTCCTGACCGCCAAAAGGAGCAGATTGTGAAAAAATTACTTGCAGTTCTTGGAGACGCTTACCACTGCTCGGCACATCTGGTTACGGCGCTTGTGAGACCACTACATGTGCGAGGGTATGATCCGACAATTGTATTTGACAATGCGGTGCCCTGGGACGATCTCTCATCTTTTGATATGGTGCTCATTAGCCGATATGCATTCGACGATGTACGGAATGCCCGTGAGTTGCAGTTTACTCTTCAGCAAGGGCATAAACACAAGTGGCTTTCTGAATATGAGGAAACGCTCATTGAGGCATATGCACAAAATGGCGGTCGCCTATTTCTCCACCACGATGCCGTTGCGTTTTATTCCGAAGGTGGCGGTATTCAGCGCGTCTCAAAGTCTCGTTTTCACAACCACCCAAAGCGGATCAATGCCGAAATCCGTCCGACGGGCGTATTACCCGAACTGACCGATGGTGTTGAACCCTATTGTGTTCAAGAAGAAGAGTACATTGTGGATCTGGATGAATCGCAAACATCTGTATTTCTCGAGAGCTACTCTATGACCAATGGGCGGCATGTGCAAGGTTGGTGTCACGAGTATGGAAGTGGACGTGTGATGGTGCTGGTGCCTGGGCACGATCAGGCGATTCTCATGCATCCAATGACTGCGAAGCTTATTGACAACGCAATTACATGGCTGATAGCATAGAGAGAATTTATGAAAAAGCACCGTGTTGCCCATCTTGGCCTTGGTGGCAGAGGCAAAATTTATGTGAATCCATATCTCGATTCTGATCGCTTTGACCTTGTGGGGATGTGTGACCTCGACCGGACAAAACGCAATGAATGCGCGAATGACCGCTTGATCGGCGTGCAGTTTCATCCGGAGCGGATGCCTAAGACGATTTGGGTGAAGCTATTTGAGTACTTAGTGAAGCGAACGGCGGAATAGAGGCGTTGATTCGATGAAGCAGATTGTGCGACAACTGGACATCCTGCGGGAGTTGCAGGCGCGGCGTTACGGGATGAGTGTACGCGAACTGGCGGACGAGTACAACGTAGATAGGCGCACCATACAGCGCGATTTGGGTGACCTGCGCGAGGCCGGATTTATACTACACGAAACACGGCGCGCCGATCAGCGCATCTACTACCAACTACAGAAGGACACCAAGCTGCCGCTAAACTTTCCGATTATGGAAATCGCGGCGATGATCTTTGCCGAGCAGGCGGGCATGGGGTTGGTGGGAACACCATTCGGCGAGCACCTGCGGTCGGCGATTCGCCGGCTGACCCAGGCCATGCCCCCGGAGATGCGGCAATTCATAGAGCGAGCCGCAGAGGCATACGTGCCGCTGGCGCGCGGGCACAAGCCTTATGAAGACGCCCGCGAAATACTCGAAAACCTACACGACGCCTTCCTTGAGCACCGCGTCTGTCGGGTGAGCTACCGCTCGCCATCGGCGGAGAGTGCCCAGCAGTACAACATCGAACCGCTGCGCCTCCTGCCGCACCGGGGTGGTCTATATGTAATCTCGCGGATGCCCTACTACGACCAACTCATCACGCAGGCGGTGGACCGCTTTGAGTCGGTGGAAGTGACCGAGGAGGAGTTCGAGCCGCCGGATCACCTGTCGGTTGACGAGCAAGTAAGCAATGCGTTCGGCGTCTCGTTCGAGGAGCCGAAGGACGTGGTGGTTCGGTTCACCGAGGAGCAGGCACCCTACATACGGGAGCGGGTATGGCATCCGAGCCAAGAACTGGAAGAACTGGACGACGGGCGGGTGGTGTTACGGCTACGGGCTGGGGGGTTTTACGAGATCAAGAGTTGGGTGTTGAGTTTTGGGGCAGCGGCTGAGGTGCTGGAGCCGGAGGAATTGCGGGAGGCGGTGCGGGAGGAAATGCGGACGGCGTTGGGGTTGGCCTAGCCTCTTGTCTCCGAGGGTACTCACGTCTGGTATCCGGTAAGTCCACGTACGCAGACAAAAATCTCCTTGACCACACTGATATACCACTATATATTTACTATAAAAGTACTGATAAATTACTGTATATTTACTATATGATTACTTATTTATTTATTAACTGGTGTTACGCATGTCCGGCGTTTTGCCATGCTGACCGTAGCCGAAGCATCTATTCCACCTGTGTTGGTAAGAGATTCTTCGACTACGCTACGCTCAGAATGACAGGGCAATAGCGCATCACCGAGAAGGGGCAAAATGAGTTTTAAAACAGCTTCTTAGGGTAACCATACAATTAGGACAACCATACAACAGGAGGTATCAGATGTGCAATATCAACGTATTGATTAACGGACTCATCCAATCTGTGAGGGATGCGTTCAATGGTCAAAATATCGAAAACATGGCGTACAGGGAGATGACTGATAACTTATTCGCTCAATTGGATAATCTGGGTAATCAACTTGGCGTTGACGTTAGACGGACAGTGCCTAATCAAAATTGGGAATTTCTCTACGACGTGTGCTTCTTGGTAACTTGCGGTATTAACCCGCACGGCTACTTTGCCCCGCAAACCCCACTGAGGAAGGCCCTTCTCGTTCTCGAATGCGAATGGAACTCGAACAATAACGATAACGACACACTGTACGATTTCACTAAACTTCTCATGGCCAGATCTGAACTGCGGACCCTCGTTTTCGATAGGAATTCCAATAACGGGTTTAAGTCCATCAAGCAAGACGTACAGTTGGCTATCGCAGCCTTTGAACAAGGCGCAGAGGCTGATCGCTATCTTATATGTGGACTTGTGGCTAATGCCCTTCTTCGTTTTGTTCTGCTAGATGGCAACGGTAACGAACTTTTCAGCTACCGCTACCCTATCTAACAGTGCCTCCCAACAAGCCAATTCTTAATTTTTAACTGATGTTACGCACGAGTGGGTTAATAATGTATATTCAAAGGATGTAAAAAAACCATCCGTGTGTTGTCGGCTCTGTTCCCTTGAAAAATGATACCGGTAGATCAAAGTATGGACAAAAACCTTTTAGAATTGTATAACGATTATCTGTTCAGTTCCTTTGGCGCGATCACAGCAACGGGATTATCCGCGCTCTTGGAAGGTGCCATAAGCCATGATCAGGTCACGCGGTTTCTCTCGCGTAGGGACTATAATGCCAAAACGCTGTGGCAACACATAAAGCCAATGGTACGTGCTATCCAAAAGGACGATGGGGTCCTCATCATAGATGATACGATTCAAGAAAAGCCGCTGACGCTTTGACCAAGTCGCCAACCAGACGGGTGCGCACACAGATCAATCATTGTTTTATGGCTATTTACGCCGTCGCTCGTTTGGAGGGCCTGCGCGTCAAACATCGTCCCAATCACTTTGCCCTCAGATCAAGGCTTTATCTCAAGGCTATTCGATATGCTTTTCAAGAACTACAAGTACTTAAAACAGCGTAACATCAATTTTAATATTTTATTAATGGAGGAGAAAGACATGAATTTACCCAATCCGAGGTACCTTAAGCATCGGCCAGTAGTACTGCTCCCCTATGCCGAGCATGACGGGGACGACGCAGGCAATACGGACTGCAAATGGATTTCCATCGGCTTTGCCCAGTGGGACGACCAACAGACAACACTGTCAGTGAAAACGCTTCGCCACACCGGTGAACGCTGGTCAAGGCAGTCCGAGGAACTACCGTTGCATCGCTGCCTAGACGCGGCGTTGTTGATTGCGGCCACCGTGGCGCAGGCCGCCGAAGGTGCGCGGGACGTGAGCCTCGACGCAGGTGTGCTTGAGAACCAACAGCAACCGATAGAGCTTCCAATCGAAACTCAAGGCCGTCTTGATCGGAATGAATTCGAGACCAAACTTAGAGGCGCTCTGCTGCTGAGAAGACTCAAAAAACTCACCGATACCTTGATTGCCCTACGCGCAAGGGGTGTGTTGAATGAAATAGAGGAGTAGCGCGGATCCTGATGAGGCGAGGAAGTCGTAGAAGTGTATATCGTACCTGATGGCAGGTATGCTTATGAAGAGGCCGAAGCATAATATTCTATATTCATAGAGCACAACGAAGAAACATACATCTCACGCAGAGGAGTGATTATCATGCAACACGTCTTTTTCAAACCTTGGGTTGGTAACAATTTTTCAGAAGGTGGCTTGTGGTCGAAGAAGGTACTCATTCTAGGTGAATCTCATTACCAATGGGATGAAAACATTCCGCTGACTGAAGACCTGACAATTCAATGCGTCCAAGAGCAAATTGCTGGTGGCCGTACGAAGGCTTTTTGGACCAATATCGTCATCGCTTTATTAAATGTTCGTCCTTCCTTAAAAGACAAATACCGCTGTTGGCAATCTGTCGCCTTTTACAACTACATACAATGCAGTGTAGGATTTGGCCCGAGAGTTCGACCGTCGCCCGAAATGTGGGAGAAGAGCCAAGAACCTTTCTTTGAAGTCCTTAACGACCTTCAGCCCGACTGTATAATCGTTCTGGGATATCAATTGTGGGACAATTTGCCTTGTGATGGCGAGGAGGGACCTGTAATCGATGGTGCCCACGGAAAGAGACTTGGCGATACCCAATCAATGGTAACACATATGCACTTGCCTATAACGTGAGGCACCCATCTGCTGGCTTTAGTGGCTGGAGTTTGCATCCGTTTGTCAAACGTGCGATTAAAAAAGCCTAGCTGGTTGGGCGGCGAGTACATAGCCTAACTACATCGCATTCTGTCCTTCCGACGCTGTAACTCCGACCAGTTGCGGCCTCCTCTTACTCAGGCGACACCTGCCCCCTGAAGGCGCGTCCGAAGCAGCCTCATGCGCCGATCCTTCCCAGCAGATTCTCTTAGACCATCCAGCACCTATTGCAAGACCCCTTTCTCGGTCCGATATCCCTTGGTCGCGCCGCAAGCGCAGTCAGCCGGACGATTTTGGCAAAATTGATCTTCGGTCATTGCTCTGGCTGTGACAAAATTTCTCCCCGCGACGCGATCTGTCGCACCTCCTATGTAAGTTTCCTATAAACACTACTCCTGCCATACAATGCAGTATGCACACATTTTGCATTGTGAACAGTGAGTTAGAGATTTTGACGTTTTACTTCATCTGGAGGAAAGGACCATGCTCAACGCCTACGAACGACAGCTTGTTCTCTTTTATCTTTCCAACGCCGCCTCGCGCTTCCACAACACCTACCAACAGGAGGCCCTGGCCAGTTGGGTGACCGATAACCGCGACATCCTCGCGCTCGCTGACGAGAACGAAGTGCTGAGCGACCTGTGGGAGCATCGCGAAAAAAAATTGTCCGCTCGGGATTGGAAGGCCCTGCGGGAGATTATCAAAAAAGAGTACGCAGCCGCCCGCAAAAAGGCGCGAAAAGACCGCATGGCGCGACAACTCCAGCGGCTTGGACAGGAAATGGATCTCACACCCGCCGACCTCGCGCTCATAGAAGTTTGGGCCCGCTGCGAAACCCAACCGATCTTTACGGATCTGAGCGATTCTTTGGAATCTGGCCGTCGTTACCACCACAGACATCGCTTCTTCAACACCATGCACCCCGTCCTACCCTGCCTGCTCGGCCTATCGGACAGCGCATTCCGCGCCCGCTTCGCGGCCAATGCACCGCTCGTGAAGTCCGGGCTTGTGTTCGTGGAACAAGATGGCGATATCGAAGTCGTCAGGCGATTGCTCCGGCTATTTTCCGCCCCAGAGACCCGCACCTGCGACGTGTGTAGCCTGTTGCTCGACGCGGCGCCCCCAAGCGAGCTAAAGTGGTCGGACTTCGACCACGTAGCAGAGAAACGCGACCACATCGAAAAATTGGTCAAAGGCGCACTCACCGCTGGCAAAGCGGGTGTAAACATCTTGGTGTACGGCCCACCGGGCACCGGCAAAACCGAGTTTTGCAAGACGCTGGCCGCCCAGATAGAGGTCAATCTCTACAGCGTCGGCGAAGAGGACGAGCGAGGCTGCGATCCCAACCGGCGCGAACGGCTACAAGAACTCCGGCTCGCTCAACACCTCCTCGCGCCAAGCCGCAAATCCATCCTACTCTTCGACGAGATGGAGGACCTGCTTTCTGACCCAGCGAGTTGGTTCCCATTCGCGTCGTTCGGTCGCCTCCGCTCCAACAGTTCCAAAGTGTTCCTAAACCGGCTGCTCGAACGCGCACCGGTCCCCACGCTGTGGACCTCAAACTCCGCCCGAGAGACCGACCATGCCATCCTGCGCCGCATGAGCTTTGCCCTAGAGCTGCGCCAACCACCGCCCAAAGTGCGGGCGCGCATCTGGCAGCGAGAGTTAGCGCGTCACCACATCGACGCAACCGCAGAAGACGCCCAAACCCTAGCCCAAGAATTCGACGTGACCCCAGGCGTGGCGTCCAGTGCCATTGCGTCCGCGAGCCTCTGCGGCGGAGACCTCGCCACCGTGCGCCTCGGCATCCGTAGCCTGTCCCAAGTGATTAATGGCGAGAAGCCCCCCGCAAATCAGGGGCCTCCCGAAAAATTCGACCTCGCCTTAGTCCGAGCCGACATTGACCCGGTCGGCTTCGCAGATCGCATCGCAAAAAGCGGCGGCAAGCATTTTTCCCTCTGTCTGCAAGGTCCGCCCGGCACCGGCAAGAGTGCATTCGTCCGCTACCTATCCGAACGCCTCGGCCTCCAAGTCACCCAAAAGCGGGCTTCCGACCTGATGTCGATGTGGGTCGGCCAAACCGAACAGCGAATCGCGGACGCCTTTGCCGAGGCCCGCGCTGAAGGCACCATCCTCGTCTTCGACGAAGCCGACTCCCTGCTCGCCGCCCGCCGAGATGCCGTGCGCTCTTGGGAGGTCAGCCAAGTCAACGAAATGCTGACGTGGATGGAGAGCCACCCCCTGCCGTTCGCATGTACGACCAACTTCGGCGAAAACCTCGACCCGGCCACCCTGCGCCGCTTCACCTTCAAGATCGCGCTCGATTATCTCACCCCCGACCAGTCGCAAGCGGCGTTTCGCACCTATTTCGCGCTCGAAGCTCCACCCGAAATCGGAGACCTCGCCACCCTGACCCCCGGCGATTTCGCCGTAGTCCGCCGAAAAGCCGAAATCCTCGGCCACCTGCAAGACGCGGAGGCACTCGCCGAATTGTTGTGCGCCGAGTGCGAGGCCAAGCCGAACTATTCGCGCAAGACGGGCTTTTGATTATGGATAAGGAGGACTTCTTCGAGGCTCTCGGCCAGTGTATCTTCCACTATGCGTTCCACTTCAAATGGGATATATTCTTTTGTGCAGCGTAGTCTGGCGTGTATCCATCAAATCAGGAAGGATTATTACCCGATTTGGGGATGAAATTCGCATGCGCGGTGGGATCGACATCTCATTCTACACCCATCAAAAGGAGCATTACAATATGGATCGACGCGCAGCTTTAAAAACTTTGGGAATAGGAGTATCTGGAATGATAGCAAGTCCTTTTATATGGGCCGAAGAGGCCAGACGTCCAAACATTGTGGTGATTTTGTCAGATGACCAGGGCTTTGGAGATGTGAGTTACCAGGCACATCCCCCAGAAGTCCATACACCACATATCGACGCACTGGCCAACTCGGGCATTCGAATGACAAATGGATATGCCAGTGCCTTTGTATGTGCGCCCACCAGGGCGGGTTTGATGACCGGCCGATACCAGCAACGCTTTGGTTTTTATACAGCCAGTGACTCACGCGCCGGTATGCCGGTTGATGAAATTACACTTGCAGACCTGCTCAAAAAAGCGGGGTACAGGACGGGGGTATTTGGAAAATGGCATTTGGGTTTGACGCCTGAATATCATCCGAACAACCGTGGATTTGATGAATTTTACGGATTTTTAGGGCATGGAGGGCACGACTATTTTGATTTGAATTATAAAGAGGACAGAGCCCATAATGCGATATATCGAAATAAAGAGATCATCAATGATACCGGGTACTTGACCGATAATCTGGCCCGAGAGGCTGTTGGCTTCATTGAACGAAACAAAAACGACCCATTCTTTCTTTATCTTCCTTTTAATGCTGTGCATGCGCCGATGCAAGCGCCAGAAGAGGATATCAAACAATTTAATACAGGAGATTCCAAACGCGATATTTTGATGGGCATGCTCAAAAGAATGGATATCGCTGTTGGCGATGTGGTAGCAGCGCTCAAGACCAATGGCGTGTGGGAAAATACACTCATCTTTTATTTTTCCGATAATGGTGGTGCAAGGGCCACAAATGCAAACAATATGCCCCTGCGCGGTTACAAGCAAAATGTTTATGAGGGAGGGCTACGCGTGCCGTTTCTCGTGTCCTGGCCAGGGCATTTGGAAGCAGGTGGCGTGTGTGATGAACCGGTTATTTGTATGGATATTTTGCCGACTGTATGTGCGGCTGTTGGCATTCCATTGCCCGAAGACCGTATCTACGATGGCAAAAATATGTTGCCAGTCTTACAAGGTAAAACAGAAGGGGCATTGCACGATGCGTTGTATTGGGATGGCGATTCGGGAACCTGGGCGATTCGAGAAGGGAAATGGAAACTTACATTTAGCAGGTCTAAGAAGCTGGAATTGTACGATCTGGATGCAGATATAGGTGAGAAAAATGATCTGGCAAACCAGCAACCGGAAATTGTTCAGCGGCTACAAAAAAAATTCAAGGCATGGAGAAGCCAGATGGCGCCAAGGATTAGAAGACGTCGGAGAAATAGAAACAGACCTGTGCAACAGAATGAGGAGTAAATAATGACAGATGAGCAGAAGAAGCAGTTTCGCGAAGAAGGGTATTTGCTGGCGTCGGGTTTGATTCCTGAGGATGTAGCTCGCAAGGGTGAAGGCGCGATGTGGGCGGCTTTAGAAATGGACCGTGACGATCCTGAAACCTGGGACCGCGTGTCAGCGCATGCGATTAATCAACGGCATCGCGCATTGCCGGAAAATCGAAGATTGGGCGCACCGGATATCTTAGCGTGTTATACGGATGATATTTTGGCCGCACTTTCTGAATTGACGGATGTAGGGCGCGAGGAGATCCACGCGCCGAAGGATATCCTGACGCAGAACACGTTTCCCACGGAAGGTGAATGGAGCCATCAGAAACCTCACTTCGATGGCGGAACCAACCGGGAGAAGTTTAATGTGACCTTTCCAATACCAATCAGTGTGCATTCAATTTTGT
This sequence comes from Gemmatimonadota bacterium, assembly GCA_028874765.1. GTDB lineage: Bacteria > Latescibacterota > UBA2968 > UBA2968 > UBA2968 > VXRD01. Next base: position 10,041 of record JAPPIE010000370.1, read on the forward strand.
ATTTGAGTGATACAGAATCGCATGGGGGTTGCACGTTTGGATGGCCGGGTTCACATAAAAAGATGCGGGGTCTTGCAGAGAGCAATCCAGAGAAGTATCCCTATCTGTGGGACGTGAATTCGGACATGCATAAGGTGGATATTGGCGAAGGCGTGGAATTGGTGGCGAAGCGCGGAGACATTCTGTTTTACCAGAACTTTTTTGTACACGCGGGAAGCAAGAACGCGAATGAATATCCACGGCTTGCCTGTCGCAATACGTGGCGATGGGATGTGTAATCAGGCAGCCGAACATCGACAGATTGCCCAACTCATGGAGAAAAAAAAATGAGAGATCTATTTTCACTGGCGGGAAAAACCGCACTGGTGACTGGTGGTTCGACTGGCATCGGAGCGATGATCGCCGAAGGCTTTGTCAATTTTGGGGCGAAGGTTTACATTGTCGCGCGCAGAGAAGATGTTCTAAAAAAGAAGCAGGCGGAACTTGCACAAAGCGGCTCCTGCGAGTATCTCGCAGCCGATGTAAGTTCAGTCTCCGGAATCAAGGCGCTGGCAAAGGCCTACGGTGAACGAGAACAGTCGCTCGATATTTTGGTCAACAACGCTGGAATCAGCGATGGTCGCAGGGAGATCGAGGATGTGACGGAGGAAACATGGGACGCGGTGATGGATCTCAATCTAAAAAGCATCTTTTTTATGACCCAGGCATTTCTGCCATTCCTGCGCGTGGGGGCTTCGCCAGAAACACCACGCAATGTGATCAATATCGCGTCTATCGACGGCTGTGGTAAACTCAACACAGCTTACAATTATGCCTATGGAGCCAGCAAAGCAGGTGTGATCCATTTGGGCCGACACCTGGGTGATAGTTTGGCCTGGGAAGGGATTCAAGTCAATACCATCTCCCCTGGTGATTTTCCCAGCGATTTGAATAAGGTGGCCCGGGATCACACAGACGCGATGAAGAAGAGCATTCCGGGCAAGCGGGTTGGGGAGAAGGAAAACATCGCAGGCATGGCCATCTTTCTCGCTTCGCAAGCAGGCAACTTCAGTGTAGGCTCCAATCTCGTTGTTGACGGCGGGGAGAGCGTACGAGGCATCCAGCGGGCATTTTTTGCCAGCGTTTGGCCCGATTGGGTTAAACTGGACAGGTAGTCGGGCATATCTGGAAGGAGTACACAATGGCAACTTATCAGGTAGCCCGTAAAACCCATCGGCTTTAGCTTTGGGAAGCAGACGCGAGTTAGCGAGCGTTGTTTTGCAAGTGGCTCTACGGATCCCTGCTTTCGCAAGGACATGCTTATGGGGTGGTGATTTAGCGTTGGGGCACAATCATCAAGGGATTGCGGGCGGTGATCATTAAGATTCGTCCGGTAATTCCACGAAAATAGGTTGACAAAATACGCTCATAAGTATATATTTTTATTATGCTTAAGTCCTTAAAATATAGACTGCGTCCGACGAAAAAGCAGGAGAAAATACTGCTGGCGCACATTGAAGAATGTCGCTTGCTGTATAACCAGCTTGTCTGTGCAAGAGTCCAAGCATGGCAGCAAAAGCATCAGTCTTTGTCCTGCTATGACCAGATAAAAACTATGCCATTGATGAAGAAACAACGACCTGAATTTACGCAAGTGCATAGTCAGGTGTTGCAACACGTCGCGGTACGGGTTGATCTTGCATTCAAGGCGTTCTTTCGTCGTGTCAAAGAGCGGGCAAAGACGGGCGAGAAAGCAGGCTTTCCCAGATACAAGGGTCAGAATCGCTATGATTCTATCACCTATCCTCAGTTTTCCAATGGATGCCGATTGGACGATAAGGGCTTGCGATTGGGCAAAATAGGCTGTCTTCGGATTGTCCAGCACAGACCGCTTGAGGGTATGCCTAAGTCTTGCACGCTCAGGCGCACAGCCACAGGCAAGTGGTTCGCGTCTATCTCTTGTGATATAGGCGACGCCCCTGAAAAAACAGACGCTGGCCCCGCCGTTGGCATTGACATGGGACTTGATAATTTCGCTATGTTTTCTGACAGAGAGAAGATCGCCAATCCTCGCTTTTTTCGTAAAGAGGAAAAGGCACTTGCCAAAGCACAGCGCAAGTGGGACAAAGTGAAAAAAGCGTCGCCAAAGAAACGAGAGAAAGCACGTAAGACTGTTGCCAGAGTGCATGAGCGTATTCGTAATAGAAGACATAATTTTTTGCATCAAGAAGCTCGGAAAGTAGTCAATAAGTATGGATTTATTGCAACAGAAAAGTTAGACGCTAAAAAGATGCAAAAGAATCGTCGTTTATCAAAAAGCATCTCAGATGCAGCCTGGTCCCTGTTCAGGCGTTGTCTCGAATACAAAGCGGAAGAAGCTGGTATTGGATTCAAGCCTGTTGATCCTGAATACACCTCACAAGATTGCTCTGCATGTGGACACCGCCAGAAGAAAGCACTCTGTGATCGTGTGCATCATTGCAAAAAGTGTGGCTATACAGCAGACAGAGACCTCAATGCTGCGATAAACATATTGACTTTGGGATTACAAAGTCAGGCGGTTTGACCGCCAAGAAGCCCAACTGCTCTACCGTTGGGAGTAATCACCAATACCGCGTTGTTGAAGGGTGGGGACGAGGTCCTGAAGGGAAAGAGATGGGTGGGGTCGTGCCCGATGGAGATGAGTAGCCGTGGAAATCACCGTCACACCGGAAGAGCACGCAGCCGAATCTCTTACCGACGCGCACCTGAAACAGGCCCTCGATGCCATTCGAACGGAGGGCTACATCACCCTCAATGCAGTGGTCGCGCACGAACACCTCGACCTTCTCTGTGAGCGGATGACCGAAGACATAGAGAAGATCATGAACGCCCCTGCACCACCCCATAACTTCGTTTGGGGTAACGTCCAGCAGGATCCGCCCCCCTTCTCCCCGTACGTCTTTCGCGACGTTGTAGCAAACCCCTATGTGGTCCAGGTCTCGAACGCCCTGCTCGGCGAGGGGATCTTCAACAATCGCTACACCGGCAACACCAACTTGCCGGGCAGCGAACTCCAGCCAGTACATGTCGATTCGGGACAACTCTGGCCGAACCTGGATGTCGCGCACCCGCCGTCCAAAGTCATTGTCAATATTGCCCTGGACGAAGTGACCGAAGTCAACGGGAGTATCGAACTCTGGCCCGGCTCCCATCTGGAAACGCAAAAGGTAGTTGGAGATGATATCAAGGTCGCAGAACACCTGCAGGAAGCACGCCGGAAAGTGGCACCGCCGGTTCGGGGGAACACAAAAAAGGGAAGCATTCTGATCCGCGATTCCCGGCTCTGGCACCGGGGGATGCCAAATCCCTCCGACCAACCGCGGTTCATGATCGCAGCGATCTACTCATGCCACTGGATGCGTCGCCTTCCCCCTCTCCAGTTCAATACCGGTTGTGAAACCGCCTTTGCAGAAAGCGACCTGGACCCGAACATAATTTTTGTAGATGAACCGATAGACTACCTCTTCCGAAACCGGCCCTACGATTACAATGGCGCATAGTCGTATTAAAAGCACCGCTGTTTAGAGAGGAAAACATTTCATGAATCGCTAAAAAATAAAAAGGAATACGTATGAGTAAATTTGCTCATTTCGATGGATTTACATACGCCACTGCGGTGGCTTTCGAGGATGGTGTTACGCGGAGAGATCCAAGCCCGGTGATTCAGATGGATGGCACGTACTATGTTTGGTATTCTCGAACCGAAGAATCGTATAGTGGCTACTCCGCTTCAATCTGGTATTCTACAAGCCCCGACGGCGTGACCTGGTCTGAGGAAGGGGAAGCGCTTCCCAAAGGTGCAAAAGGTGCATTCGATGAGCACGCTGTATTCACACCCACGATTCTTGTCTCAGGTGGTCAATACTATTTGTTTTACACAGCGGTACCTGAGCCGTTCACCAATGATAATGGCGGTCCGAATGGAACAAAGACCGCCATTGGTATTGCAGTAGCAGATTCACCTCGGGGACCGTGGGTTCGGTTTGAAGGCAATCCAGTGTTGCGGCCCAGCGACAATCCGGAAATTTTTGACAGCATGCGAGTTGACGACACATGCCTGATCGTTCGAGACGGAAAATACTGGATGTATTACAAGGGCCGACAGATGAACCGCAAGCCAAATGAAACCAGGATGGGGTTGGCGATTGCCAGTGAGCCGACAGGTCCCTATATCAAACATTCTGAGAACCCGGTGTTGGACAGTGGTCACGAGGTCTGCATCTGGCCCCACGGCAATGGCGTCGGATGTCTGGTCTCTAATGTGGGACCCCAGGGCAACACCTTACAGTATAGCGATGACGGTGTCCATTTCCAAAAAATAGCGGATACTTCACCCCCAAGTGCCCCCGGTCCTTTCCGAGCAGATCATTTTGTTGAAGGCGCAGGACCCGGTGTGACCTGGGGCATATCCATGGCGAATCATCTTGGACGGCCATATCTCGTTCGATTTGACTGTGATCTGAGTTATGGAATTTTCGCAGGAGAAAATCAATGAATAACCCCAATATTGTACTCTTTATGGTTGACCAACTATCGGCCAAATGGATAGAAAAGTCTGAGGAAGGCGTGTGTGATCTGCCAAATATCCGTGGTTTAAAAACACGCGGTGTAACTTTTTCACAAGCCTTCGCCAACAACCCTGTATGTATGGCATCGCGCGCGACGTTTGCGACAGGTTTAACAACACGAGGTCATGGTGTGTTGGAAAATGGGTACCAGTTAGATCCCGAATTGCCGACCTTTATGCAGATGCTTCAAAAAGGCGGTTGGCGCACCGGTGCCTTTGGCAAGGTCCATTTTCAACCCCATTATCGCGGCCTCTATCCAGATTACAAGCCTTATGGGTTCGACGAGACGCACATCACAGAGGATTCGAGAGGCGGCGAGTGGTTGGACTGGGTCGAAGAAAATCACCCCGAACACTACGAGGCGGTGCTGGCCACAATCTGGCCAACTCAGATCCCAGAATTTGCTGCATACGGTCAAGGTCGCCGGGCCCTGCGCACCCGGATTGAGAATATTCGCAAAGACTTTCAATGGGCCACAGACGAACACCCTCGCAATACGTTTGGTGCTTCAACCTTACCGTTTCCCCAGGAGGTCTGTCAGACAAACTGGATCACGATGCACGCGCTGAACTTTATCCACAATATGGATGCTGATCAGCCGTTTTTTGCACAAATCAGCTATGTACAACCACACGGTCCTTTTCATGTACCGGCAGAGTATTTATCTCGTGTCAACGTCGATAAAATACCAGAACCAGTACCAGCAGAATGGGTGGACGATCCGCACGCCCCCAAAGAACTGTCACGGCGTAAGCCTATGACGGGCGATTGGGAATATGCTCGGCATTGTTACTTTGCTGATCTGTGTCACCTGGATGAACAATTGGGCCGTGTTCTGGAAGCCCTCGAAACCACCAACCGTCTCGACAACACGTACATCATATTCCTCTCAGATCACGGCGAGATGTGCTTTGATCATGGCTTCAAGTCCAAGGAAGAAAAACACTATGATACGTGTATTCGGGTTCCTTTGATCATTTCAGGACCCGGATTATCGACTGGGCTAACATGTGATGCCATTGTGCAACACGAAGATATTTGCCCGACCATCCTGGATGCCACTGGGCAACACATGCCGCATATGCCCCAAAAGGCAAATCACCCCATAATTAAAGCCGGGGAATTTCCGATACTACCAGGCCGGTCCCTGTTGCCGCTGTGTGCTACCGGTGCGCCAGAAGATTGGCGAACGGCAGCTTATTGTGAAAGCTACAATCACATTAACTCAATACATTTCGGTCAATGGGCACGCACAGTGCGCACGGATCAATATCGATATACCTACTACCCCGATGGTTATGGTGAGCAACTCTTTGACTTACTCAAAGATCCGGATGAACAACATAATCTCGTGGCCGATCCTGCCTTTGCGGAGACCAGGATACATTTACGAGACCGACTGCTGGATTTAATTATCGAACAAGACTACCCCAAAACACGTCGAGAACTCTTTGCCTTAGGAGTACATTAGTGTAATATTTTGATTGTGATCTGAGATCTTGAAAACGAGTTCTTCCCACAATTTTCTCCGGAGCTTTTCTATGCAAGTTTATAACGTTGGTGTTATCGGCTGTGGCAGGATTTCAAGTTTACTGGAGCAGGAAACACATCGCGGAACGCCGAACACCCATGCGGGTTGTTACAATCACTGTGATCGAACCCGTATTGTCGCAGCAGCAGATCGGGACGATGAACGCCGACAGAGTTTTGGAGGCAAATGGGATGTTCCGGGTCTGTACACGGATTGGCGGGAAATGCTGGATACTGAGAAACTGGATATCGTGAGTGTTTGCACCTATCCCATTCCGCATCGAGATATCGTCGTTGCCGCGGCTCAGTCAGGCGTAAAAGCCATATTCTGTGAGAAAGCGATGGCGACTACGTTGCGAGAGGCAGACGAAATGATTGATGCTTGCCGGAGAAACAACGTAAAGCTGAGCATTAACCACACGCGCCGATGGGATTGGCAATTTCGCCAAATTAAGGCGCTAATCGATCAGGAAGTAATCGGCTCCCTTCAGGCCATGACGCTCCAGTACAGCGCCGGGCTTGCCAACAACGGAACCCACTATTTTGACATGCTGCGCTTCTTTGCAGGCGATGTAGCCTGGGCAACCGGTCATCTATTGGATCCAGATGCGCTGGATCCCCGCGGTGCCGGGTACTTTCATTTTCAAAATGGCGTACAATGCATTGTGAACGGATCCACCGGAGATAGGGCGCAACACCTATTTGAATTGATTGGATCCAGGGGGCGGATAACAGTGATCAATACACGGCCACGTCAGTTCAAGCTCTTCGTCAAAAATAAAGAGGAAAAATTTCCCGAAATACCAGAGGAACACAAGCTAAATACAACGAACGTGGGCCGATGTGTGATTCCGTTGTCCGTAGAGGAGATTGCAGAAAGCCTCGACCGCGATCAGGACACAATATCCACGGGAGAAGATGGACGAGCGGCACTGGAAATGGTGCTTTCTCTTCATGAATCGGAACGGTTGGGCAACGCCCGGGTTGATTTCCCTATGACAAATCTGGATCTCCAGGTACTGGTGAGAAACGAAGCGTTCATGAGCGACGCTGTACCGCAATAATCGAGAATCAGTCCCCTACCCCACCGATCAACGCCTTCATATTGGCAAAGTTGATACGCATCGCTTCCTCCGTTGATCCGCTTTCCGGCTTGAAGTGGGTGGCGATGGATATCACCGCGTCGATCTTATAATCGCGCAGGTTCCGCAGTACCGTCGGAAAATCCACATCCCCTTCGCCGATGGGACAGTACTCAAACTCGCATTTCAGACCGTCAATGACTTGCAGATCTTTTATGTGGAGCGTGTGAAGATACGGACGGACATTCTGAAATCCGCGGGTAGCGGTGTCCGATTCGCCGCAATTCATGGTATCTGCTGGCCCCCAGACCGTTTTCAGGCGAGGTGAACCAACCGCCTCGATCACCTGCC
>JAPPIE010000370.1:17692-26614 GCA_028874765.1 Gemmatimonadota bacterium
GCTGGCCCCCAGACCGTTTTCAGGCGAGGTGAACCAACCGCCTCGATCACCTGCCGCATGTGTTCCGTGGTATTCGTGTAATTCCACGGCATCATGCACAGCGGCAGATCCACATCGTAGCGGTCCGCGTCTTCGGCCAGCAGCGTAAACGCCCGGACCAGTTTGTCCATGTCCAGATCGGAAATGACGCCGCCACGGGTCATCCATCGCATGGGCCAGGTCGGCTTACCGGCGGTATATTCACCCGGCCAGGCGAATGTAAACGTGGCCACTGCCGGAATTTTGAGCCGGGCGGCCATCTTCATGGCGGCATTCAATTCCTCTCGGGCTTCCCGGAATTCGGGATGTTCGGCCATATCGTCCAGATCCAGATCGCAGAGATGCACGGTTTTAAACTTACGGCCTCCGCAGAGCAGGAAAATATCCGTTTGATGCTGCTCCGCACACGCGCCGATGCGGTCCATATCCGCGTCGGTCATGGCTTCGAACGGAAGGTCGCCCCCCGAAGGCGCGTACCAGAGGCGATCCGCGCCAACCTCTTTCGCCTTGGGAAACGCCCGGTCATAGGGCAGTCTCAGTTCAGTCGTGAACATGGCGAGTTTAAACGTGTAATCGGACATGAGCATAATCCTGTAGTCGGGATGAAGGGTGACATCAAAGAGATGGACAGTAATCCAGGGTGTCTGATACCGGCAGGCCGAGGTGGTCGGGAACCGGGAGGTCCGCAGGCTTCTCGTCAGGAGAATCCAGAGGGCAATCTGGGTAGGCAATGCGCTGGGTTCTGTAGAATCCGCCTCTCGGGTTGATGTATTCCCACACGATTTCACCTTCCCAGGTCACTTCGAAAATCCGTCCCTTGTCCGTATCCAGACTCAGCGTGTTCCCATTCGGGAGGCGCTGTACACCGCCGGTAACAATGCTCAGGAATTTGCTGGCCTGAGGCCCCGCGGCATATTCCCATACGACTTCTCCACTTATGGGATCGATTTCTACAAGCCGCGTGTAGAATCGATTAATCGGAGGATAGCCCGTACCGCCTCCATTGTCGTAGATCAGGATATTTCCGTTGTGCAGCATTTTGGGATCGTGTGGACCTACCAGATATTGATTCTGCCCTTCGGTCCCGTTCAGCCACATGGTTTCCATCTGGTCCAAATAGCCCCACTTCCAAACGATGTTTCCAGTCGATTTCTCAATGATAAATATCTGATTTCCATTTCTGGAACAGCTGAGAATATTTCCTGGCTTGAATCTCGTGTCGCCCTGATCATACAAGGGATTGCCGGGAAGTGTGTGAAGCGTATTCAGATGGAGCCAGTCTCCTTCCTGTCCGGGCTGTTGTCCCCCGCCTGTTTCAAATATGATCTGCTTCGCACGATCGCTGAATCCAAATTCTTGTAGGTGGTGATGCCCCCACCATTCCCAGACGATCTCGCCCTCCGAAGTAATTTCCATGATGTGATCGTCTTTGAGCGTGATGCGCGATACCTGAGGGGCATCGACGCGATCTGCGACCATAGCGAGATAGGTGTGTTCAGAAGTCTTCTGGATATCGTGATGGAAACCCGTTGGTCGCGCATCCTTCCGGAAGTCCGAGGACAGAGACCAGACAATATTTCCATCCCAGTCCTGTTCTATGATCGAGGCCCCATTGCTGATATAGTGGCCGTTTGCGACGCGTTCAAATAGCTGAGAACCGCGCTGCGTCGCCGGGTTTCCGTAGAACTCGTGAACCACCTGACCTTCCATATCTATCAAGTGCCATCGATCAACCTGTTCGGCCGAGATACCACGCACGGGATCCCAGGGCCCTCGCCCGTGAACGAGCGTGTACCCGTTGTAACATCGGTCGGGGTGATAGACGGTAACGCCTGTTGGCCAGTCCAGAACAGAACGATTCATTTCAACTCCTTTTATGTTAGGTCCCCTGGATACAACTCACCTCGCCAGGCTCATGTCCCCAGTAAATGACGAAGAGACGACCGGGCTCGTACTCGATAGTCGCCGCTCGCTACACAAGATTGTTCCGTTCTGCCCAGATTCGAATGGCCTCGGAACCCGGGTATTCAGCATCCAATCCGAGTTGCCCAATCTGTTTATTGCCGTGCCACTCCTGCCAATCGCCTACTTCCCTGCCGACATCGCGCCAGGAATCGCCCGCTTTTTTCATCGCATCTACAAGAAGCCCATCCAGTTCCGACACGACCGCGCCATTCTCTTCGACCAGGTTGTTCTGTTCGTAGGGATCGTTTTCAAGATCGAAACACACCCACGGTCCTTCCTCCATTCGCGCGTAATTGTACTTCGCTGTGCGAATCCCGCGCCAGCCGGGCCACGGAATGAAGCCGTGGTGCATCGTCATATAGGCGTACGCTTGCTGGTGCCCATTGGAATCGCCGCCGAGGATGACGCCGGACAGATCGGCCCCGTCCAACCCCGATGGCACATTGATCCCTGCGAGTCCACATAGCGTGGGAAAAATGTCTGGCGTGCCAAACGGCATGTCCAGTGTGGCGTTGGCTTCAATCTTGCCTGGCCATCGAATCAGAAAAGGAACCTGGGTGGATTCGCGATGAGGCCATCGTTTGCCTCGCCAGCCCTGGCTGTTTAGCATTTCACCGTGATCCGAGGTGTACACCACAATGGTGTTTTCCGCCTGACCACTGTCTTCCAGGGCCTGCATCAAGCGTTCCCACTCAGTATCCAGGCCCGTTACGAGACCGTAATAATGCGCATAATGGTCCTGAAAGCGATTGAGCGCCTCTGCATCTACGGTCTTCACATTGGGATGAAACTTCAGGTCCCGTCCCCGATATTTTTCGAGATATACCTCTGGAGATACCAGTGGAGGATGAGGGGGATACCATGAAAGAAACAGGCACCAGGGCGCCCCACCGTCCTGTCCTCGAATGAACTCAATGGCCCTGTTGGCCTCGATCTGCGGCTTGTCGAACCCTTCTCCAACCACAGTCTCAGTGCTGTTCACCGCATAGTTTCGATTGGGACTCGCGTGACTCGATACCAGAGGTACAAACCATTCATCGTCGAATCCCAGACGCATCGGATGACCAGAATCGAGTTGTACATCTCCTAAATGCCATTTGCCGATATAACCACAGCGGTACCCCGCGTTTTTGAAAGCCTTGCCGATGTGGGCATATTCACTTAGATCCGGATGATACCCGTTGGTCGTTATCCCCATGCGATGGCCGTGTAATCCCGTCATCAATATGGCCCTGTAGGGGCAACAAAGCGGGGTCGTTGACACGGCACTTTCCAATTTCATTCCCTGCCTGGCGAATGCGTCGAAGTGCGGTGTCTCCAGATCTTCATCGCCGTAGTAGCAACCCATTGCCGATGCACGCTGCTGGTCGGAAAACACAAACAGGATATTGGGCTGTTGAGCCGGTTGTGACATAGACGTCTCTCCTATACTCGGTGCTGATGATTAGACCCATTTGGTATCTTGCAATGATGCGACCGTACCAGGACGGGGCCGCCAAATATTTGCGTCGTCACGCCAGGGGTTTGCCTTGAGCCACGCTTCGTTCATGGCCACGCCCAGCCCGGGCCCCGGCGGAATTGGCAGAAAGCCATCCTTCTGAACCGGGAAGTCGCCCGTGCAAGCGTCCTGAAACCACGGGCTGATACCGCCTTCCTGAATCATAAAATTTGGGGTGCAGGCGTCGAGATGCAAAGACGCGATCGTGCAAAGCGGGCCGTAGGGATTGTGTGGTTGGAAACCGACATAATGGGCTTCTGCCATCGCCGCGATCTTCTTCAACTCCAATATGCCGCCACCCTGAACAATATCGGGTTGAATCATCTTCACAATTTGTCGGCTCAGCAAGTCGGTAAATTCCCACTTCGTGTAAAGCCGTTCACCTGTCGCCAGTGGGATGCTTACGGCCTCGGCAACCCGTTGCATCGCGTCGAGGTTTGTTGGTGGCACGGGTTCTTCGTACACAAAGGGCCGGCAGTCGGCCATCGCATTGCCGATGCGGATGGCGTCCGCGGGCGCAAGCCGTCCATGTACCTCCACGAGCAACTCAACGTCGTCGCCCACTGCTTTGCGGACGGCTTCCAGTTTCTTGATGGCGACGCGTTCGGCTTCTGCCGGAATAAACAGCCCGCAATGGTCAAACGGATCCCCCTTGAGCGCCGTCAATCCATTTGATACGTTATTCATCGCAGTTTCAGCAGCCCCTTCGGGTGTAGGCCCATCCCACCTGCCATAGCACCAGATCCGATCTCTCATCTTTCCGCCCAGCATTTCGTATATGGGCAGTCCCACGGCCTGGCCTTTGATGTCCCACAGGGCGATTTCTATGCCGCTTATGGCCGACATCTGCACGACACCGCCCCGCACAAAAAAGTGGTGGTAGAGCGTCTGCCAGTGTTTCTCGATCTGCCAGGGGTCTTCGCCCACCAGCACCTGACCGACCTCGTCAATCTGGGTTGCAACGCTAAGCGGACCGGCGGTCGCCTCACCCCAGCCTGTGATACCCTCATCGGTTTCAACCTTCACAAACATATAGTTGCGTGGCGGGCGGCCTTGCGGTGAAGATGATGCGGGAACTGCTTTTACCGATGTAATCTTCAAGATATTCCTCCTTGTGTCGGGGCTTTACAGCATTCTCGAAATGCCAGCGATCTGCCATGCGCCAGCCTCTTTGCCAACCACCACAATGGATTGCTCGCTGTTGCCAGAGGCATCGTCAGCAGTCACTGCCACAAGGGCGCCCCTGGGACCGGATTGTACTGCCTCGACTTCGATATTGCTGACCGATGTGGTTCTTTCGTTGACCTGTTGCGCCAGTTTGGTGCCATCTTCGATCTGTGTTACTGCGCCAATACCGACCTCAATCAGCGGAAAACGACAGAGGTTGGCGCAAGCATCGCCATCGTTTTTGTCCAGCGCATCGCAATAGCGTCGCACCTGAGTAATTGCCGCCTCGGTAGCCTGGGCGATAGCTGTTTCGTCGTCACGCCCGTCGTAATAAGTACCAAGTGCAAACCGCGCCTGGATCCCCCACGAATCAGCGGGTTTGGTGACAATATAAGTGACGCGGTTCCACAGGATGGGATCGTCGTCTGCATTGTATCGCGTCCACCCGCCCACCAGGTGGACCTTGTTGGGAGATTCGTGCAGCCGGACGGGGTCTCGCCCCCTCGTCAGGACCCAACCCGTCGCTACTCTCGACGTCCAGTCGGCATTATCCGCGTAGTCCCGTGCCGTATCGTAGTAGGCGGTCTGTCCCGATGCGTCAACGCGGACATGGGGATAGCTCATCACGGCAGCCCAGGCATCTCCATTTTGGGATGCGTCGGCTTCAAAAAAGCCGTAGTAGGCATCTTCCGGAGTATCAAAGTGCGTCTTGTATTCGTTCATCTGGAAAGCTCCTCATCCATAGTGATCGCAAAACGTCCTTGGGGTCCATCGATTCGGCTTACCAGGAGGGATTCCAACTCGATATGCTCCCGCTCCGTCAGTTGACTCGCCAGAGGGCTCGCAAGGAACTCCTTGTAGGGACGAGAGGTCTCCATAAAAGGCATGATGTACATGGGAACTACGGACTGAAGCATCGCCGCCCGTTTTTTGTTCGTGCGGTTCACGCCTGCCCGATGCCAGGTTCGGGCATCATAGATGACGTAGCTGCCCGCTGGCGCCTCGACGACATCTGCTTCGGAGCCTGTATAAGGGAGGCCCCTTGCCTGGCGAGATCCCTCCTCCCTGTGCGCATTCCCACTCCCCCATTCTGGAGGAGGTCCTTGCCCAAGCGTATGCGATCCGAGTTTGAAACAGGTCGCGCCATTTTCACTCTTAAATTCAGTCACACACAAATTTCGCTGGACGCCAAGCACGAGATTCAGCGCATTGTGCGGTACGATCCGATTGCCATCAGAGGAATTCCTGGCGATCCCCCAGAGGTAGGGATAATCCGAATGCCACCCCCCCACTTGGCGTTCACCGTCATCCGGGGCCACGACGGCAAAACCGGGCCTGTGCGCCAGCCGAATTTCCCGACACTGCATATACTCCCGCATCACCCAGAGGGATACAGGCTCGGTTGCGGCTCTCGACACTTCCACAGACTGCGTGAGAGTCGGCAGGCTTCTGTCTAATTCTTCAGGGTCCCACTTGCCGGTGCAACTCACCCTTTGCAGTTCTTCGATCGCGTGAGGAGACAAGATGCTCGGAAGGCAGACCCATCCGTTCTCGCGGATTTGCTCGAGGTATTCAGACGGGAGATGGGCAGGACCGTGCCCCGGCTGAAAACGCCCCGGCACGGACGATTCGGAGCCGTCTTCGCCCAGTGATTTCCCATTCAGCGCGAGATGTTCGTCATTCGCGGCAGACACATCGAGAGTCAGACCCGACACCACATGGCAATAGGTGTCGCCTTCTTCTTTCCAGATCGCTTTGTCGTCGGCGTGATCAAAGACGGCTGTTTTGCCTTCTGATACGCCCAGGAAATCACCCTTTTCGTTTCTCAACAGCGTGAAGTGAGCGGAAGGTTTCTCCACGCGAACAACGCGCTCTTCAAATTTCTGAGTCAGGGGCATGTGGTATTCCTTGGAAAATAGACCGTTGGATTGTCCGCGTCACTCAGATGCTTCCGCTCGTTGCCCCAGTTGTCTGCTGTGCCGTTCCAGTATCGCGTGTCGGAAGGCGAGTATGAAAAGAGATAGGACCAGCGCGACTTGTCGGTGCTGTTGACCGGAGCGCCATGGATCGTGTACCCGTGATGCACTGTGCAGTCACCTATCTGGTAATGGAAGGGTGGAGAGAGCTCCAGCACAGACGTTAGATTAGGAAATTGCTCGAGCAGGTCGCCCTGGCCATCGCCGCCTACCGAGCCAAGCGGTCCTTCGCGATGCGAGCGGCTGACGAATCGCATGGCACTCATCTCCGGTGTCACTTCCACCAGCGCAAGCCAGAACTGGAGCTCGCCCACGCGATCAGAGCCGTGCTGAGCCGAGTCCTGATGATAATGGGTTCTGGCTGCCCCCGGGGGCTTTTCTCTGATGACGTCAGCGCGATAGCGAAGTGGGATATCCACGCCCTTGAGCCGCTTCCTATTCACGAGTCGCGTCGCATTTTTTGACATGCGCTCGCTGAACATGAACGAGCGGAACGGCTCGGCCTCTTCCTGCAGTACCAGGCCGACGGCCCGTCTGCCGCCCTTTTCTTCGCCATGGCGTTCCAGCCAATCCTGGCCGACAGATAGAAGCTCCGAGACGAACTCCGGATCTACGAGTTGCTTCATCATGACCCATCCGTATTCCTGGTAGAACGCCACTTCTTCGTCTGTGACCTCCCGAACGACGGCTTCAATCTCGCGCTCCGTCAATGCTTGTCCCATAACCTGTGCTCCTCCCGTATGGTTTTTGATTGGCCATAAGATCTATGCTTTCTCCAAATTAAATGACGATAGGGGATCTGGAATGAGCGCACAATGCTCCCCCAACCGCTCGCGAATATCCTGCGTCAAAGAGCCTGCAATTTCATATTGAGGCGCAGTGTTTGTACAACTGTATCCCATATGGATCACACGCCTGGGAGATTTTGAAAGGTTTGCGCGTGCGCCATGCCAGACATCACCGTGGCAAAAAATGCCAGTTCCGGCCTTACAGGTCGCGTAGATTTCTCCAGCAACTGCCTCTTTGAGATCGTCCAGAATATCTCGGGGCCAGGGTTTTTTATGCGATCCCGGCACAAGGCGAGTCGCACCGCTTTCTTCTGTCATATCATCAAGTGCCCACACCACATTGAGGTACGCAGTACAATTCTTAAAGAACGATCGATCGGCATGGATTGCCTGAATAGGACGCGGATCACCGGGCATGGGATCGTGAAAATTCATGGCCTGCCAGCGCATATCCTCTCCAATCACCAGCCTGGCCATTTCCAATGCAATCGGCTCGATTGCCAGCTCTTCGAAGACGCGGCCTTTACCAATGAGATTGCACAACCTGCGAACGCCCGGAGGGGTCGATCCTTCTGTCCCTGCCTTTTCGCCCTCCAGATCATATCTCTTTTCCAGGGCCTCTCGCAACGCTGCCAATCGTTGCACAGAGATTACATTTTCAACGATCAGATAACCGTGTTCTTGAAAAAAATCCCATTGTTGTACAGAAATCATTTCAACCCCCTGAAACCTTATTCGGAAAAATGGACCGTGGGATTGTTCGGATCACTCAAACGCTTCCGCTCGCTGCCCCAGTTGGCTGCGGTGCCGTTCCAGTATCGCGTGTCTGAAGGAGAGTATGAGAAGAGGTATGACCAGCGCGACTTGTCGGTGCTGTTGGGTGGACCGCCATGGACTGTGTATCCGTGATGCACAGTGCAGTCACCCGGCTGGTAATGGAGCGGCGGAGAGAGCTCCAGCACAGACGTCAGATTTGGGTACTGCTCGAGCAGGTTGCCCCGGTCATCTTTGAATACCGAGCCAAGCGGTCCTTCGCGATGCGAGCGGCTGACGAATCGCATGGCACTCATCTCTGGTGGCACTTCCACCAGTGCAAGCCAGAACTGGAGTTCGCCCACGCGATCAGAGCCGTGCTCTGACGAGTCCTGATGATAAGTGGCTCCGGCTGCCCCCGGGGGCTTGTGTTGGAGGATGTCGATGCGATAGCGAAGTGGGATATCTACGCCCTTGAGCCGCTTCCTGTTCACGAGTCGCGTTGCGTTCTTTGACATGCGCTCGCTGAACATGAACGAACGGAACGGCTCGGTCTCTTCCCGCCGCGCCAGGCCGACAGCCCGTCTGCCGCCCTTCTCTTTGTCATTGCGTTTCAACCACTCCTGACCAACGCGCAGGAGTTCTGTGGCGAACGCCGAGTCCACGAGTTGCTTCATCATGACCCACCCGTATTCGTGGTAAAAAGCCACTTCTTCGTCTGTGACCTCCCGGACGA
>JAPPIE010000061.1 GCA_028874765.1 Gemmatimonadota bacterium
GGTCTGTATATTGATCCCAATCTATTGGGTACGGGGCTCATTTGGAAAATTCAGGGCGGATATTTGCAAACCAAAAATAGAAATGCCAATATAAACGGCGCAATAGATGACGACGAATCGAGGCTTTTTGAACTCAAAAAAATTGATGTTGAGACCTCTGTTGAATGGCGTTTGAAAACGGATGAGGTCGCGTCTATAGTGCCGCAGTTTAAAATGGTGGGCAGGATTGGATTTTCGCAGCGCGATTTTATGCCTGTATTGGGTGGATTGCAACCACTTTCCGACCCGGGATCATCGTCACAGGCACGCCTGCTTAAAGGGTTGGGTACAATATTCAAATTTTATCGCGTTGGGCTTCGGGTCATGTATGATGACCGCGATTATAAAAAACCAGTTCGCCAGCTTTCTCATCCACTCAATTATCGATTTCCTGGCAGGATAGTTACACAATTTGGAGATCAGTTTTATTTTGCGCGAGATATTGGCTTTCCCGAACGCGGTGGATTTATCACTTTAGAAGGCGACTGGGTGACAGGCCCAGATCGCATTGCGTTCTACAAGATACGCGCCGAAGCTGCCCGTTATATCACGCTGTTCTGGAAGAACCGAATTCTGGTTCTGCACGCACGGGTGGATAAAGTGCGGTCAGTGGGGGACGGATTTGTTCCTTATACCGAGTTGATTCAATTGGGCGGTAATGAATCTGCACGCGGATACACACGCGGTTATTTTCGCGGACAGGGAGCATTGCAATTTAATGTGGAGTATCGATATCCAATATGGGATTATTCGAATGTGTTTTTGTTTTGGGATGAAGGGCAAATTTTCGACCATTTTGGCGATTTGAGGTGGGGAGGGTTCCATTCTTCATGGGGCGGCGGTATTGCATTTCGCACGGAGGTCGGTTTGCTCGGCAAAATCAAAATTGGGCATAGTACTGCCAATCGTTTCCTCATCGGATTTACGATGAGTCAGGCATTTTAGAAGACGCAGGGAAGACATTCTTGATGAAAAAGGATTTAAATAAATTGTGGGTATGGGTGCTTATGGCTTGTATTGCTGCCGAGGTTGAAGCGATCGACCGTCATTTATCAACTGCGCCAATCAAGTGGTTTGATCCCGATAATCGCAGTATTGTTCAACCCAAAGTCATTAAAAGGAATCTGATATGGGACATGGTTGATCACTCTTTTGTTTATCCAATGACTAAGAAACTGGATTTGGGATGGAGTGCACGACGGGTCGGGAATATTCTGAATATTGCGCCATCTCGTCAGGCAGATAATATCAATGTGCTGGATGAAGTGCCCAATTCATCGTGGTACACGAATCGGCATTTTCTTGTGCGGATGGATGCTGCGGCGTTGGCCAAAGGACCGGGGCACGCGCATCCAGATACGAGCGGTTCATGGGAGATTATATCGGGAAAATTTGAGGGCCAGGTGCCTGAGTTTACAATTCGGGACGCAAAAGGAGATATTTATTTTTTAAAGTTTGACGCCAAAGGTTATGAGGAGTTGGCGACAACTGCTGAGGTTGTATCGACAAAAATTCTGTATGCTGCGGGCTATCATGTGCCGCAAAATTCCGTTGTTTTTTTTTATGCTGAGTGGCTTACCATCGGTCCTGAGACGGAGGTGGTTGATGATGAGGGAACGCGCAGGTCCATGACATATGCAGACTTGCAAAATGTACTGTCTTCTATTGAAAAGCAGGACAACGGACGCATACGGTGTGTGGCGAGCAAAAGACCAGAGGGTATGCCTCTCGGTGTTTTTGATTTTCATGGTCGGCGGAAAGACGATCCCAATGATCGCGTGAAACACCAGCATCGGAGGGAGTTACGGGGGTTGCGAGCGATCTCTTCGTGGATCAATGATGTAGATCGACGTGCGGCCAACACCCTGAATATGTTTGTGACTGATGAACAGGGACGTCAATATATCAAACACTATTTGATCGATATGGACGCGACTTTGGGTAGTCGTTCGGTGCGGCCTCACACGCCTAAGTCAGGAAATGAGTATTTTGTCGATTTTCGCTATATTGTCCCATCAGTTTTGGGGCTGGGGCTGTATCGAAAGGCGTGGGAAGATGCAAAGCCCATAAATTTTCCATCAATTGGTTATTTGGAGAGCGATGTATTTTCGCCCAGGCGGTGGGTTACCAATTATCCCAATCCGGCTTTTCAGCGGTGTACAAATCGCGATGGGTACTGGGGGGCAAAAATCGCAATGGCGTTTAGCGATGCGGATTTGGCAGCTATTGTGAAGACGGGGCATTTGAGCGACAAGAAGGCTGAAGAGAAGCTCATTCAACTTCTGATTGCACGCCGCGATAAGGTGGGCGATTACTGGTTTCGACGTATAAATCCGCTGGATCGCTTTTGGATTGACAGACGAGGATTGCATTTTGAGGATCTGGCGATTGTGGGAAATCTGGCTACTGAAGCAGAGACCCGGTATTTTTATCAATTTTTGAGTCGCGATGGAAAGGCGCAGGGTGCTGTGCGTCAACTCGATACGTCAGGGCACATACCCATACCACGCGATTTGCCGGATGGACAATATTACGGGATAGAGATTCGGACCGTGAGGTCCGGATGGGCAGATAAGTACGTTCGGGTTTATTTTTTTGTTTGGAATGTCGGGCTATATCAGATTGTACGGGTTGATCGACAGGAGTAGTTTCAATTCTTTCAAAGCTGGAAATTAGATGACAGGCAAAAAGTTATACGCAACCAAATGCGGGATAGTTCAAAGCCTATTTGTTTTTTTATTGTGTCTCGGTTTTGTCCTGTCTATCACGCTTCCTTCTTTTGCAAAACAGAAGCCCCGGGTCGCACTGGTGCTCAGCGGAGGAGGCGCGCGTGGAGGGGCACATATCGGCGTGTTGCGCGTGCTCGAGCGCGAAGGCATACCCATAGATCTGATTGTGGGCGTGAGTTATGGTGCTCTGGTGGGAGGACTGTACGC
>JAPPIE010000182.1 GCA_028874765.1 Gemmatimonadota bacterium
GAGAACTTGCGCGGTGTATCGGAGTTTGATGACAGCGAAAAAGATGAAAGTAGGGAGGATGAGTTTATCGATGAAGATCACGCCTGGAACTTTGTCGTATTTTCACGCGTACAGAATGCGTGGGCGCGCGACATCACCTCGGTTCACTTTGGATATGCGTGTGTGACCATTGGCAACCTGGCAAAATGGATGACCGTGCAGGATAGCCAGTGTCTGGATCCCGTATCACAGATCACCGGGGGACGGCGATATTCATTTCCCATCCACGGGCAATTGTCCCTCGTGCAGCGGTGTTATACCCGGCGAGGGCGTCACGATTATGTGCTACACGCACGCGTACCGGGGCCAAATGTGTTTTTGGATTGTACGGCAGACATCGCGCATAATGATTCAGGGCCCCATCACCGGTGGTCTGTTTGCACCCTGTTTGACAATGTGACCGTGAACGGCAATGCCATTAATGTTCAGGATCGGCAAGGTTCGGGCACTGGCCACGGTTGGGCGGGCGCGCAAAAAGTATTGTGGAATTGCGAGGCGGAGAGCTTTATCGTGCAAAAACCCCCAACATCGCAAAATTACGCCATCGGCTGCATCGGCGAAAAACGAGACGGCTGGTACAGGCGTGAAGATGGATATTGGGAATCACACGGGCGGAAAGTCTCTCCGCGCAGTTTGTACTTGAAACAACTCGAAGACCGCCTGGGCATAGAAGCTGTAAAAGCCGTGGCGACCAGAGCACAGATCGGAGCGGGAAATTGATGGGAAGGTGAGACTTGTCATCGGTTTGTACTCTTCATGCGAGAACTGTCTCGAATGCTATCAGATTGCGGGTCTCGCGGCTGAACTCTACCCCGATCATAAAAATCGGCTCGCCCAGGTCGCGGTATTTGTCCGCATAGCCCTTTGCCTGCAATTGCGCCATTGCAGTCCCTTCCGGTGCCAATTCCACCACTTTGAACTCGAACAGATACACAGTGTCGTTGAAACGAACCGCCATGTCCAGACGCCCATCGCTGCCACTGTCTTCCACAACGATGTCGAATCCCACCGATGCGAAGTAGGAGTAGAACACGCTGGCGTAATAGCCTTCGTAGTTCGCTATGTCATTGTTTGTGTGCCACTGATAGGGGATGCTGGCAAAGAACGCCTTGAACAGGCTTTTTAGGCCAGCGAAGTCATTGACCAGCAACAGGTCGTATAAACGGGCACTGTGCTCTGCCTGTTGCGCGGGGCTTCCCGTCAAATGGTTGAGCAAGCTTTCGTTCAGGCTCTGGCGCACTTCCTGGTTTGGATAGCTCAGACGGTAGTAGGTTCTGCTACCTCGCGGTTCGGTTTGGATAATCGTGAGATACCCGGTCTGGAACAGCAATGCTTCGGTGGCGATGTGGTCAACGTCAAATGTAGATAACAGTTCGTCACTGCCCAATATGTTGTCCAGGTCCAGCGTACCAACCCCGCGCGATAGAAGTGTCTCGATCAGAAATGTCGGCGTGCCTGTCTCGAACCAGTAGGCTTTAAAGTTGCGGTTTCGGAACAGCAAGAGGATGTCGAAGGGGTTATAGACCTTCTCCTGTCCCAGCCAGCTATAGCCATCTGTTTCAAATGAAACACTTACTGTTTCATTTGAAACACTTTTCCACCTGCTATTTTTCCGGCATTTTTTAAAAACACGCTCTCCTGCAAGCAGTTACGGTTTTTTTGCGAATTTTGGCACGGTTTTTGCACTATTTGAAGGGCACGAACTTTCAATCCCAACCCATACAGGAGGGCGTTTTTCATGGTTCACCAGTCACCCGCAACTCGTCCAGCAGTACCATCCCGTAAAGTCCCATCGCAGAAACTCCCCAAAGGGATCCAGCAGACTGTAGGCCGCGATGAAGAATTGCGTCAACTCAAAAACAACTTGAGCAAGGGTATTGACACACTATTGCTTGGCCCGATTGGCGTGGGCAAAAGTCATTTGCTCGCGTTGCTCAACGCGGAAAATATGTTCGTGGTGAAGACGCTTTCACCAGCGAAAGAGAGCCTGATAAATATTGCAGAGGATCTGCACAAAACCGGTAGGCTATGTCCGGATGGTCCAGACTTTGAAACGATCAAAAAGCAACACACCCGCACGACCATTCAGGGCTGGACAGATATGGTGCTCGGCTCGGTGAAGAAAAATGAGTTCGTGTTGATCGTAGATGACCTGTCGGATATGACCGCCTCCGTCGGGCGATTGATCGACAAACTCAACCGCAAGTTTATTATTATCGCTGCTTTGCCAGAAGTACGGAAGCCTTACGAGAAACACTTCTGGAAGTTCGACCGCATAGAAATAGAGCGCTTATCTACCGCGGACGCAAAAAAACTCATCCGCCAGTGTACTGCTGGCGCCAATATAGAAGACTACCGAATGACCGAGACGAATATCTTGCAGCAGAGTGCTGGCAATCCGCGCGCCATTATTGAGATTGTGGAACGGTTTCGCAAAGAACCGGCGGTGACTCGATCCGTGGTGCGAGATGTGTTGCACACGGGCGCGCGAAACCAGATTGATCTTACGTTCGCTGTGGTGCTGCTTTTGCTGGCTGTGGTCGCGGCGCGATTCTTCATGCGCGGTATCGGAAGTATGGAAGGTTACGTGCTGGCTGGTATCGGTAGCGCGCTTCTGGTGGGCATTCGGTTCTTCATGTACAGGTTCAACCGATGACTGCACCGACTCACATTGCATTTGGACTGCTCACTGTGTCGTCGGGATCAGCCCTATTATTGATCCGGAAAATGGGACGTGCAAAGTAACGGGTCTTTTTTTGAATGCGGGAAAGTACGTCCGCCCCGGTGCTCTGGTCAATGTGACCATCGGAAGGTAAAAAATATGTTTTTCATCCATAAGAAGTTGTCTTATTTTCTACGTGATGTGATTTAAGATAATGACAGGAGAGATATCATGCAGAGTGTGATCAGGAATATTTTTGTTCTCGTC
>JAPPIE010000395.1 GCA_028874765.1 Gemmatimonadota bacterium
AGCGCATCGCCCGCCTTCATAAACACCTCAATCGCACCCACCGTCCCATCCACAGACCTGTCCTCTCCCATCCTCTGCTCATCGTAAAACGGATGCCTGAAATTCGCCTTGTGGCTCCCCGGAATCAACATCGTCCCCCCATCGCCCGGACCGATATCCGTCAGCGCCATCAGCACATTGACCTGCCCGCACATAAACCGCCCCCCGTGATACCGAAACTGATTCCTCATAATCGGCGGAAACCCACCCGAATGCAACCCAATCGCCTCGCCCGGCTCGCGAAAATTGGCCAAACACTCATCGATAAACATAGGCCCGTGATGGTGATCAAACGTCCCCTCCGCACCGATAAAAAGCTTCACATGCTCAAACCACGACGGATGATCAATCAGCTTCTCAAACGGCTCGCCCGCCTCGTAAATCTGTTGATAATTGATCCCCGACGTCACATCGCCATACGCATGACCTTGAACATACCCATACCACTCCCCCGGCTTCAGCGCGGGAATCTCATCCAAACAACCGTTCAACGCCTGAACCTCATCCGTCGTCAGCGCCCCCTCCAGATGCAGGTACCCGCGCAGGTCAAACAAATAAACATCGAGATCTGGAACCATCGTCACGCTCCTTGTCAATATTAGCTATGCATATCGCAAGTTATGATAAACTTTTAGGCTATGAAAAGCCATAGCATTTTTGGCGGGCGACCACAGGGGGTCGCCCCTACAATCTGGATCGCGGCTAACACAATGCCGCGATGACGGGCGGGCACGGGGACCCGCCCCTACAACAACGGGTGGACAGGGCATACGTACGGGCGAGGCATGCCTCGCCCCTACCAACGTAATATTCTTTCTTGCTTCATTCTCATTCAAACCATATAATTTGGAAACACAGTAAAAATGGACATACAACTATGGAACAACAAAACCCCAAAAACATGCGTGAACGCACGCCTGAAACCGTCCGCGGTGAAGAAACCGAAGAAGAGCAGATCATCGAGGAAGAAACCCTTGAAGAATCGCAACCCCTGCTCGAAGAACGGCTCACCTTGCGAAAACCGCTCGGCATATTATTTGACCTGGGCGACACCCTCTTGACATACCTCAAATTCGATCCAGAAGCCGGGCATGCGGCCACACTTAACATCGCCGACAACCCATTGGGTTACACAGTCGAAGACATTGACAACCACATAAAAAGACTCAACCGCGACCTCATACCCCGCAGGGAAAAAGCACAGGTAGAATTTCATCCCCACATCATCCAGCGCCACGTCTATGAAGCCCTACACATCACCTTTGACCGCACCCCTGAAGAAGTCGAACGCGTATTCTGGCGCGCGGCAACATCGTGGCAGCCCGAACCGGGCATAGAATACGTCCTCGAAATATTGCGAAACAAAAACATCCCAATGGGCATCGTCAGCAACGCCGCATTTTGCGGCAACACATTGATATGGGAAATCGAACAACAGGGCCTCGCGGACTACTTCCGCTTCCTCATGTCCAGCGCCGACTACTGGGTACGCAAACCCCATCCCCTCCTGTTGGAAACCGCCGCCGCCAAACTCGGATACAAACCCGCCGACTTATGGTATGTGGGCAACTCGCCGCAATACGATATCGCAGCCGCGCACAACGCCGGCATGGGCGCCGTATGGTACAACCGTCTGGACGACCCCCTCGACGGACCCGACCCCCATGTCGAAATCAAAAGCTGGCGCGAATTTTTAGAACTGGTCGAAGGCTTTTATTTAAAAATATAAAGGAGAGAAACACGATGTCCGACTTTTCAATCCCAGAAGCTGTACACAACGCATTTCAAAACCACGCCGTAGTCGATATACACACCCACCTCTATCCCGCCTCCATGGGCGAACTCTACCTGGCGGGACCCGACGAACTCCTCACCTATCACTATCTCAAAGCCGAATGCTCGCGCATGTTGCCCGAAGGCGTCGCGGTTGACACCTTTAACAACATGCCCACCACAGAACAGGCCGACATCATCTGGCAACAACTCTTTGTCGGCAACAGCTCCCCAATATCCGAAGCGCAACTCGGCGTCGTCACCGTCATGAACCGCCTGGGACTAAACCCCCGCGCAGAAAACCTGTCCGAATTTCGCGCCTTCCACAAATCAAAAACACCCGAAGAATACACCGACATGGTCTTTGAAAACGCCGGCGTCGCCAGTGTCTATATGACCAACGACCCCCTTGACGACACCGAAGGTCCCATGTGGCAACAGGGCATCGACATCGACCCGCGCTTCAGAGCTGTTCTGCGCCTCGACAGCGCGCTCATGAACTGGCCCGCGCCCGCCGACAAACTCCGCGCCCTAAGATACGATGTAGAAGAAAGCCTATCCGACAAAACCTTTGCGGAACTGCGGCGCTACCTCACCGACTGGGCCCAAAAAATGGACGCTCGATACATGGCCATATCGCTCCCCCCGGACTTTGCCTACCCCTCTGAAGACAGCATCTCACAAATGATGGGCAACGTCGTATATCCCACAGCCCGGGAACTCCAGATCCCCTCGGCAATGATGATCGGCGTCACCCGACAGGTCAACCCCATCCTCAAAGACGGCGGCGACAGCCTGGGCAAATGGGACATCGCCAACCTCGAACGCATCGCACGCGACTGGCCCGACGTCAACTTCCTCATCACCCTCCTCTCGCGCGAAAACCAGCACGAACTCTGCGTCACGGGCCGCAAATTCCCCAACGTACACCCCTTTGGCTGCTGGTGGTTCTTGAACAACCCCAGCATCATCCGAGAAATAACAGCCGAACGCCTCGAACTCCTCGGCACCAGCTTTGTACCCCAGCACTCCGACGCCCGCATCCTGGACCAGCTCCTCTACAAATGGACCCACTCCATCGGCGTCATCGCCCCCGTCTTCATCGACAAATACGAATCGCTTTGCGCCGCGGGCTGGCCCCTCACCCC
>JAPPIE010000314.1 GCA_028874765.1 Gemmatimonadota bacterium
TACTATTCAGGAATGCAATTTTTTCTTCTCGATTGACTTCCCCGCGATAATCAAACACATCGGAAAGTCCCCGGGATGCGACTTGCTCGCATACGTGCTGAAAATACGACTCGTCTCTTTGTCCGAGATAACCGGCAACGCTGAGTTTTACATTCTCCTTACCGACTTGCTCAGCCAGTTGATGAAACGCATCTACCAAAACATGCAACCCCTTCTCGGGACATATGCGGGCGAGATAACCAATCGCAAAAGGCAACGGATCCGGCTTTACACCGCTTTCTCCATGTCCGTCTAATTTGATACCCAAAGGCGCAACGTGAATCCGATTGCGCGGCACATCGAGATAATCTGCCATAAAATCGGCATAATAATCACAAGTGGCGACAAATCCATCGACATCTTTTGCTCTATCTCGTAAGCACTGCCGCGCGTCCGATTTGTAGGGTTCTATCAATCCTTCGAGAAAAATATCTTCGCCTTGCAGAGAACACAAAACGGGAATACCGAGTTCCCGTTTCATTTCTCTCGCCATGCCCAAAAACATCGAATTGGTCAATTGCACGAGGTCTGGTCGAAAGTCCTCTTTCAACCAGCGCACCAGCTTTGCGAGTTCTTTTTTTTGCGCGCCTTCTTCCCCATCTAAAACCGAAACTGTGAGCGTGCCGAGGTCTTCAGCGCGCGTCGATCCGCTAAAACGGGCGAGACTATTGAGCAGTATTCGGCTATTCAATAATCTATCGACAAAAGAGGGCGTGTGCCGAAAAATACCCATTTTCTGCTGGAGATAAACATTGATGCCGCTATAAAAAACCCGATCGATACTCGCGCCCGGTTCATCGGTACGCAGAGGCGTGTACGTCGGAATAAGCGCGAAATCTATCCCCTTGCGCTGAAGCGCAGAGGCCAGCGCATTGTCGTGAATACAACTGCCACAATACATGCCCGCCGCACCAGCGGCAATATAAGCAATTCGCATATACAGCAATCCCGTTTAAGCAGATACCTCAGTGTAGTGATCCACAGTCTCGGGCAGATCGCACATTTGTCCCATAGGCTCAAAAATAGGGGTGACATCCTCGCGATAGACATTGCCTTTTAATATATTGATAACGCCATCTATACATTCCGGATGCGATTTCAAAAACCTGGCAAAACTGAAATCTTTGGTGTAAAAAGCATAGACCAATTTGCGAATCGCCTCCATGCCCGGAAGAAATTCTGGCCCCCATTTGCCGAGTTGTTCGGCAGAGAAATCGCGCTTTTCAATGGCCTCATGGATTGCATCGGCAGCCATCTCGCCCGATTTGAGCGCGAGAAACACACCCGAGGAATAAACGGGATCTATAAAACCAAACGCATCGCCCACCAGCACCCATCCCTCACCCGCGACAGTATTGGACCGGTATGAAAAGTCCTGCGTGACTTTCATGGGAAACAACTGCTCGGCTCCCGCGAGCCGTTCTTCCATGCGGATGCACTTTGCCAACTCCTCTTCAAAAATTTCCTGAGGGGTTCTCTTGCGGTTTTGTAGCAAATAATCCAATCCCCCAACAACGCCCACGCTGACCACATCATCTGGCAATGGGATGTACCAGAACCAGGAATCCTTGTCCTGCGTATGTAAAATCAGCGTTGCACCCTCATCAATACCCTCATCGCGGAACGCGCCTTTGTAGTGCGTGAAAATAGACGCTTTCTTTAGCTCTGGCTCAATCGTCTTGGTCTTTAGCCTTCTCGAAATAAGCGCGCTTCGTCCCGTCGCATCTACGATGACACTGGCAGACACATCTTTGATTTGTCCATCGCGGTATCTCACCTGAACACCCGTTGCCCTATCCCCGTTAAAATGCACCTGATGCACACTCGCCCCCTGCTCGACCTCGGCACCTTTCTCACGGGCATTGTCCATCATCATAAGATCAAATTCGCTGCGCAACACCTGATACGTAATCGAACTTTCGTGGGGATCGTGTAAATGAAAATAAAATGGCGCAGAGCCTTTTCCCGATCCGCTGAAAAACTGAACGCTGTACTTTTTGACAAACTCACTTTTTTTTAGCTTATCCAGCAACCCAAGTCGTTTGAATGACCAGTACGTACCCGGCATCAGGGACTCACCGATCTGAAATCTGGGAAATTCCTCCCGCTCCAGCAGCAGCACGCGGTGACCGTATTCAGCGACCAGCGCGGCTGTCGTGCTTCCCGCAGGTCCCCCACCAATGACAATGACATCGTAGTGATTTGAAATCATAGAAACGCTTTCTATTAAATTAAACTCGATGATCCGTAAACCGTCTCGCTTTCAGTTCAAATCTCGGCAAAGTATTGTGCGGCACGGTTTGAACGCCGGCGCGTATGCCCAGAATATGTCGTACCTCTCTACCTATCGCATCGGAAATTGCCCCTGGCTCTCCGCCATTTAACTCGATGCGAATTTGCATATCATCCATTTCGCCTTGTCGGTATATATCCACCGCAAACTCGGTCACTTCGGGGAACTCTCGCACGATATTTTCAATCGCGCTGGGATAAAAATTGACGCCGCGGACAATCAACGCATCATCGATACGTCCAATCACGCCCCCTTCAAGACGCGAGAAACTCGAACCGCAATCACAAATTCCCGCATGCAGCTTTACGCGATCTCCCGTGCGATAGCGAATAACGGGCATACCAGCGCGTCCCAAATTGGTAAGCACCAACTCCCCCTCTCTCGCTTGTTCGCCCGTATCGGGATCGATCACTTCGCAAATAAACTCGGCTTCATTGATATGCATGCCATCTCGAAACGCACATTCAAATCCCCACGCCCCCACCTCAGTCGCCCCTGCGTGATCATAACAACGCGCTCCCCAGGTCTCCTCAATGCGCTGTCTGGTCGCAGGCAATCCCGCGCCGGGTTCGCCCGCGTGAATCGCAGTCTGAACACTCCCGCCTGCAATATCTATACCTTCTGCCT
>JAPPIE010000272.1 GCA_028874765.1 Gemmatimonadota bacterium
GCACGTTTGAGCGGGTTGGGGGTAGCGAGACACTAAAAGCGCAGACGCGCATTGTGGCATCGACCAATCGCAATCTGGAGGAGATGACCAGCACAGGTGCTTTGCGCGAGGACCTCTATTATCGCATCTATGGCTTTCCGCTGTATTTGCCGCCTCTACGCGATCGCAAAGAGGATATACCACACCTGGCGGAGTTTTTCAAGGATCGCATGGCGGCGCATATAGGCAAGGATATAGCTCCCTTGACGGCAGGGGTTATCGAGGTGTTGCGAGCCTATGATTGGCCTGGGAATGTGCGAGAACTGGAGCATACCATACAGCGAGCTGTGACTGTGTGCCATGGGTCTCGGATTGCATTGGAGGATCTCGGGTCGTACCGCTCGCGAATTAAAAGCGCGGCTCTCGACCTGGCGTGGACCTCCTTATCGGATTTTCAAGACCGCGAAATCGTGTCTATGGAAGAATTTGAACGTCTCTATATTCTCGAAGTGCTCGAGATTACCAATTGGAAGGTAAAGGGAACAAAAGGCGCGGCGGCGCGGCTGGAATTGCCGCCTTCTACCCTGTACAGCCGAATGAAAAGATTGGGTATTGAACGTCCCTGATATGGATATGCTGGAACCGGGGTTGATGCCGCTGGAACAGAAAAAGCTCTGGTGTTTTGCCAGAGCTTTTTGTTTTTTAGGAAGGGAGACTAAGATGATGGAATGGACTCGCAGGGCGTTCATAAAATGCAGCAAGATGGCGTTGTTTTCAGTATCTTTTGGCAGTGCGCCGCTGTTTTTGAGGCAGGCTGTTCATGCAGCTAAGAATCCGATACGTCAACGCATCAGGAGAGGTGTTATGGATAATTTTGAATTTGGCGAATTGATTTATGATAATCCGCTGTCTTCCACATCAGATATTGAAGGGTTTCGGCTGGAGGGGGATGCCGAAGTGACCTTTCCAAATGGTCGCATGCGAATGGAAAATCGCCGCGATCCCGGAGAAGGGCAGGCGGCAAATTTTGTTTTTTGGTGTCCCGAAGATTTTCCAGCGGATATTGCTGTGACATGGGATTTTTGGCCGGTGCGCGAGCCGGGGTTGTGCATTCTGTTTTTTTCTGCTTTGGGACGAGGTGGTGAAGATATATTTGATTCGTCATTGGCGCCGCGGGCTGGGGAATACAAGCAGTATCACAGCAGCGATATCAATGCGTTGCATGTGTCTTATTTTCGGCGGAAGGCACTCAAAGAACGCGCTTTTCAGGTTTGCAATTTGCGCAAGAGTTATGGTTTTCACATGGTCAGTCAGGGGGCGGATCCCCTGCCTTCTGTTGACGATGCTATTCCGCCATACCCGATTACGCTGATCAAATGCGGTGCAGAGGTTGTTTTTTATATCCGCGATTTGAAGATTTTTCACTGGGTGGATGATGGTCAGACGTATGGGCCTCTGCTCGGTGGTGGCAAGATCGGTTTTCGGCAGATGGCGCCTTTGATTGGCGAATATGCGAATTTGAAGGTGCATAAAGTCAGCATTCGTCCTTAAGGAGTTTCGACATGTCGGATTTTTCTGCTAATCGGCCTATGACAGAGCGGCGGGAGATGGTGTTGACGGTGGGTCAGGGCGAGGGGGATTTGCAGGGGAGCGATGATCGGGTTTTGCAGGCTGGTGCGGATTATTTGCACCGTCTGGGTGGCGGTGTTTTGCAGATTTTGCCGGGGGTATATACGATGCAGAACGCGCTTTATCTGCATCCAAATTTGACTGTGCGCGGGTCGGGTAGTGCAACGGTGCTGATGAAGGCTGCGGGGGTTGTGACGCCTCTGGTGCGGGATTCCGATTGGTATGAGGCGCGGGTAGAGGTGGAAGATGTTCGTGGGTTTGGCGTGGGATGCGGGGTGATGTTGCGGTCTTATGGCAAGTCCGGGATGACGGTGGTGAAAGATACTGTGACGGCGATTGAAGGACAGGTGATTTCGCTTAGCAAGCGCGTGTACAAAAATATGTGGCTGGATGAACGGGCGACGCTGGCGACGATTTTTCCCATTTTGACAGCGGAGGAGGGGGTTTGCGATGTTGCGATAGAGAATATCGTTCTGGATGGCAACAAAGAGGAGAATGAAGAGATTAATGGGAATTATTCTGGTGCGGTGTTTTTGCAGCGCTGCCACCGCTATACTTTTCGGAATGTGATGGCGCGCAATTACAATGGCGATGGGTTCAGTTTTCAGGTTTGCGATGATTTTGTTTTTGAAAATTGTGTGTCGGAGAACAATGCCAATCTGGGATTTCATCCGGGTAGTGGATCGCAGCGGCCGCAGTTTCTCAATTGCCGGTCAACGGGCAATAGTCAGGGTATTTTCTTTTGTTGGGGTGTGTCGGATGGCATTGCCGAGGATTGCGCGTGTTTGGACAACCGGGATTTTGGCATTTCAATTGGGCACAGAGATACGGATAACCGGATTGTCAATTGCGAGATTGCAGACAATCACAAGGTGGGCATTTTGTTTCGGACGCCGTTATCCGAGTTTCGAGGGGCGCACAGAAATGGGATTCATTCGTGTGTGATCCGCGATAATGGTTTTGCCGAGAATGGGTATGGGATTGAGATCCGCGGCACGACGTACGATGTGGAGATTCGAGATAATCGGATTGAGGATTCGGGGGGAGAAAAGCAGAAGGTGGGGATTGCGATTGAACGAGACGCGCGCGGAACGGTGATTGAGGGGAATACTTTTGTCAATATGGCGTCGGATGTTGTGCATGCGTGCGCGGGAGAAGGTTGAGCAAGATCGTACAGATGAGGGATAGGAGAGTTAGAGATAGAATTAAGATATGTCACGATTAAACGGCCACTTGTTTTGCAGGTGGCCGTTTGCTTATGATTTTTTTAGATAAATTCGTTCCGCGTTCTTATGGAAGAGTTTTTCCTGATCTGCCACGTCGGCGTTGGCGA
>JAPPIE010000407.1 GCA_028874765.1 Gemmatimonadota bacterium
TGGTGGTGAATCTGGATATTCCGGTTGTTGAAGAGCCTGAGGAAGTGTATTGGGTTGATCCTATCCATCCGGATCCAAATGCTGATTAGCGAGGCCATTTTGTGAGGATTCCACGAAGAAAAGGGTGCGT
This sequence comes from Gemmatimonadota bacterium, assembly GCA_028874765.1. Classification (GTDB taxonomy): domain Bacteria; phylum Latescibacterota; class UBA2968; order UBA2968; family UBA2968; genus VXRD01. The sequence goes on from JAPPIE010000407.1 coordinate 131, forward strand.
TGCGAAAACAAGCGAAATAGGCTATTCTTGTTGAAACAGAGAGATGCGATTAGGCAAGAGCGATTCATCAGTTTGTATCTGTATATTTGTGTGCATTACAAGACCCATCTGTGGATGCATGCCCAACGGCTAAGCAATAACAATCGTCCTTAATTTATAATGCGAATTTGGTATTATGCGAAAACACACAAGGAGACGCTCAATGATTATTACGCTTACTCCTGATATCGAGCAGGCGTTGGCCGATCAGGCGTATCAACTGGGAACCACACCCGAACAACTCGCTCTCGACAGTCTGCGAGAGCGTTTCGCGCCGGAGTCGGCTTTTGATGCACAGTCGGAGGCCGAAAAAAAAAGGATGCTGGCTGAGTTTTTGCGCGATCACGTCGGCGTTCTGAACAGCAGTGAACACGTCCCTGGCGGTGCTCGCATGTCGGAGGACACTGGCAGGAAGTTCACCGAGATACTGATCAAAAAGCATCGGCGAAGATCGAAATGACGCTGACTGATACAGGCCCCTTGGTCGCCCTGCTCGATGCTGGCGACCAGTACCATGCCAGTTGTGTTGATGCTATGCACCGAGTGCCTTCGTTCCCTCTGCTCACCACATGGGTATGTTTTGCAGAGGCCATGTATCTACTTGGCGACGTTGGTGGTTATTCTTACCAGGCAGCCCTCTGGGATCTGGTAAAGACAGGACAGCTTGTCCTTCACGATCTGACGCGATCGGAAACCCACCGGATGGCGGCGTTGATGGCGCAATACCAGGACACACCGATGGATCTGGCGGATGCCTCTCTGTTAGTGGTCGCGGAGAGCCGTTCTCTGCGTCATGTGTTCACTGTTGATACAGACTTTTACATTTATCGTCTTGTTGACGGGTCTGCATTGGAAGTTGTGAGATAGAGGCCCTATGTGAAAACAATGCATTATGGTTGAGTATCTACGAGAAGAGGTGAGATGGTGAAACGAAAATTGGGATATGTGGGGCTGGGGATGATGGGCGGTGGGATGGCGAGTCATCTGGTTGCGAGTGGTTATGATGTTGCGGTTCACGATTTGCGCGATGAAGCGGTGCAGGTTTTGCAGGAGAAGGGGGCGACGGGGGTGAATACGCCCCGGGCTGTTGCGGAGCAGTCGGAGGTTGTTATTTCTTCGCTGCCGACGCCGCAGGCTGTTGAGCAAGTCGCTTTGGGACCGGATGGTATTGTTTCCGGGTTGTCGGCGGGGCAGGTTTATATCGATATGAGTTCGATTGATCCGGATACGACGCGCCGGGTTGGCAGGGCTATAGCGGAGAAGGGCGGGTATATGCTGGATGTGCCCGTGGGCAAGGGTCCGGCAGACGCGGCACGGGGGGGATTGACGCTGATGATTGGCGGCGATGCCGATGTGGTGGCGTCTGTGCAAGATGTGCTGGATACATTGGGCGATGAGCAGTTTTATTGTGGCGAGTTGGGTATGGGTGTGACGACCAAGCTGGTCAATAATCTGGTGTCGTGTTCGGTTGCTACGCTGTTGGGTGAGGCTTTTGCGATGGGTGCTGCTGCGGGATTGGATGTGGGTGTGCTGTGGAATGTGATGTCGAATACGGCTGCGAATTCGTCGCATTTGCAGGGGAGTTTTAAGCGCCGCGCTCTGGCGCGAAATTTTGAACCCTATTTTAAGTTGCAGTTGTCGCACAAGGATCTCGGTTTGGCTGCGCAGATGGCCGCTTCACTGGGTGCGACAAATTTGATGGGCGCGGCGGCGTATCAGATTCAGACCATAGCGATGGGGATGGGGTTGGGCGATGAAGATCAGACAGCGTCGATTAAGGTGGCGGAGAAGACTGCGGGGACTGAGGTGAGAAGGCGATCCGTAGAATGAAGGCGAATAATTTGAGCCTGAACGCAGATGAACGCAGATAAAAAAGAAAAGCTGGAAGGCGTTATACCTATTCGGATATATTTTTAGAGAAAAGGAGAACAAAGATGCCAGTTTTGAGCGAGAAGGATTGGGATTTTTGGCGGGAGAATGGGTATGTGGTGGTACACAATGCGGTGCCGCAGGAAAATTTGGATGCGATGGTGGATACGATCTGGACATTTTTGGATATGGATCGCGATAATCCGGAGGATTGGTATAAGTACAAACCCTATACGCGCGGGAATCCGTGTTCGATGATTGCGGCGTCGGGGATGGTGGAGATTTACCAGCATCAGGCGTTGTGGGATAACCGGCAGTATCCCCGCTTGCATCAGGCGTTTTCGGAGATTTGGGGCACGGAGGAGTTGTGGGTGTCCCTGGATCGCGCGAATATGAAGCCGCCTTCTCGGGCGGATAAACCCGATTGGCAAAATGAGGGTATGATTCACTGGGATACGGATACGTCTGTGCCCAAAGTGCCTTTTGGGGTGCAGGGGGTGTTGTATTTGACGGATACTTCAGAGGATCAGGGCGGGTTTCAGTGTGTGCCGGGATTTAATAATATTTTTGAGGAGTGGGTCAAGACGCAGTCAGAGGATCGCGATCCCCGACGGCCCAATCTGGATGATCTGGAGGTGAAGTCGATTCCGGGCAAGGCGGGTGATCTTTTGATCTGGCATCGGTTGCTGGCACACGGCAATGGGCACAATCGGTCGGATAGGCCCCGTTTGGCGCAGTATATTACGATGTCGCCGGCAGAGGATCGGGGAGAGGCAGAGCGGGAAGAGCGCATTCAGGCATGGCGAGCGTGTAGGCCCACGCCCCGCTGGCCGGGTGATCCGAGGGATTGGGAACACAAGACGCAGGAGCCGGCGAAGT
>JAPPIE010000392.1 GCA_028874765.1 Gemmatimonadota bacterium
CGTTCCGCGTTCTTATGGAAGAGTTTTTCCTGATCTGCCACGTCGGCGTTGGCGACGATTTCGCGCGATGTTTGGACCCAGGTTTGGATATCGGACCGCGTGTTGCATACGGGCCAGTCGCTGCCCCAGACCACGCGATTCCAGCCAAAGCTGGCGATGCAGTGTTCGACATAAGGGCGTACCGCTTCGGTGGTGGCGTTTCCTTCGGCGCAATAGGCGAGGACGCCCGAGATTTTGCATGCGACATTGGGGAGGGTGGCTATTTGCGCGATGTGGTCTCGCCAGGGATCTGTCTCGCTGTTTGCAATATCCGGTACGCCGCAGTGGTCGAGGATGAATTGGACGTCTGGACATTTTTGCGCGAGGTTGCGGGCGATGGGGAGTTGGTCGGCGCGGAAGCAGAGGTCGAAGGTGAGGTTGTATTTTTCGAGCAGGCGGATGTTTGTTGCAAAGTGGTCCGATTGGGAGAGGTCGTCGGGCATGGTGTGCAGGATGCGGCGGAAGCCGACGAGTTTGGGGTGCTGAACAGATTCGATATAGGCTTCAAAGTCAGAAGGGGATTCGGGACGGCAGTTGGCGATGACGCCTTCGATTATGGCATTGGGTTGTTCGGATAATTCATAAACAAATTGCGTTTCGTCATGCCAGTGGGGATCATCGGGCGAGGCTTCCATGAAAATGGTGCGCGTAATGCCGCTGCCTTTTGTGAGGGTCAAATAGCCTTCGATGTGGAAGGCATTGCCTTTGAGTGGCGCGAGGTCATTGGTCCACGAATAAGGGTATTTGTCCGGGTAGATGAGGTGTTGATGGGTGTCTAAGATGGGGATGCTCATGGGGGTTCCTTTGTTGTGCTTTATTTTTTAGGGAGTGGATTTTGACGATGGGATTCTTCTATCACGGCGATTTGTTTGCGCACTTGCGCGGGTGTGATGAGGAGTTCGCCGTTGTTTTTGAGGGCGTCGTGGATGTTGTTGTAGAAGCGTGCGGGACCGCTTTCGAGTGAGACGGAGGGGGTGTTGCTTTTCTTCTCTTCTTCGAGTGTCCACGTTTCTTCGATCCAGTCGAGTTCCTCGCGGGTGTATTGTCGGTTTACCGACCAGGTCCACATGTCGTGTTTGGGTGCTTTTTCGGGGTCAAAATAACGCCATTTGAGTGCTGATGATCCCCCTGTGAGACCGCCATAGGTGCCGTTAATGGTGTAGGTGTCATTTTGCGGGTAATGCAGGTAGTTGCTCACGACGATGTCGATTTGGGGTGCCTGTCGTTCGGGGTCGTACAATGTGACGGTGCAGTGATCGTCGGCGTCGCCATCAAAGGGGTTGTTGCAGTCCATTCGGGCAAAGACGCTGGGGGTGCGGTCAAAGCCGAAGAGGCAGAGGGCTTGATCAACGGGATGGGGTCCTGTGTTGAGCAGGCCACCGCCCCAGTTTTCCTGACGGGTTTGCCAGTCCCAGCGCCGCGAAAAACCGCCCCAGGAGGACCGGATGTACACAATTTTGCCCAGGACGCCCGAGTTGATGATTTCCTGCATTTTGTCGAAGTAGGGCTGCAACCGGTTGTTTTGAAAGGGAGCAAAGACGCGGTTGTTGTCTGTGGCTGTCTGAACGATGTCGTCGAATTGCGCCACGGTTTTGCAGGTGGGTTTTTCGCATACGACATGGCTGCCCGCCTGGAGAGCGGCAATGCTGGCGACGGGGTGCAGGGGTTGGTGCAGGGCATTGACAAAGAGATCAAATCCTCCCGCTTTGATCATGTCTTGCCAGTCTTCATAAGCTTCGGCTCCAAATTGTTCGCGGGCATCGCGCCTGCGCTCGGGCAATTGATCGGCTACGGCTACAATTTTGAATTTGTCGGGCATCTGATTTAATTGTTTGGCGTGGATGTTATATCCACTGCGACCCTGACCACCGATGGCGACGCGAATGATGTTGTCGTTGGACATGTGCGTTCCTTTGTGAGTTGAGTTTTTGCTATTTTTGTTTGGAAGAGATCAAATGTAATAGGCGATTGAAGGTGCTGTCAACCGATTTCTAAAAAAAGAAAGACCGCGAGATATTTCGACTCGCGGTCATTTTTTTTAACAATACGCTGTTTATGCTATTCTGTCACCTTGGGCAACAGTTCGTATTTGACCCAGCCATTATCTGGATCAATTTCGAGCGCTTTTTCAAAAGCCGCCCGCGCTGAATCTTCCTCATCGCGGTCCATATACGCGATGCCCAGCCAGGCATAGGTCTCGCTGTGTCCCCAGACGGGATGGATGGGGTCGGTCGGTTTTTCTCGGGCAAAGAGATATGCGGCGCGCTGGAGCCCTTCCAGTGCCCGTTCTTTGCTTCCACCCCACATTTTGGGTGTGTTAAAAGCACTGATGGCCGCGCTCAGTACCACGCGCGGATTGTCGGGTGCGAGTTGTTCGGCTTTTTTTAAGAGGTTGCCAGATTTGGGTCCGAGGAATATGCCTTTGATTCCACTCAGGCTGATTTGTCGTCCGTACACGCTTGATAGCAGTGCATAGACTTCGGCAACGATCGTTTTGGCATCTTCTCCAGAGGCTTCTTTTCGGGTGGCTCTTTCCAGATGTTCAGCCGCTTCCTTGAGGTGCTTAGACGCCTGGTCTTTGTTCTTTTTGCCCTGGGCTAAGAGATAGTTGGCGATGCGGTAGTCGGTGAGGGCGATGTAGTAATGGCTCCATGCCGATAGATTTTTATCGGTGAGGGCGCGCTCAAATGTCGCTCGGGCGGTGTACAGGGCGTCGAGATTGTTCTCGTTTATACCCTGTTGAAGGATATTTTTGCCGCTGGTGAGGAGATCGGCGGCAGATTTGTCGGATTCGATAGCCGACTGGTCAGATTTTTGCCCATCGGCTGGTTGCTGTGCAACCGCACATCCTTTTTGTGCGAGGATGATGAGGGAG
>JAPPIE010000095.1 GCA_028874765.1 Gemmatimonadota bacterium
GAATTTTTTAACAACCCGGAAGACGTCAAAAACGCGGGACTGGAAGGCAATTTGGAAGGCAAACGCATTATCGTGCAGGGATTGGGCAATGTGGGCTTTCACGCGACCAAATATCTCGAAGAAGAAGGTGGCGCGCGCATCATCGGCATTATTGAACGCGAAGGGGCTATTTTGTCAGATAAGGGATTTTCAGTTGAAGAAGTCGCTGCTTACCGCGCGGAACGCGGTTCATTAAAACACTTTCCAGGAGCCACCTATATTGCAAATGGCAAAAGCCTGCTCGAAGCAGAATGCGATGTAATCATACCAGCCGCCATTGAAGGCCAGATCACACTGAAAAATGCCAAACGCATCAAAGCGCCAGTCATTGCAGAAGCGGCCAACGGTCCCGTCACTTACATGGCAGACAACGTATTGCGCAAAGCGGGAAAAACCATCATACCCGACGCCTACCTCAATGCGGGCGGCGTCACGGTTTCTTATTTTGAATGGATCAAGAACCTCTCGCACATCCGCTTTGGACGCCTCGACAGACGCCACGAAGCACATCGCGGCGCGCAAATCATCACCGCCCTGGAAGAAATGGTCGGCAAACCCGTCCCCGACCACCTCAAAGCAAGACTCTCTTACGGATCAGATGAACTGGACCTCGTGCGCTCTGGCCTCGAAGACACCATGAGCACTGCCTATCAAACCATGAGTGAAATCCACAAATCGCGCGACAACGTACCGGATTTACGCACCGCTGCATTTGTCATCGCCATAGAAAAAATCGCACGGGCGTATATCGAAATGGGACTTTGATAGCTTCACAACACCTTCTGCGCAGCACAAACAATCACATCTACGGCTCCATCAACGCCGAGAAAGCCGGTATTCACTATGACAGAGTATAGATGTGGATTATCCCAATTCACCTTATAATGGCGTTTGATGTACGTCCTGCGGCGTTCATCTACCCCTCTCATTCGCCTTATTGCATCCTCGTCATTAGTCAACTGATCGCGGTCTTTCACCACATCCAGCTTAAAATCCTGCGTCGCCACCACGCGCACATGCAACGTATCGTCACGGTCTTTCAAGACAGCCTGCCCACCCCTCCCCAGTATAACCACATCGCCCTGATCGGCCATCTGCATCTCCACCTCCGCGGTCAACTTCGCGTACACCTCTTCATCCATGGTTATCAGTGCCTGATCTCGGTGGTCGGACAACTCGGGCACAGTCGCCGCTGCCCACCACTCGTATTCCGACAACCCCGTCAGGGTATCTGCATATCCGGGCGTGAGAAATTTTCGCAAAATTCTCAGAGCGGGATGTTCGGGTAGTTCGTCATAGCGTTCGACTTCTGACACGGGCACCTGGGCTTTTTGTGCCACCTCAACGAGTAACTCTTTATCTATATTGTGATAAGACAGTACCTCGGCAACCTTCCGGGCAACCGTACGGCCATCACTACCGTATTCCCTTGAAATAGTGATAACACCCATGGCACGCCTCCTTTGTAAAATGGGGGAATTAGTGCTCAGGCAAAGCCTGCGTACAATGGTTGGGAATCTCACGAATCGCAACTCGTAATTAACTCTTTTAACCGATCGGCAATCGGTTTGATCATATCTCCTGACAAACACATGGGATTAAAAATCAACACGCCATCGTAAACGCCTGATGTACCAACATGAATACTCGGATCACCTTCCATTAACTGCCGCGCCACTTCCACGCCTCTTTCCACCGCAGAAAGCGCGAGCCGCAAAATGGGTATTGTGCGGTAGGCATCCATGCTAATATCGCACCCCGGCAAATCACTTATCTCATCTGCCAAATTCTGAAGGCACTGCGACCAGCGTGCCTGCCGCGCCTCGTCGCTTTCTGCGACAAACTTTTGCAGTGCAACCATCAGCCCCGCAATCTGCTCTTTTCCAACCTTGCACGGTCGCCCAATCCCGTGCTGCGGTGCCCCTGGCAGCGCGGATTTATCGATCAATTCAGGGGGTGGGTCCCACAAATCATAATGCACATCCAGATCCAGATGCTGCAATGCCGCCGAGGAAATCAGATCCCGGCGCCCGCACAAAATGCCCGCCCCTTGAGGTCCGCCAATGGTTTTCCCGCCGCTAAAACAAACCGCATCGGCACCCTCGCTGACAAACCGCTTCAAATTTGCCGCTGGCGGCAACTGTCCTGCAGCATCGACAATGACGGACACGCCGCGTTTGTGCGCCACAGCCGTCACCTCTGGCAAAGGCGGCTGCGCGAAAGACTGCGCCACATAAACAATCGCCGCGGTCTGATCGGTTATTGCATCCGCAATTTCCCAGGCTTCTGTATCGCGCACCCCCGCGCCGCTAAATCGGTCGGGAATGCCCACCTCAATGAGTGTCACACCCACCGAACGCACCGCGTGATCGTAAAAATTGCGATGCGACCGGGGCATAATCACCTCATTTTTCATCCCCGACGTATCGGGCAATCGGTTCATCTTTCCCGGATCCATACCCGTAACACATGCCGCCGTTGCGAGCACCAGGCCCGCCGCAGCACCCGATGTCACATATCCGGCTTCGGCACCTGTCACCCTGGCAATCAACTGTCCTGCCCCTGCCTGTAGCTCTGCAATATCCACGCACACCTGCGATGCCTCGCGCATAGCATCGATCACATCCTCATCCATGCGCGCCCCGCTCAAGCGCGTAACTGGCCCGGCAGCATTGATAATGGTTCTTACGCCCAACTGTTCAAAAATAGACACCATGTTACCCCTCCTCGGTTGCCTTTTAACGCCTTCACCCCATCAACTGTTTCAACCTCGCGCATCATTTTTTACTTCATTCAATATGATTGTCCCCATAACCGCTGTCAAGTAGAACTGCCCACCGCAAATCCCTTGCCCGATTTTGTGATGTTCC
>JAPPIE010000013.1 GCA_028874765.1 Gemmatimonadota bacterium
TGCCCCAGCCAAATGCCCTGCGGAGAGACATTTGGCTTCGGCATCCCGACCCTTTCATCTGGCCTATAGATCCGCTTTCTTATGCCAGATTACTGATGACGGGACGCGCCTCTACTCTTGGTGGGGAGAAATCTCACATATTCTATATTTTTTGTCAACCCGAAAATGGAATATGTCGCTGATATTGACATACAGAGAGTCGCAGATTATCATAATATAGTACAGGGAGAAGTTAGACCAGTTCATGAATCACACAAGGAGAATGTTATGAATATGGTGGTGATTTGTTGCGATACGTTTCGCGCAGATATTGTCGGAGCGGGTAAAAAATTGAGCCATGTGAAAACCCCTCATTTGGATCAACTGGCTTCTGATGGTTTGACTTTTGATCGCTGTTTTGCAGAGGGGTTGCCAACAATTCCTTTTCGGCGGTGTGTGTTTACGGGTATTCCGTCTTTTCCCTGGCGGTTCGATACGCCAAATGAAGGATTACAGCCAGCAGGGGGTGGCTGGCATCCTATTCCACCAGATCAGGATACGCTTGCGGAACGCCTGCACGATGCGGGTTTTGTTACGGGCCTGGTCGCGGATACCTATCACATGTTTAAGCCGACCCAGAATTTCACGCGGGGGTTTTTGTCGTGGCGGTTTATCCGCGGGCAGGAACAAGATGGATATCGCACAGGGCCGCTGTCGCGCATTGATCTGGCAGCGCATGTACGAGACGGAGATGCAGATCCCCGGAAACATGCGGTGATGGTCCAGTATTTGCTCAATATGCTGGATCGACAGGAGGGCGAAGAGAATTATCTCGCTGCTCAAGTGTTCCGCGAGGCATCGCAATGGGTGGAGGACAATAGGGGCAACAAGCCGTTTTTCCTGTGGATTGATAGCTTTAGTCCACACGAGTTATGGGATCCGCCCAGGCAGTATGCCGATGCTTATTTTTCAGATCCTTCGGTGAAGGATTATATCCATCACAGCGTCTTGTCCATTGACGATGCTACAGATGCGGAAATCGAGCGCACAAAAGCATTGTATATGGGCTATGTCACATTTGTGGATCGCTGGATTGGACATTTGCTGGAAACGATTGACCGATTGAATCTGCGGGACGATACAGTGGTGATGTTCATATCCGATCACGGCACGCAATTGATGGATAGGGGGCGGTTTGGCAAGGGCGGTAACGCGCTTTTTCCATTTAACACGCAGATTAATTGGATTGTTCGTCATCCGGATGGGCCGCACGGACAAGAAACGGATATCTGGACGCAGAATCAGGATATTACGCCGACTATTCTCAATATGCTGGGCGTTGACCACGAAGAGATGGACGGGGGAGATGCATGGGCATGTGTGACGGGTGCGAGTGAACCAGCACGAGATTATATCACAACGGGTTGGGCAACGAACTTTAATGTGCGGGATGATCGCTACAGCGTACACATGGATGTGGGAACGAGGTCGCCACAGGCGACGGTTTACGATTTGAGTGTGGATGCCGATGAGAAAAACCCCTTGAGTGACCCGCCCCGCGAGATCGTCGCACAGGCATTGGAACGGGCGCGTACTGTGATTGGCGATTTTCCCGATGTGTTTAGCGCATACAAACAAAGACATCCGGCGAGGGCAATGCGGACGTTTATGAACAAGTATAATCTTGGAACATAAGGGGCTGGATTTGAACTACACGGTTGCACAACATCCCGATCATCAACGTTTGTATCACATCACAATTGATGCCGATGCTGCGGCCACATTTGTGCGCGAAGTAGCAGATCTTTCGGAACAGCGATTGACTTATGTGCCGTATCTGAGATTGATCGCCGCCGATTGTCTTCAAAATATCGTCGGTGACGATTTTTTCGAGCATATCAATGTGATCGTTAGAGACCGCGAGACAGGGGGGTTTACCATTTCTGCTGAGAGTGGGTTTGAGACGATGGATCAGCGCGTTGCTTTTGGCACGGCTGTTTCGCATGCGATAGGGATTCCCAATTTTGACGATATGACGGGGAATTATTACGCATGTTTTGAGGTGAAGGATACGGATAGTAGCGATTCGTATTTGCGTCAGGCATATCGTCTGTTCACGCTCCATACCGATGGTACGTATGTCCGCGAGCGCACGGACTGGATTTTGATGATGAAGATGGCAGAGCACGATGCAGTTGGAGGGGAGTCGCGACTGTTGCATCTGGATGATTGGGAGGCATTAGATCACTTTGCCAGCCATCCGCTGGCTTCTTTGCCCCTGAACTATCAGTCGCCGCCGAGTAAGAATTATCCCGTTACGATTGAAAAAACAACATTCTACGAACAAAACGGCAAAACGTGTGTGTGTTTTATCGATCAGTTTGTCTATCCCGAGACTATTGAGCAGGGTCGATACCTGCGCGATCTTTCCGATTCGATGGAAGCGTCGCAGGGAGTAGTCTCGGTGCCCTTGCCGCCCGATCATATCGTGGTGCTCAACAACCATTTTTGGTTGCACGGACGCGAGGCGTTTGAGAAAAATCCCGATCTCTATCGTTTGCTGATGCGGCAGAGGGGATATTTCAGGAAGGAAAATGCTTAAAAATTCGGCACTGGAAAATCTGGAAGCGGGGTGTTGCGAAACGTTTCCCATTCTGTGCGGAGGTCATTGAGCCAGGGGGGAAGGGTTTGGAGGCGCGATTCGAGCTGGGCTTCGAAGAGCGATTCTGGCTCAACAGGGCTGCCGTTGGATTCGATTACCTGGAGGGTGTTTTCATTAAACGTGGCGGGATCGCCGTGCAACCCGACGATAATGGGCTGCACAAATCGGTCGCGCGCGTCGCCCGGTCGCCAAAAATCGTAGTATCTCAGAATACCTCGATGTTTGAAATTCCAGAGCACATAATGCTTGAGGTGATTGGGATAATTG
>JAPPIE010000131.1 GCA_028874765.1 Gemmatimonadota bacterium
AACACATTGACGGTCTCATCAGCGCCATTGGTTGTCCAACCCACCTGCGACAGGTCGGTGTGGATACCGATGCAGACCTGGAAATACTTGTGCAGAATGTCAACACGGAACGTCTAAAAAACAATCCCCGCGCCCTGTCGGAGTTTGAGTTAAGACGAATACTCAAAGAAACCCATTAGAGGTATTATGGCAGAGGCTTTAAAAGAGGTCGAGACAACACGCGATCGCCCAGATACGGTCACTCCGAGCAGTGAGTAAGATACGCCTTTAGGGAGGAAATTTTATAGACGAGTTGGATTTGGGATGGCAAACTCCGCGTTTTGTGTTATAATTTGTAGTAAATTGGTAGTTCCTAACACTAATAAAACAGAACCGGAAAAAAGGAAAGATACCTATGCTCCAGATTGAAATTCACTCCCGCGACCTCGAAAAAGAGGTGAATGCCCTGATTGACGCGGGGCTTTATGCCGACTCGCAGGCGTTGATGACCGATGCTCTTGAAAAATTGGTCACTACAAAAAAAGAATCTCGTCTTGATGCCGCAGTTTTGCTCTATCAACAGCATGAAGTGACGCTCGCCAGAGCTGCGGAATTGGCCGGAATCCACCGGTTTGAGTTTGAAGCTGCGTTGGAAACGAAAGGTATCTCGAAAATCGTAGAAGTCGATTAAACCGAAGCCTTACAAGCAGGCGTTTCACTCATCAAAAAACAGTAGAAAACAAACAATAGTGCCATAGGGATTTAGTCGTGGTTTTTGTTGATACAGATGTGCTTTCCATATTCGCTAAAATTCAACGGCTTCCCTTGTTGTTTACCGTCTTTAATGAGGACCATCTCAATATTTCCACCGCTGTAGAGAACGAACTCCAAACGGGCATCGCTAAGGGATTTGACTTTGCGCAAGACGTTATAGCATTGCATTCTCAAGGGCAAATCGTAACATATCATCCGACAACTATTGATCAACGTTTCACTGCGACTTTGCCCATGACGCTTGGTTCAGGAGAGCGCGAGTCAATGGCGATTTGTAAACGATTGAATGCTATCTTTGTCAGCAACGAGCGACGGGTTAAACATCACTGTCGAGAAAATGGGATAGATTGCGTAAACCTATCTGAAATTTTGCGTGCGCTATGGGAACGCGGGATTTTGATGCAAGCCGATGTGAGGAAGATCATCACTGAGATCGAAACGAAAGACAATCTTAAATTTCGAACAACAGATCCAATTTTCAAATGAACTCCATATAACGAGCCTTATCAAACACCCCGCTTTCGCAATCGTTTTTTTCTGTGTGATATACCTTTTATACAGTAAACTCTGGCCGGCCGAGGGCATCGGTGGAGTTTTGGCGCTGGTAGATGGGGATTTCACCGCTGGCATCTTCGAGAATGCGGCGTTTTGCCCGTTCGATTCTATCTGCGGCTCTTTCGGCAATGTTCTGGGTGCAGTCCGGGTCTGATGCCAGATCGAAGACGCGAGGTCCAGAAAAATCCGCTTGAGAAAAGAACCAGGTGGTATTGTCTTTGTACCAGACGGAATTGCCGTATCGGCATGTCAGATAGTCTCGCTCGCTGAATGTGCCCGAGGATTCAACGATGGGTAGCAGGCTCTGTCCGCCGATTTCTCCGATTGGTGCGACGCCGGCAATATCGAGCACTGTTGCGGGTATATCGAGGGTATAGACAAAGGCGTTGGAGATGGTTCCGGCGCCTTTGTTTTGTGGGTGTCGCAAGATCATCGGGATGCACATGGTGCCCGGATACATGTAGTCTGCGGGTTTGCCGATTATGCCTTCGGTATTGTCGGCGAAATTTGTGCCGTGGTCGCTCAGGAAAATGACCATAGTATTGTCCCGCAAGCCCACTCTGTCGATTGTATCGACCAGCCGTCCAAACCAGGTATCCACCATTGTGACGAGTCCGGCGTAGTTGGCGCGAATAGAAGCGAGCCGATCGTCGTAGTCGGGATTGGCACTCAGGGGACCATAAGGCACGTTGAGACAGATGGGTACTCTATCTTCTCGGCTACCATACAGGTCGTAGTAGTGGAGCGGTGCTTCCCATGTTTCGTGGGGGGTAAAGCTATCGACGTAGAGGTAAAAGGGCGTGTTTGAAGCGTTTTGCTCCAGAAACTCAATGGCAGCGCGAAACGTCCTCGCTGCGGGCCATGTCTCTTCGGGACGCTGGGGTTGCACATTGACCAGATGGGCGCGGATCAGGTTCTCGGCCTGTCCCTTTCGGAGTTTATAGCATCCGATCAATGCCGGGTCCGCTGCGGCTATGGCGCGATAGCGGTCCTCTGCCTGACCGCGAATGAATTGCCATTGGCGGAAGCCCCGCGTAAAATTCATTCCAGGGACAAAGTAATGGGGAACATCGGCAAAGAATCCGGTGTGATAACCAGCCTGCACGAGGGCTTCGGCGATTGTACCTTCATCACTCGACATGGGCTGCCATCCGGCGAGATAGACATTGTCCCAGGGAACGGGACTATAGTCTTTGAAGGGAAAGGCCCGGCGCCCGGTGTGAAGGGTTCGCCGCGTCGGGATGGTGGGCAGACACTCGGGATGGGCATTGGTGAAGCGCACGCCTTCTTCGGCAAATTGGTCGAGGTTTGGCGTGTGGATCCAGTCGTTTCCATAAGCACCCAGAAATGATGTGCGAAATGTATCGGCTACTATGACGACGATGTTCATAGGGTCTGGCATTGGGGGTCTCCTTTTGGAAGAGCAGTGTGCAAAAGTGTTAAAACTGTTTATCCAGGTGTATTTGGTTCATTTCCCCAAGGGAATGATTGCACTCGTAGAGATCGATCCACATCTGACAGGGCGATTTTCACGCCCCCTTGCTTTGAGGAATGGTGGATGGCAAATCCGATCTCTGTGGCTCTGCGCGCATGATTGATGGCACAGGCCGTGTGACCACCCGTTTTAATAGCTCGCACGAGATCGCGCACCATTGCAGGTCCCGTCGGCCACGGTTCTTCGCCTGAGGGAAGACTGAGGGACTGGTACACATTTTCTCGACAGAGATGGGCGTGCGTTGCGTCAGAGAGGATGGATAGATGACCTTTTGTTCCCGTGATTTGAAAACTGGGGCCTTTGCCGCCATCCATTGTAATGTAGGCGACAACGCCATTGTCCAGACCAATTTGAGTACGCGCAGGCGGGTCGAGTTTGCGACGTTCATCGTCTGAATCGCCGTAGTCAATCAGACCGCTGACCCATAAGGGTTCGGGATCGCCCAATAAGCCCAGCAAGGCGTCGTACCAATGACAACCGTGGTTGATGGTGTTAGGCAGGCCATAAGCGACGAGACTCGTGATGGTTCCGATCAGATCGCTCATGTTCTCGCGAAGGTAGCGATAGGAGAGAGACCAGCGCCGGTCAAGGCCAAAGCAGAGGGGGATGTCCGCACACGCAGATATAATGCGATCCATTTCTGCAAGAGTGGTGGTCAGAGGCTTGTCGCAGAGGATACCCCGCACACCTGCTGCGGCAGCGCCTTCGATCTGATCGGCGTGCATGGTCTGGCGCGTGGCAATGCAGAGTATATCGGGTTTGATCTCTTTGAGCATGTGTTCATAGTCACCGAAGGTTGGGATATCGCCCCAAACGTCCTGCCAGCAGGTGACAAATTCCGCTCGCGTTTCTGCGCCGTAATCGAATACACCAACGATCTCAGTTTCCGGAATGGCTCGAAAAGCCGCAGCAAAATTGTGATGGGTCAAATCGCGCAGCAGCATGCGGTGGCAGCCCACGACAGCGACCCTCAGTGTGTTTTCTTTATCCATCTCAAGGCCCTCCTGTAAACGTATTTTACATATCGAAACCAAAGTAATATACCCAGTAAAAAGAATAAAGAACCGAAAACTGTACATGTCCAAATGAGATTCAGGACTTGCCCCACCCATGATTTTTCTTATTTTTGTAAGTCAAAGTGCTAAACATAATACTGAGAGATTGAGATCAAATTGCCGAGTTTATCTAATGTGAATTAAGGAATGTAGATGTACAAGATCGATACAGCATCGAACAGCATTCAACCCCTTGAACAAAAGTCATTTTCTTCGCTTGGTTTTCGCGAACGCGGAGACCTTCAGGAATGGATTGCCAAACAGCCGAGCGTATTGGGTGAAGACCTGTTGATTATTCAAAAAGAATTCAGGGGCTTTGATGAAACTCAGGAACGCCTTGATCTATTGGCTTTAGACAAGCAAGGCGCATTAGTCGTGATTGAAAACAAGTTGGACGATTCCGGCAAAGATGTTACATGGCAAGCTCTGAAGTACGCTTCCTATTGTTCAAGGCTGTCAAAATCCAATATCGCCAAAATTTACCAAAAGTATCTCAATATTACTGAACCTGGTGTAAATGCAGAAGAGCGAATTTCTGAGTTTATGGACGATCAAGACTTTGAAGAACTGATTTTGAACGAGGGTGTTTCACAGCGAATCATCATGATTGCGGCAAAATTCCGAAAAGAAGTAACCAGTACCGTGCTTTGGCTGATGAATTTTGGAGTACATCTTCAGTGCTTTCGTGCAGCACTCTTTGCCATAGATGACGAACAGATCTTGCACATTGAACAGATTATTCCTACTCAAGACACCAAAGATTACATGATTGGCATGGCAGAAAAAGCCAGAGATGATATTGAATCAAAGGCCGAACGAGGAAATCGGTATATAGTCCGTGAAAGTTTCTGGTATGAGTTAATTTCTGAAATGAATCTAAAAGGAACCAGTCTTTTCCAGAATATCAGTCCAGGCACTCGTCCAATTATCAGTGCAGGGGCCGGCATTAGTGGCATAATTTTCTCTTTTAATATAAAGCAAAAAGTTTGTCGGGCTTTTCTCGACATTGCTCAAAACGAAAAGTCTAAAAACAAAATTATTTTTGACCGGTTGAAAGAATCCAAACAACAGATTGAAGACGAGTTTGGTGACCTGCTTGAGTGGGACCGCAGGGACAAATATAAAGCTTGCCATATTGGGAAGACATCAGCCGGTAATGTCTTTGACCGTGATCAATGGAAAGAAATGATTGATTTTATGACTGATGCGATGTTCAGGCTTGAGCAAGCGATCAAGGAGCCATTAAAAAAAGCTGTTGATCAAGCTAAAAATGATTCGCCGAAATGAAATTCAGAAACGATCACTAAAACAAGGAAATATCCCATGCTGACAAGCCTTACTGTAACAAACTTCCGCAATCTCAAATCGGTCACGTTGGAAGATCTTGGTCGGATAACGCTGATTGGCGGAAAAAATGGGGCAGGCAAGACCGCTCTGCTCGAAGCTCTCTGGCTACTCAGTGGTCCTGATCTCCCGGAATTAACTACGAGGTTAAATGCATTCAGGGGGCTTCGAACACTTGTACCTGAAATAATCTTCCATGACATCTTTCACAACTTCGATACGCGTAGGCACATTGAGATAAGTGCTCAAGGGGATTGGAACAATAGTCCGCGTAAATTAGAGATTTATCCACAGAATCGCCAGCAGGTTGGCACGATTCGTTCTGACGCGCTGGAAAAAGCCAGTATAGAACGATTAACGCGACCTATAAATGAAGGTGAGTTTGAGATTGTATTTAGCTATCTGCATGATAACAAAAAAAAATATACTTCCCGAGCCTGGTGGATTGCAGAACAATCGATACCAGTTGCCCCCGGTGCTTCATTGACGAGTGAGGGTGTCAGGCAAGAACGTCAAGCAGTACCCAACAGACCTACATCGGTATTCATGGCAGCGGTTCATAGAGAAGATCTTCAAGCTATCGCATCGAGATTTGGCAGATTTCAGCTGGAAAGAAAAGATGAAGAAATTTTGAGATTCATTCGTCCATTGGAACCCCGATTACAGGTATTAACGTTGATTACGATCAACAATATACCTGTCATACACGCCTATATAGATGGTATGGATAGGCCAATACCAGTCCAATTGCTTGGAGAAGGCTTGAATCGAATGCTCGGACTCGTGTTGTCTATGAGCGAAGCGAGTGGTGGATTGCTCCTGATTGACGAAATTGAAAACGGACTGCATCATAGCGTGCAAGAAGAAGTGTTTTCTATGTTGCTGGAACTGGCTAAATCATTCGATGTACAAATATTTGCTACGACGCATAGTGAAGAGTGCATCCGAGCGGCGTACCGAGCTCTTAGAAAACATGGGCCTCAAGAGTTGGCATTCTACCGCTTTGATCGTGTCAACGAAGAGATCAAAGCGGTGAGTTTTGACGATGAAATGCTTGAAACGGCCATTGAATTTAACATGGAGATAAGATAAGTGCCAGACGACCCGAAGGTCAAACAATCGAAACTGCTTATTGTCGAGGGCAATGACGAAATCCGGGTATTCAAATCCTTGTCCAAATATTTGAATATCCAGGACTTGGAAGTACGACATTACGGGGGAAATTCCAAGCTGAGACAATTTCTCAAGACTTTTAGCAGTTTATCCGAATTTGGACTTTTCCGATCTCTTGCGGTCGTGGCAGATGCGAACTCGAATAGAGCCGGCCGAGAACAACAGATTCGCGATGCTTTATCAAATGCTAGTCTGCCAGTTCCGTCCAGGCCACTTGAAGTGGTTTCAAATGGCGATTTAAAAGTCGCCTACTTAGTCGTGCCACATAATGTAGAGGGCACGATGATCGAGGACGTGTGTCTTGATTCGGTAAAAACCGACCCCGCAATAGAATGTGTAGATCTGTATTTTGAATGTGTTAGCCAAGCAGACATACCTGGGCCGAGAGAGGTTTGGATGTCAAAAGCGCGAGTACATGCTTTTCTCGCCTCAAGGGACCGCCCTGATCTCCGCTTGGGAGAAGCCGTAGAAAAAGGTATATGGGAATTTGATACTGACGCATTTCTCCCCTTGAAGGAACTTCTGAGAATCCTATAATTTCAAAAATAATCACCTCAATATTGGAGTGTTAATATGGCAGTTAAACAGTTTGAACCCGGAGAAGCAAAAGCCGCGATGGATGAAGCGGAAAACTCGGTTTATCTCGATGTGCGCACAGAAATGGAGTTTGCCCAGGGGCATCCCGAAGGCGCTATCAATATCCCCATTGCGGTTCCCGGCCCGGCGGGCATGGTGCCAAATCCCGATTTTTTGACTGTTGTGCAAAAAACACTGCCCGATAAAGAACAGCCCATTTTTTGTGGCTGCCAGAGCGGGATGCGTTCCCAGATGGCCGCGGACTTGATGGCGCGGTTGGGGTATTCGAATCTCGCCAATGTTCAGGGTGGCTTTGGCGGAAAAGTCGAAAATGGCGTTCTCGTAGTGGTGGGATGGCGAGATTCCAATTTGCCTGTCGAAACCGATGTCAATGACTCCAATTCTTATGCGGGTATTAAGGCGCGGGCGGAGTCGTAGCCCGATTATTTCCTTTGAAGGGGAATGGAATATAATTCTCCTTTTATATTGTAGCAGAGTGATTTACAAGTGATTAAAACAAAAGAATCACAAGCCAGAAAAGCATTTATTGACATGGCAGATTTGCATGTTGGCAGCCGGGTGCTGGATCTCGGCTGGGAGGGAGACTGTCTCGAATGCTTGCGGGAAACAGGTGCTCGGGTGACTTTTGTGGGGGAGGATATTCGCGCTGTGCAAAAGGCAGAAACACTTGGGATAAACGGGGTGCTCAGTGCAATGCCTGCGCAGGTGATTTCCGGCGCGCGTGTCGTATTTTACAAACCCGCACAAAGATCTGCCAAAGGTCAGGTATTTGAATGGATTGATCAGGGCTTTCAGACACTTGACATGGGTGGTGCGCTTTATCTGGCGGGTCAGCGAAATCGAGGCATTAGAAGTTATGCCGCGTATTTACATGCGGTTTTTGGCAATAGCAAGCGCGCAGGGCGCGTGGGCAGAGTGGAAGTTTATAGCGCGAATAAGGAGCAGAATGATCCACGCCAGGCACCGGTTGACAATCGAATGACATTTGAATTGTGCGATTTGCCGGGCAGTCCATATCGCGTTGAAACCCGTGCGGGCGTTTTTTCACGGGATGGACTCGATAATGGGACGAGGTTGCTGATCAATTGCCTGAAAGTCCGTCCTGCAGACCATGTGCTGGACTGGGGGTGTGGCTGGGGCGCACTCGGCATGGTTGCTGCGCGTCTATCTGTAAAAGGTAGCGCTACACTTGTCGATTCGAATATTCGCGCTGTTTCCTGCACAGAGGAAAATTTGAAACGCAACCAGATTTGCAATGCGGTAGTGCGAGTGGGAGATGCTCGCAATTGGGATCGGCGTGAGAAATTCGATCTTATTGTTTCCAACCCGCCCTTTCACGATGGCAATGCTGCGGCACACCCCCTTATTGAAGGTGCTTTTCGGGCACTGAGACCGGGAGGGCGTTTGATGCTTGTTGTGATGCGTCCAGCAGCGTATTTAAAACACATTCGCACGGTATTTGGACAGGGGAAGATCATGGCGCAACAAGATGGATATGTCGTTCTCGAGGCCCATATTGGGAACTAATGTATCACACAGGCGTTTATCGCAATGAAGTATAAGGTCTGATAGTTGGAAACGGGTTTCCGCAAGTGTGTGGTCTGGTTCCCTCCCACCAGATTGGGCGCCTCGCGGAAGCCCGCTTTTTTGTGGTTGACACATCCATTTTCAGAGCGTTAATTCTCTTCCGCCAAAAGGCTTGACAGCCCGGAACTCCGGTTGTATTCTTAACTTCTCAGAAAAATTCAAAAGCATCCGCAGATAAATGGGTAATGGACGCAGATAAAATCTGTGGTTTTAATAAAGAGGAGGAAAATTTTGAACGCATTTGATTATGAAGCACCCCAGTCTGTAGATGAAGCTATTTCTCTGCTCAGTGCGGGAAATGGCAATGTCGGCATTCTGGCGGGCGGCACGGACTTGATCGCGCAGTTGAAGGAGGGGCGCAAGATCGATTTGATGCTCGATCTCAAGCAGATTCCCGAAGCAACGGCGTTGAGTTTTGATGAGGATAGCGGTTTGTCTATTGGCGCAGCAACATCTTGCTCCAAAATTTACAGTTACGATGTTGTCCAAAGCCGTTATCCCGCGCTTGTAGATTGTACTTCGCTCATCGGTTCTATTCAGATTCAAAACCGCGGATCTATTGGAGGCAATTTCTGCAATGCCTCGCCCGCAGCGGACACCCCGCCTGCTGTCATTGTCCTTGGCGGCACATGTCGTATTGCGGGGCCAAATGGTACGCGAGAAGTTGCTGCAGAGGATTTCTTTACTGGTCCCGGGCAAAGTGTTCTTCAATCCGGCGAGTTTCTCATTTCTATTCAGGTACCAACTCCGGCTGCCAATTCGGGAGCGTTTTTTCTGCGATTTATTCCGCGCAATGAAATGGATATTGCCGTGGCCAATGCTGCGGCCTCTGTGGTTTTGGACAGCGATAAAGCGACTGTTCAAGAGGCGCGGGTGTCTATTGGAGCCGTCGCCCCCACCCCCTTATTCGTTGCCGATGCAGGCGCAGCACTTGAGGGGAAATCGGTGTATGATGAAGACGCAATAGAAGCGGCGTGTGCGGCATCGCGCGCAGTAGCCAGACCAATTAGCGATATGCGGGGAACTATCGAACAGCGGATTCACCTGTCCGGCGTTTTGACACGCCGCGCCATTCAGGGAGCCATTCAGAGAGCAAAGGAGTCTTAATCGCATGCCAGGAAAAGTTCACGTTACAACGACAATCAATGGAGAATCGGTCGAGTTTTTGTGCGAACCTCGGCAGACAATTCTCGAAGTTTTGCGGGATCAACTCGATCTTACGGGCACGAAAGAGGGTTGCAGCAATGGCAACTGCGGCGCGTGTAGCATACTCGTCAATGGAGAGGTTATCGATTCTTGCCTGATGATGGGCGTAGAGGCCGAAGGGCAGGAACTCACGACTATCGAAGGTGTTGCAAGTGCCGATGGTTTGCATCCTCTTCAGCAGAAATTTCTCGAACACGCAGCCCTTCAGTGCGGCATTTGTACGCCGGGCTTTATTGTGGCCGCCAAGGCATTGCTCGATCAAGAGTCTGATCCTTCGGAAGAACGCATTCGGTTATACTTAGCGGGGAATTTGTGCCGTTGCACGGGGTATGACAAAATCGTTCGCGCGGTGCAAGACGCCGCGTCTGAAATGGCCGAATAGGGAGGTGATCCCATAATGGCGACAAAAACAGAAGATTATCTGGGGATTACGGATTACAAAGTTATTGGCACCCGTCCGATTAGACACGATGGCGTCGATAAAGTCATCGGACGAGCCAAATACGGTGCAGATATCGATATGGCGGGTATGTTGCACGGGGCAGTTGTGCGCAGTCCGCACGCGCATGCGCGGATCAAATCAATAGATACCAGTAAGGCGGAAGCGCTTACAGGTATAAAAGCCGTGATCACGGTTGAAGACCTGCCATTGCAAGAAGACAAAATTGAAGACCTGGGTGAAGGCGCTGCCAATCTCCAGCATCTGCGCGCAAATGTACTGGCCGATGGCAAGGTATTGTACCACGGGCATGCAGTGGCTGCGGTTGCGGCAACAGATATTCACACGGCGCAAGAAGCCGTCGATTTAATCGATGTCGAATACGAGGTGCTACAACCCGTTTTGACTGTACAGGAAGCCATGAAAGAGGACGCGCCTTTACTTCTGGAAAACCAGACCACTGAGTCGCTGGGCGAAGATACGGGACAAAAGAGCAATGTGTGTACCCATTTTCGCCACGAATTGGGCGATGTGGAGAGGGGATTTGCAGAGGCGGAACTCGTCGTTGAGCGAGAATTTGATACTGCGACGGTTCACCAGGGGTATATTGAACCCCAAAATGCCACAGCCTTGTGGAGTGCCGATGATCAGATCACGGTGTGGTGCAGCACTCAGGGCGCATTTACAGTGCGCGAACAGACCGCGCAGATATTGGATGTGCCGGTTTCACAGGTCAAAGTCGTTCCCATGGAAATTGGCGGTGGATTTGGGGGAAAAATTCGGATTTATCTCGAACCTCTGGCTGCGGTTCTGTCGAGAAAAACGGGACGCCCTGTCAAGATGGTCATGAGTCGCACAGAAGTTTTGCAGGCTACTGGACCAACCGCTGGCTCTTTTATCAAGTGCAAAATGGGGGTTGACAAAGCGGGTAAGATTGTTGCTGCATATGCGTATATGGCGTATGAGTCGGGTGGTTTCCCCGGCAGTTGGGCAGCGCCAGGTGCCATGTGCATTTTCGCACCCTACAATATTCCCAATGTGTTGATTGACGGGTACGAGGTACTGGTCAATAAACCGCAGACCATGGCTTATCGAGCACCAGGTGCGACCAACGCCGCTTTTGCTTCCGAAACGATTATCGACGAGCTTTGCGAGCAATTGGGTGTTGACCCACTCGAGTTTCGGCTCAAAAACTCTGCCAGAGAAGGCACGCGTCGCGCAGACGGTCCGGTTTATCCGCGAATTGGTAACGAGGAATGTGTCAAAACAGCCCTGTCTTCAGAGCACTACGCGACGCAACTCAGTGGTAAAAACCGCGGGCGCGGGATTGCTTCGGGTTTCTGGTTCAACGTGGGTTTGAAGTCGAGTGCGGCTGCCAGTGTAAATTCCGACGGCACGGTCAGTCTGGTCGAGGGCTCTACGGATATTGGCGGAACCCGAACGTCTATTGCGATGCAATTGGCCGAAGTACTCGGTATCCGGGCCGAAGATGTCAAGCCACAGGTGGCTGATACGGATTCTATCGGCGATACAGATGTGACCGGGGGAAGTCGCACGACGTTTGCTACAGGGTGGGCGGCCTATCAGTGCGCCCTGGATATCAAGGAGCAGTTGATTGAACGCGCGGCAAAATTGTGGGAGATCTCGACTGATGATGTGGTTTTTGACGATGGCACATTTTCTTCATCTGATTCTTCTAAAACTTTCTCGTTCAAAGAATTGGCCGGAATGCTTGACGAAACCGGTGGTCCCGTTATGGGTAGAGCAACCGTAAATCCGTCCGGCGTGGGCGGAGCTTTTGCGGTAATGATTGCCGATATTGAGGTCGATACGGAAACGGGTAAAGTGGAGATCTTGCGCGTCTCTGTGATTCAAGATGCTGGCAAGGCTGTTTATCCCAGTTACGTCGAAGGACAAATGCAGGGAGGCATAGCGCAGGGCATTGGCTGGGCACTCAACGAAGAATACGCCTATAATCGGGATGGACTTTTGACAAATGCGAGTTTACTCGATTATCGGATGCCCACATGTCTCGATTTGCCCATGATCGAAACCCATATCGTCGAAGTGCCAAATCCCGGCCATCCCTATGGTGTGCGAGGGGTGGGGGAAGTGCCGATTGTTCCACCTGCTGCTGCAGTTGCAAATGCGATTTACGATGCTGTGGGTGTGAG
Source organism: Gemmatimonadota bacterium (assembly GCA_028874765.1). Lineage (GTDB taxonomy): Bacteria > Latescibacterota > UBA2968 > UBA2968 > UBA2968 > VXRD01. The sequence goes on from JAPPIE010000131.1 coordinate 12,379, forward strand.
AATGACAAATTTGCCCATGTCGCCAGGCGAAGTTCTCAAGGCATTGTGGGCAAAAAATGGAGGAAATGGGACAGCCTGATTTGTGTGTTTCTGAATAGACATCCAATCCAAAGGGGGTAACATGAATCGAGTGATTTCAATATTAGCTGCCTGGGGACTGGCAGCCCTGATGGTGCTGTGTGTTCCTCAGATGGCCAATGCCCTGGGATTGGGGGTCAAAGCGGGCGTAAGTCTGACGCGCGAACAGCAGTTTGACACCTTTTATGGCATGGGGGGGCAATTTGACTCTCACCGATGGATGCTTGGAGGCAATCTCGATCTGGGATCAGTTATATTACCCAAATTGCATCTGCTGCCTGGCATGGATATCGCGGTACAAGAAAATTTGCGCGTTTATGTCGTCAATCTGGATGTCGTTTACTTTTTTCATCAGACTCCGGTCAGTCGGGCCTATGTTGGCGGTGGTTTTGGAACCCACTTCTTTCGCCCCAAAACAGCGTCCATAGAGCCAGATCCAGTAGTAGAGGCGTCGGAAGATATCGTCCTTGAGAGCCCGCAAAACGACACCAAAATCAGCGTAAATTTGCCCTTGGGGTATCGGCGCAAATTGGGGCCGGGGTTGTCCTGGTTTGGCGAAATAAAACTCATCATTGCCGACGATGAGAAAGATAGCGCATTGCAATTCACAATTGGTTTTCACTTTGGTAACGAATAGGAAGGATTTATGGCGAGTAGTGAACGCAGAAAAGAGCTTCGTCGAAGGCGACAGAGGCGAAAAAAACGCCTTAAAGCACGTCGTCGAGAAGGAAGAAGTGGGAAGTAAGAACTAATAATGGGCATGGCGGTTAAAACGAATAGATAATAAGAACCCTTGCCATATATGCGATTTTTTGTACATTAGTATGGAATAAATCAGACCCGTAGTGTCATTTTTCAGGAGGTTTTTCAATGGCTAATCCCAAAGTCATCGCCTATTTGAAGCCAGTCTGTGGTTGGAGCGGTGGTGTGCGCGCTGTTCTGGCAAAATATGGACTGGAATACGAAGACCGCGATATTATTAACAATCCCAATAACTATCGCGAGATGGTTATGAAGAGTGGACAACCCTTACAGCCCTGCGTGCAAGTTGGGGATACGATGCTGGCTGATATCAGCGGTGATGAGTTGGAAGGTTGGTTAATCGAAAATGGGTACCAACCCGCAGGTCCAGACGCAACGGTTCCGACAGATCGTTCCTGTACAGATGAAGAACATGAAGCAATGGCGCGCGCAGCACAGCAACCGACTATTGCCAACCCTCACTTTGGTAGATAAAAACAAGGTGATGGTTTTTTACAGCGAGGCGATCCTCAGGGGTCGCCTTTTTCTTTTGTCCGAATAGAAGTCATTTGCAGGTACTTGTATTTTTAGATTGAGAATACTATGCAGACGCGCGTTCTCGAAAAAGAAATTGCAGAATGCACCCTGTGCAAACGTCTGGTCGAATACTGCCACACCTTTGATCTGGCGGAAAATCGCAAAATTGGCGATTGCGATTACTGGGCAAAACCCGTTCCGGGGTTTGGAGATGTCAATGCACAATTGCTCATTATTGGTCTGGCTCCCGGCGCACACGGAGCCAATCGCACGGGCAGGCCATTTACAGGCGATGGCGCGGGCGATGTGCTTTACCGCGCACTCTTCCAGCACGGTTTTGCCAACCGGGAAACAGCGATTGATCTCCATGACGGAATGCGTCTGGACAATGTGTATATCACCAATGCCGTAAAGTGTGTTCCGCCTCAAAATCGCCCCAATGCTGAAGAGAAGCGTACCTGTCTCGACTGGCTGGCGCAGGAGATGACCGTCTTGTCTCGAGTAAAAATCGTTCTGGCGATGGGCAGAGATGCGTTTGACAGTTATATAAGGCTGGAGAGGGCAGCAGGGCGCGTGACGAGGCTAAACGCCTATCGTTTCCAGCACGGTGGCGTGTACCGGTTGGACGATAAAATTCTCGTGGCGACCTACCATTTTAGCCGCTACAATATGAATACAGGTGTTCTGACAGAAGATATGATCGATGTGTTGTTCCAACGCGTACGTGCATTGCTGTTCGAAGTGTGAAGGAGGATAAAGCCCCGCTTCTCACTTGGGTTGCTCCAGCACAGCGATGTAGGGTAGGTTGCGGTAGGCCTGGTTGTAGTCGAGGCCATAACCCACCACAAATTGGTCCGGAATGGTGAAACCGCAGTGATGGATGGGGACGGGTACGATTCTGCGGTCTGGTTTGTCCAGGAGGGTGCAGATACCGAGGCTGCGCGGATTTCTACCCTTTAATAATGTGAGAAGTGCAGAGATCGTGCGCCCGGTATCGACAATATCTTCGACAATGAGCACATGGCGGTCTTCAATTTCACGGCTGAGGTCTTTTGTGAATGTCACTGTGCCCGAGCTACTTGTACCGACATAACTCGAAATCGCAATGAGATCAATTTCAATGGGGCAACTTATCGCGCGCGAAAGATCGACTAAAAAGTAGAGGGCACCGGTTAGAATGCCCACGAGAACGACGCCGTCTGGATACTGTGCGGAAATTTCGGAACCGAGTTCGCGAACGCGGTTCTGGATCGTTTTTTTGTCAATTAATATAGAATCGGGATGAAGGACAAATTCCTGCACTGAAAAGACCTCCTTGTGATGTAAGATGGTATAACTTAAAGAATTTATTTTTTATGTCAAACCCCATTGGGGCTAACTCATACCCATCAAGCGGTATTTGAAGGAATCCCTTGATTCAGATTTGTAAAAATGCTATATTTGCGTCGAAGCTTGTGCTTCACAAAAAAACGCCTTGAATCTGCATGAGGGTAGCCCCGCAGGAAGTTTTCCGCTGTTTTAACACCGGGACTTCGACAACCATTTCGGCACCCGGCGGGTTAGGCGTTTTTTGTTTTCTTTTTTTATCTATTCACAATATGCCCAATAAAATTCGCATACTTCCGGATGATATCGCCAACCGCATCGCTGCAGGGGAAGTGGTTGAGCGGCCTGCGTCTATCGCAAAAGAACTGATTGAGAACTCAGTAGATGCGGGATCGGACCGCATTGTCGTTGAAGTTGCTGCTGGCGGCAAAGAAAGCCTGCGGGTCAGTGATAACGGATGCGGGATGTCGCACGATGACGCGCTTTTAGCACTTGAACGACACGCGACGAGCAAAATTCAAAGTCTGGACGATCTAAAAGAGTTGCTCACACATGGATTCAGGGGCGAGGCATTGCCCAGTATTGCCGCTGTTTCGCGCCTGACCCTTGAAACTCGTCTGGCAGACGCGGTTGAAGGAACGCGAGTGTCCGTGGTAGGCGGGCGCGTGCAGGATGTATCCGCGATTGGTCGCGGGCAGGGTACGGCTGTTACATTGCACGGCCTATTTTTTAACGTGCCCGCCAGGCGTAAATTTCTCAAAAGTGTCGATACGGAATTTCGGCATATTGTGAACGCGGTGACGGCTATGGCCATGGCCTATCCCGAGATCGGGTTTGACCTCAAGCACAATGGTCGCCAGGTGCTGCAACTGGGCAGGTCGCGCTTTGACCGGCGGGCAGAGCAGATATTTGGCGTGCGATATGGCACAGATGCCATCGGTGTTGAGAGCAAAGCGAGCGGGATTGAGGTTCGGGGCTTTGTGGGCAAGCCAGAGTCCGCACGGAAATCCGGCGCCCAACAGGTTTTGATTGTTAATAATCGATGGGTACAACACAAAGCCATCGGTTTCGCAGTTTACGAAGGATATGGCGGCCTTTTGCCCAAGGGGCTTGCGCCGTCGTATTGCCTCTGTCTGAGCATTGATCCAGCGCGTGTGGATGTCAATGTCCATCCTTCAAAGCGCGAGGTTCGCTTTGCCGATGAGCGGACAATTTACGGCCTGATCACCCAGGCGGTTCAACAATCGCTGCGCGGCGCAGATTTGATCCCAGAAATGGGCGATGCTGTTATGCCTGTGGCAGATACACCTGTGAGCATTGCAGAATCTCCCGAAACTACCTATCAGCTCGGACAGCCCAAAGTTGGCGGACAGCCCCAGATGGCATTGCCGCTAACGATGAGAATGTCGTCGGGCAAGACAAAGCGGGGAACCGGGGTTAATACCGATGATCTCGATGAAGAGGATTTTGCCCGAGTTTCCGTATGGCAATTGCACAGCAAGTACATTTTGGCGCATATTAAAAATGGTTTGATTGCGATTGACCAGCAGGTTGCCCACCAGAGGATTTTGTACGAACGCGCCATTGACAATATGCATACCCGTCCCGCGACGAGTCAGCGGTTGCTGTTTCCACTTACGCTCGATTTTAGTGTCAAAGAAATTCTTATTGTGCGCGAGGCGATGCCCCTGTTGGAAAAAATGGGATTTGGCATTCGCGATTTTGGGGGGCATACGGTTGTTGTCGATGCCATTCCCATGGGGCTGAGAACGTGGCAAGATGGGCAACTTTTGAGAGATATGGTCCGCGATATGGCCGAAGCCGAGCAAGCAACTTCTGTTTCGCCGTCCTTGCAAGCGCGGCAGATTGCACCCGAGGAACATCGGCTCGCATCGGTTTACGCATGGCACACGTCAATTCGCACAGGTGAGGATTTATCGACAGAAGAAATGCGCGCACTTATCGATCAATTGTTCGCAACGCGAGAACCTTTCGTCAGCCCTTATGGCAGGCCAACACTTGTTAAGATCGGGCTGGATGAAATCGACAATCGGTTTAAGCGGTAGTCATGGCCTCATTCCCAGATATTCTGGTGATTGCCGGACCGACGGCATCGGGTAAAACGTCTGTGGGCATTGAACTCGCGCAGAGGATAGATGGCGAGATTATATCGGCAGATGCGCGGCAGATTTATCGTTTTATGGATATCGGGACGGCAAAGCCGACGGCTGAAGAACGGGCTGCTGCGCGCCATCACCTCATCGATTTTATCAATCCCGATAAAGGCTATAGCGCGGGGCAATTTGCCGAAGATGCGTCCGCTGTAATTGGAGATATTTTGCGTCGTGGTAAGGTGCCCCTTGTGGTCGGAGGAGCGGGGCTGTATATTCGCGCGTTGTTCGATGGCTTTTCACCTATGCCGAAAATTCCGATAGAGATTCGCGCGCGATTGCAGGAAGAGAGAAGAGATTGTCTTCCCGCCTTATACAAAAGGCTGTGTGAAGTCGATCCAGAATGGGCTGCTAAAATTCACCCAACGGATACACAACGCATTCTGCGCGGCCTGGAAGTCTATGAAGCATCGGGCAAGCCGCTTTCCGAACATCAGAAGGTGACGCCAACGCCGCCGATCCGTCATAAGGCATCTTATTTTGGTTTGCACTGGGATCGCGAAACACTCTATGACCGGATCAATGCGCGTGCGTGTCTTATGCTCGAGAATGGCCTGATTGAAGAAACGGCAAGCCTTCGCGACAGGGGATATACTCCCGATTTAAACGCGCTCAATGCGTTTGGATACCGGGAAATATTTCAATATCTCAATGGTAAGACGACGCTTGATCGCGCGCTTGCCGATTTGCAACAGGGTACGCGACGCTACGCCAAACGACAGATGACATTTTTTCGTAGAGATAAGCGCTTCAGGTGGGTGGATGGCAGCGATGATAATGTGGCAACTGCCATCTTGCAAAACCTTGAAACATGTTGACACTAAAGATGAACGCCTGTAAATTGGCTATTCCTTGCGGAGCGGGAATAACTCAGTTGGTAGAGTGCAAGCTTCCCAAGCTTGATGTCGCGGGTTCGAGTCCCGTTTCCCGCTCCAAAAATAATGAAAATCACGGGCAATCTCAATGCGGGTTGTCCGTTCTTTTTGTTTTGTACATTGGATAAAGCCAATCGGTGCAATTTGTTGTACCTGAAGGAGTTTCCATGGATAATGAAATTCGCATCCACTATGTCAGCCATTTTCTCAAGCTGAGTTTGTGGTATGCGCGATTTCTGATGGCGCGAGAGGGAATTGCGTTTGAAAGTGCGGTTACTTCTCGGGTCAATGTGTATCGCAATACGGATTTTTTCGATGGTGAGCGCCACCCGGCGCGAGGGTATGAAGACCCGGATTGGGACGCCTATCTGATGGGTTTAAAGACCATTTTTGATCGCTGTGAAGGCGAGGCCTGGGAGGAAGAAGGGCTGGCCTATTTGTGGCCCCGCGTGAAAAAGGGTTATAGCAGACCTTCGGCAAAGGGACGCCCTTACGAATGCTGGACGTATGACGATGGCGACGATTATATCGCGATCCATATTGGCAATGTGTATCAGCCCAAATCGCCTTTGAGTGAAATGCGAGATGCATTTATGGGCACATTGCTGCAATTGTTAAAGGATACACAGCGGCGACGCTCCGATGTGAAGACTCTGAGGTGTGGCAGTTGGCTCAATTCTGCGCCGCCATTTCAAGATCTCTTTCCCAAAAGCTGGCGCGAGAGCGCGATAGTGAGTCCAAAAGCGGGATATACGATGGGGCATTGGGGGCAATTTATGGACCGCACGGGGCGGTTTCATATAAAAAATGGCGCGCATTTGCGGGCAACAGGGGAGTTTCTCTATCCATGTTCAACTTGTTATGCACCGATTGATGAGATTGTGGCGCATTTGGAGGCTATGGTGGAGGGTTAGGCAGGTTGTTTTTCCAGAGTCTCGGGAACGAGGAAGAGGAAGATCCCCGCTGCAGAAAGACCAATGCCTGCAATAGCCAATGCTGCAGGTGATAGGCCGAGGAAGTCGGCGACATAACCGACGCATACGGGTCCGGACATGCGTCCGCCATCGCCGATGAGGCGCCAGAGACCCAAAAATTCGCTCAAGGCGTCGCGGGGTGCAAGGTCGGCACCCAGGGTCATCATGGCTCCTGAACTGAGGCCATTGCCAAATCCGAGCAGACTGGCGGGGAACAAGAGGGCGACAAATTCTCCTGTGATGAGGTCGAGAAAGAAAAAGGACAGATTGAGGTGGGGAGCAAAGGATTCTGTGAGTGGAATAAGTGCCATGCCAATGGCCTGTAGCGCAAAGCTGGGTACATTGGCGAATTTGCGTCCAAAGCGGTCCATGATGACCCCGGCGGGATAGAACATCATCATGTCGATAAAGCCCGAGACCGTCATGATGAGGCCGATTTGTTCATATCCCAGATTGAGGACTTCGGCACCGTAAAGCGGTATGATGATGTAGCGACCACTGCGAATGGTTTGGGCAAAGAGCTGACCTGTACCTGCGGTAATCAGATTTCTGCCGTGGGCACGAAAGATATTGGCGAAGTGGCGCACAAGGCCGTGTTGCGGTGGCGATACGCGCTTGCGAGAGGCTTCGATTGCAATTGCCGCGACTACTGCGGATAGGAGTGAGATGCCGCCATAAACGAGGAATGGATATTCTACGGAGGTGGCCGAGGCAATATAGCCGCCGATAACAGGTCCCAAAAAGTAGCCGATGCGGCTAATACCACCAAATACAGAGAGGGCGCGGCCTCTCTGGTGGACGGCTGTGGCATCGGCCAGATAAGCATACCGCGAGATGTCCCAAAGTGCGCCACCGATTCCGCCCACAAAGCGCAGCAGGAAGACCACAAAGATAGAGGGCGCGAAAAAGAGGCCCGCGCCGCACAATGCAACTGTTATTACCCCCAATAGCATTGCGGATTTGCGACCGATGCGGTTGAGTACCAGGGCCGCAGGTAGGTCACCAACGAGGTGGCCGATACCCTCGGCAGCGAGCACGAGACCGACGAGGCCGTAGGAAATGTCAAACGATTTGGCGTAGAGCGGCAATATGGGGACGAGCAGACCACTGCCCAGTCTGAGTAGAAAAGTAGGAATAAAGACGGGAAGGATAAGGGGGTTGCGGATGATTGAGTTCATTGAACTAAAAAACGAAAATAAAAACTAAAAAGCAACCACAACACAATGGATTTTCCAATACGCGAAATATGTTATGCGAGTAGTATTTTTTGGATTGCGGGTAGCTTGCAGGGGTTGACAGGGTTTGGGTTTAACCTGCTTTCTATACCGGCAATGGTTTTGTGGTTTCCCGCACAGGTGGTTGTGCCCGGGGTTTTGATGTCTTATTTACCTTTGGGAACTGGACAGTTTATTCAACTGAGGCGAGATGTGGATTGGAAGGTGCTGGGGATGATTGTGGGGAGTGCGATTGTGGGCATGCCTTTGGGCGCGTTTGTGTTACGCGATACAGATGCAGAGGTGATGAAACGCGCCATTGGTCTGGCGATGGTGGTATTGGCAATTGTTTTGCAATTGCGACCGGGTAATCCTTTTCGACACGATGCACTGACCTGTGGGGGGGTGGGTATGTTCAGCGGTTTTTTGTCGTCGAGTATCGGTGTATCTGGACCGCCTATCGTTCTGTTTGGTCTAAAACAGCGCTGGCCGCAGGCGATGATGCGCGCAACGCTTTTGACCTGTTTTTTGTGTACTTCCACGTTGAGTCTCTGTGTGTTGTGGGCAGTAGGGGTGTTGACGCTTGAGAGTTTGCAATTCGTCCTCTGGGGTGCGCCGGGTTTGATTTTGGGATTTTTGACCGCGACCTATCTCCGCGCACGGGTTCACCAGGTGGCGGTATTTCGCTGGATTTCGATTGGGATGGTCATGGCTGGCGGATTGGCCGCGGCGATTTTTTGATGATGGGCAAGTGCGTGTCTGTCAGTTGATTAAACTCAACGACCTGTTGATTGGTCAGGCACGCTATTTATTTTATCTTTGTCCTCGACTTTTTCCTGTTCAACCGAATAAGAGAAAAGATGTATGCGCGATATAGATACAACCATTCGCAACTTGATGTCAGAACGCATTTTACTGCTCGATGGGGCAATGGCTACGATGCTTCAGGCTTATGATCTGGACGAGCGGGCGTTTCGAGGCGATGGCTTTGCCGATCATCCCGTTGATGTGAAGGGGTGTAGCGATCTCTTGTGCCTGACACAGCCGCATTTGATCGCGGATATCCATCGGCGATTTTTGGATGCCGGAGCGGATATTATCGAGACAAATACGTTTAATGCCACCCCGATTTCAATGGCGGAATATCAGCTTCAGGACCGGGTTTACGACCTCAACGTAGCAGCCGCGCAGGTTGCGCGCAGAGTAGTTGATGAGGTGACAGTGCAAAATCCGGATAAGCCGCGATTTGTTGCGGGTGCTCTGGGACCAACGAGTTGTACGCTTTCGCTGTCGCCCAATGTGAATGATCCGGCTTTTCGCACGCATACATTTGAAGATGTGGTCAATGGGTATTACGCGCAGATCGAGGGTTTGATGGCCGGCGGTGTGGATATAATCCTGGTGGAGACGGTGTTCGATACGCTTACGGCCAAAGCCGCGCTGTTTGCAGTGTCGCGTTATTTTTCGGATTGCGGTGTAAAAGTGCCCGTGATGATTTCTGGCACAGTGGCCGATCAAAGTGGACGCACATTGTCCGGTCAGACCATAGAAGCGTTCTGGTTGTCGGTGGCGCACGCACAGCCCTTGAGTGTGGGGATTAACTGCGCCCTCGGTGCGCGGGAAATGCGGCCTTATGTAGAGGCTTTGTCGCATTTTGCACCGGCGTTTATGAGTTGTTATCCCAATGCGGGTTTGCCCAATGAGTTTGGGGAATACGACGATACTCCAGGTCATATGGCGGGTGTTTTGGGCGATTTTGCCGCGCAGGGTTGGCTCAATATCGTGGGCGGATGTTGTGGCACTACCCCCGAATATATCGCTGCGATTGCCGAGGCTGTATCCGATAAGGCACCGAGAAAAATTCCCGAGCGGCCTTCTGTGTCGCGGTTTAGCGGTTTGGAGCCGATGATTATTTATCCCGATTCCAATTTTATTATGATTGGCGAGCGCACCAATGTGACGGGGTCGCGGCGGTTTGCGCGGTTGATCAAAACGGGCGATTATGCGGCGGCACTGGCGGTTGCGCGAGAGCAGGTGGTCGGTGGTGCGAATATGATCGATGTCAATATGGACGAGGGGTTGCTCGATTCAAAAGATGCTATGGCGACGTTTTTAAAACTGATCGCGGGCGAACCCGATATTGCGCGCGTGCCAATTGTGATTGACAGTTCCGATTTTGAGGTGATTGAGGCCGGGTTAAAATGTGTGCAAGGGAAGGCGATTGTCAATTCTATCAGTTTGAAAGAGGGCGAGGCGGTTTTTAAGTCGCAGGCGGAAACCGTATTGCGCTATGGTGCTGCGGTTGTGGTAATGGCATTTGATGAAAAAGGGCAGGCGACGTCAATTGAAGATAAGGTGCGGATTTGCCAGCGCGCATATCGCATTTTGACAGAAGATGTGGGGATGGATCCATCGGATATTATTTTTGATCCGAATATTCTGACCGTTGCAACGGGTATTGAAGAGCATAACGATTATGCAGTCAATTTTATCGAGGCAGTGAAGCAGATCAAAGATATTTGCCCGGGCGCGAAAACGAGTGGTGGCGTGAGCAATATTTCATTCTCTTTTCGGGGCAATGATTATGTGCGAGAGGCGATTCACGCGGCTTTCTTGTATCACGCGATTCAGGCGGGGCTGGATATGGGCATTGTCAATGCCGGACAGTTGATGGTGTATGAGGAAATCCCCGAGAATTTGCGCGTGCTGATTGAAGATGTGTTGTTCAACAGGCGGGAAGATGCAACGGAACGGCTGGTGGATTTTGCTGAGTCTGTGCGGTCAGAGGGCAGGAGTCGTGAAAAAGACGATGCATGGCGACAGGGACCGGTTGAAGATCGCTTGAAGCACGCGCTGTTGCACGGGCAGTCAGAGCACCTTGAAGTGGATTTGGAAGAGGCACTTGGCAGGTACAAACCGCTGGAGATGATTGAAGGTCCATTGATGGATGGCATGAATGTGGTGGGCGATTTGTTTGGCGCAGGCAAAATGTTTTTGCCCCAGGTGGTCAAAACAGCGCGCGTGATGAAGCAGGCGGTGGCGTATCTCGAGCCTTTGATGGAGGATGATAAAGCAGGCGGCAGGGCGCGGGGTAAGGTTCTGATGGCGACGGTGAAGGGCGATGTACACGATATTGGCAAGAATATTGTGGGCGTGGTTTTGGGGTGCAATAATTACGAGGTCATAGATTTGGGGGTGATGGTGCCCGCGGATCACATTTTGAAAGTGGCACGAGAAAAAGAGGTCGATATTATCGGGCTGAGCGGTTTGATTACACCGTCGCTCAATGAGATGGTCCATGTTGCGGGGGAGATGCAGCGAGAAGCGTTTGACGTGCCCCTTTTAATTGGGGGAGCGACCACGAGCCGCAAGCATACGGCGGTGAAAATTGCGCCGGTTTACGATTATGCAACCGTGCATGTGAAGGATGCTTCGCGCGCAACAGGTGTGGTGGGTACGCTGTTGAATGCAGAGCAGCGCGATGAGTATGTACAGACAAATCGCGAGTCGCAGCAGCGAGCACTGGCAGAGTTCAATATTTCTCAGAGGCCGCTTATTTCGTACTCGGATGCTCTATCGCGTCGCCAGATATTTGATTGGGCACAGATTGATCTTCCCAGACCCAGTTTTACGGGTGCTCAGGCTTTGCGCGATTTCCCAATTTTCCAATTGGTCGATTTTATCGACTGGGGACCGTTTTTCCACGCATGGGAACTGCGAGGCAGTTATCCAAAGATATTGAATGATCCTCACAAGGGCGCAGAGGCGCGCAAATTGTTCGAGGACGCGCAGGCAATGCTCCAGGCGATTGTCGATGAGGGATGGCTCAAGGCACAGGCTGTGTACGGATTTTTTCCTGCAAATGCCGATGGCGACGATATTGTCGTGTTTGAAGATGCGTGCAGAGATACCGAGCGGGCGCGGTTGCACATGTTGCGCCAGCAGCAGGCAAAACGCACGGGAGGACCGTATTTTTCACTGGCGGATTTTGTCGCACCCGTCGGATACGCAGATTATATCGGGGCATTTGCCGTGACGGCCGGATTGGGCGTTGATGCAAAAGCCGCGGCGTTCAAGCACGCACTGGATGATTACAATGCCATTTTGCTCCAGGCTGTGGCGGACCGCCTGGCTGAGGCGTTTGCCGAGTTTTTGCACGCGAAGGCACGGAGAGATTGGGGATATGGTCTGGACGAGGCGTTGAGCAATGAGGATTTGATCCGGGAGAGGTATCGCGGGATTCGCCCCGCGCCCGGTTATCCCGCCTGTCCGGATCACACGGAGAAGCAGACTTTGTTTGATTTGCTCGGGGTTGAGCGAGAGACGGATATTCAGTTGACGGAGAATTTTGCGATGTCTCCAGCGGCTTCGGTCAGCGGGTGGTATCTCGCACATCCCGAGGCGCGCTATTTTGCCGTGGGCAAGATTGACGCGGATCAAGTGACCGATTACGCACACCGCAAAGGGATGCATAAGGCAGAGATGGAGCGCTGGCTGGCACCGAATTTGGGGTATAAGTAGATAATTATGAAGCTTACAGGGAAAACAGCATGCATGTTTATATCGTGTTCGCCCATCCGAGTAGGCGATCTTTTACGGGTGATGTGCTGGCAGAGTTCTGTCGTGGGTTAGAGGATGGAGGCCACTCGTATGAGATAGGCGATTTGTACGAAATGGATTTCAGGACCGATATGAGTCTGGATGAATACAACCGGGAGATGAATGTCTATGGCAATCGTCCGGACTTGCCCGTTCCCCCTGATGTGCAGGCTGAACACGCAAAGATTGAGAAGGCCGATGGCCTGGTGTTCATATTTCCGGTTTGGTGGAGTGATTGTCCGGCAAAATTGAAGGGGTGGTTTGATCGGGTCTGTGTCTGTGGATATACGTATGTGTATGAGAACGAGGAATATCCGATATCTGGACTCCAGATTGATAAGGCATTGGTCTTGTGTACTGCGGGTCACACACGCGAGCATCTCGAAGAAACCGACATTTTAGAGAGTATGCGGTGTATCTATCTCAATGATCGCCTACGCCCTGATATAGGCGTGGCACAGGCAGATATGGTTGTGTTGGGAGGGATGGCAGAAGGCGAAGAGAGTATAAGGCAGGAGAATCTCGCACGAGCCTATCAGTCAGGAAAGGAGTTTTGCTGAAAGTATTCCGTCTATGTGTCTGTACACCAAATAATTATCCCCATAACTTCAATTGATTTTGTGGGGATTTTTTATTTTTGCTAAACTATTTTTTTTGAAAAACATTTGATGTGTTTGACTGAGCGTCGTATTATTGGGAAAATAAATGTGTGAGAGGTAAGATTGAATTAACCGCTGAAAAGGTATAGTCCATGCGCAGAGCGAAAATTGTGAGTACACTCGGGCCCGCGAGTTCTTCGGAGCGTGTGATAGAGCAACTGATTGGGGCGGGGGTGGATGTTTTTCGGCTCAATTTTTCACACGGGACGCGAGATGAACATGCGGAGAATGTTGGGCGCATTCGGCAGATTGCGGATACCATGCAGCGCAGTATCGCCATTTTGCAGGATTTGCAAGGTCCGAAAATGCGGGTGGGGAAACTCGCAGAGGATCCGATTGAGTTGAAGGAAGGCAACA
>JAPPIE010000389.1 GCA_028874765.1 Gemmatimonadota bacterium
TTTTAATTTCTATCATGGATCGAATCACCAGCATTAAAAATCAGACCTCCAGCCCACTCTTCAACGCATGGACCTGGCGCATGGCCTGGCGCGATAGCCGCACGTATCGCCGCCGACTATTGCTCTTTATTTCCTGCATATTGCTCGGCGTGGGTGGCCTCGTAGCTATTCGCGCTCTGGGCGATAACCTGCAACGCGTTGTCGAAAACGAAGCGCGCACACTTTTAGGCGCTGATTTGCGCGTCAGCAGCCAGCGCGCTTTTGCGCCTGCGGTTGACTCCCTATTCAACTCATGGGGTGGGGAGCAATCCCGAGAAGTGCGCTTTGCCTCGATGGTCTTCTTTCCCAAAAACGGCGGAACCCGCCTGGTACAGGTGCGCGCATTACAAGGTGACTTTCCCTATTACGGCACATTTGAAACCAATCCATCAGAAGCGGCGAAGACCTTTCAGCACACCCATCACGCGCTACTCGACGATGGCTTGCTCGTCCAATTTGGGGTTCAGGTCGGCGATTCCGTGCGAATTGGCAACCACACCTTTGTCATAGGCGGACGCATCACAAACATATCGGGCGAGGCCATGGCCTTTGCCACAGTGGCACCGCGTGTGTACATCCCCTTATCGCATCTCGATAAAACGGGCCTCATCAAATTTGGCAGCCTGGCGTCTTATATGGCCTATTTTAAGTTTGATAGCAGCACGAGAATCGAATCTATCCAGCGCGAACTTCGCCCCTATCGCGGGGATCAAAATTTGCGTACTGAAACCGTTAGGAGTCGCCAACAACGCCTCAACCGCATATTGGACAATCTCTATATCTTCCTCAGTCTTGTCGCCTTTGCCGCCCTCTTGCTCGGATGTATCGGTGTTGCCAGCGCCATTCACGTCTATACGCGCCAAAAAATAACAACCGTCGCCATCTTGCGCTGCATGGGCGCGCAATCGAATCAGGTCCTCTGTATTTACGCCATCCAGGCCATCGCACTGGGTCTTATTGGCACGGGATGCGGTTCTCTCCTCGGTGTGGGTATTCAGTATCTCTTACCCGGTGTTCTCGCACAAATCCTCCCCATTGAACTCGATATTCAATTTTCCTATTGGGCGATTATTCAGGGCACCGGCATTGGCCTGAGCCTATCGCTACTCTTCGCCCTGCTCCCCCTGTTGCCCATTCGCCGCACATCGCCCCTGCACACCTTGCGGGCATCTTTTGAAAATGTGCGATCCAAAATAGATCCCCTGCAACTGATGACCATCGGTGGGATCTGTCTCATAGTCGCGGGATTGGGCATTGTACAAACCAGCAGTATCCTCATTGGAATTGGCATTGCCATCGGGTTTGGCATTGCCTTTGGACTCCTCATAGGCGCATCGTGGCTCATCATCAAAACTGTTCGCCGCTTCTTTCCCACAACCTGGCAATACGTGTGGCGACAGGGCCTGGCCAATCTCTACCGTCCGCACAATCAGACCGTAATTCTCATGCTCGCACTGGGCCTCGGCACCTTTCTCATCACCACACTCTATATTGTGCAACACGCCCTGCTCGCTCAGATTGCCATCGCGGGAAGCGACAACCGCCCCAACTTTGTACTCGTCGATGTGCAAACCGATCAGATTGAAGGCGTAAGCGCGTTGCTTCGCAAACAGAATCTGCCCGTCATCCACCATGCGCCCGTCGTCACCATGCGCCTGAAGAGCATCAAAGGTCAAGATGCGCGTTCCTACGGCAGAATACACGACGTGCGTCGCTGGGCAATACAACGCGAATATCGCTCGACCTATCGCAATCACCTCTTCGATTCAGAACGTCTCGTAAGCGGCACCTGGATCGATGTAGAACGAACAGAAGAACCCATTCCCATTTCTTTTGAACGCGACATTGCCCGCTCGCTTCGCGTCTCGCTCGGCGATACCCTGACCTTCGACATCCAGGGTGTACCCGTTCAGACCACAGTACAAAGCCTGCGAGAAGTTGATTGGCAGCGCATCCAACCGAACTTTTTCATCGTCTTTCCCAAAGGCGTACTCGAATCCGCTCCCCAGTTTCACGTCTTGACCACGCGCATCAATACAACGGAACAATCCGCTGTGTTGCAGCGCACGCTGGTTCAACAATACCCCAATGTCTCGGCTGTAGACCTCGGCCTCATTCTCAAAACCGTTGACGATGTACTCTCGCAAATCGCCTTTGTCGTGCGCTTCATGGCACTCTTTAGTGTAATTACCGGACTCATTGTGCTAACTGCCGCAGTCACCACCAGCCGCTATCAACGCATTCGTGAAGCCGTTTTGCTGCGCACTTTGGGGGCATCTCAAAAACAGATTCGCCGCATACTCTTGCTGGAATACACCTTCCTGGGCGCACTCGCTACCCTGACTGGACTCATACTCTCTATTGGCGGTGCCTGGGCTGTCACCGTCTTTATTTTCGACATCCACTTTGCCCTGCCCACTGCGGCCATTGCCAGTGTCTTTATCCTCGTCACCACGCTCACCGTCCTTGTCGGCATGCTCAACAGCCGCGGCATAGCCGACCGCCCTCCACTCGAAATTTTGCGAAGCGAAGTGTGAGTTTCTCACTTCTTTTCCAGAATCGGTTTAAGCACGCGCCACACGGTTTCTGCGATAATCCGATGTCCCGCAGCATTGGGATGAATGCGGTCTGGCAGATTCAGCTCTGGAATCCCGCCAACACCTTCTAACAAAAAGGGTATCAAAAGCACGCGATTCTTTTCAGATAGAGCAGGGAACACCGCACGGAAAGCCGTCGTATATATATCTCCCAAATTTGGCGGTGCTTCAATACCCATAAGTATGATCTGAATATCTGGATACTTCTCTTTTGCGCGGTCTATAATCCCCTGCAAATTTTGCTGCATTTCAGTCGTGGGAAT
>JAPPIE010000116.1:0-1355 GCA_028874765.1 Gemmatimonadota bacterium
CCAGTGTACAATTGGGCGTGTTGCTCTGAACTCAAGAAATTTGTCGAGTATATAGGCTCTACGCCGCCAGGCGGATCCCTCAGAGGAGCTTTCTACGATAAGATTGTCATGTTTGTCAATGCGGGGGGATTGCCGCACAGCTATATAGCGTTTGCGTCGCTGGCAACATCTCTTATGCTGGATTTTAAGTGTATTATCAGCCCGTATAACGTGTATGTTCACAATGACAATTGGGTTGGGGAAGGTGAACTCGACGACAAGAGGAAGGCGAGATTGTATAAATCGCTGGATGTGCTAATTGAACTTGCAGAGCGACTCCAGGACCGGTCTTATACTTCGAACTGGGAGATTTGAAGATGTTTTGATCTAATCAACAATACCAATAGCTCAAATGACAAAAGGCCGACGTTTGCACGTTGGTCTTTTGTATTTTTTATGCGGCCCTAAGGAATGGGTTCGCCCTGTTCGGCGGTGTGTTGGGCGTATTGTTCGCGCAGGCGGTTGGTGATGGGACCGGGTTTGCCGTTGCCGATGGTGCGGCCATCTACTTCGAGGATGGGCGAGAGTTCGCCCATGGTGCCCGTGGTGAAGCCTTCGTCTGCGGTATAGACTTCGGTAAGTGATATGTTGCGTTCGGTAACTTCGATGCCCAGGTCGCGTGCGAGGTCAATTACAACACCTCTTGTTATGCCGGGCAAGCAGGAATCCGCGTGGGGCGTGATGAGTGCCCCTTTTTTTATTATGAAGATATTGGTGGCATTGGTTTCGGAAACATAGCCGAAGATGTCGAGCATGATCGCGTCATCAACGCCTGCGACATTGGCTTCGATTTTGGCGAGGATGTTGTTGATCAAATTGTTGTGATGGATTTTGGAGTCGATGCACATGGGCGGATTGCGGCGAACAGAGGCGGTGATCAGGCGGATGCCGTCTGAGGAATAAACAGGAGGTTTCCATTCTGGTAGCACAATGAGGCAGGAGCCGTATTGATTAAAGTGCGGACTCATGCCCGATGAGGTTTTTTTTCCTCGTGTGAGCGTGAGCCGGATATGCACTTCATCGCGCATGTTGTTGGCTTTGAGGGTTTCAAAGATGGCGGTTTTGATCGCTTCACGAGAGGGGATATCCGCAAAGGCCAGGGCTTTGGCAGAGTCGAAGAGGCGGTCGAGGTGTGCGTCGAGTTGGAAGATTTTGCCGTTGTACACGCGCAGGCCCTCCCACACGGCATCACCGCCCTGAACCGCGCTGTCAAAGACGGATATTTTGGCGTCTTCGCGCGGGAGCAGTTCACCGCCGATGTGGATGAGGATGTTTTCGTTTCGCGGGTCGGGTAATTGGATAGACACGGGGACTCC
>JAPPIE010000116.1:1455-25622 GCA_028874765.1 Gemmatimonadota bacterium
GGATGAGGATGTTTTCGTTTCGCGGGTCGGGTAATTGGATAGACACGGGGACTCCGTTTACTCAGCTTTGATGGCATGGGCATAAAGCTGATCGTAATAGGGTTGGCATTCTTCGAGGAGCGGGCGCAAACGATCGGGAAAGGGTTCGGTTTTGGGGCGATAGGGTTGAAATCCGGTGGATTTGTGGACGTTATGGTACCAGTGTTTCGCCCATATTCCGTCTTCGGGGCGAGGTCCGGATTTCCAGGTGAGCATTGCAGGGTCAAAGGGTATGTTGAGAGCGTCGCAGAGTTTTGTGAGGACAAGACGTGGATTTTTGAGGAGTTCTCGGGAATCGAGTACGGGGTATTTTTGACCTGTGGCGTGAAATTCGCGCAGAAGCTGGGCTTGCATTTTGTAGCCTGTGTCGCGCAGGGTGGGGATTTTGAGCTGGTTGACGAGCGAGGGCAGCATGTCAACGGGGTCGCGCGTGAGCAGGACATTGTGGGTGTGTGCAAAAAAGTCGCGGCTTATTTCGACGAGGTGATGGGCCATCTGTTTCATGAAGAGCACGGGGTGATCACAGGGACCGAGGATGATATCGCGAATGACGTTTTCGCCATGGCATTCCATGTCGGACATGATTTCGTTTGCGCCAGGGTGTGCGGCAGAAGACACGCGCAGATAATGGCCGTAGAGGGGTTCGTCGATTACGCGGGTGTCTGACCGCTGCGCGAATGAGTACATAAGGGCGGTTGAGACATTGCGGGGACCACTCCACATGTTTAGACGCAGGATATTGTCAGGCATATCACATTCGGAAGACGGGTTTAAAATTGGGATCGGTGATGGCGTCCAAAGCAATTGTATGTTAGGGATTTGAAATTGGGAAGTCAAGGCAGAGTTATCTCGTTTGACTTCGGTTGGATGGCGTTATATTCTAATGGTGATATATCAAAACAGATTGCTCTTGTGAGAAAGGATTCCGCTATGGGTTTGAGCGAAGAGGAGAGATTTAGATTTGATTTGACGGGGTTTATGGTTCGTCCGGCGATTTTATCGAAAGACGAAGTGGCGGCGATTGTAGATCAGATTGATCGGATTAAGCACAATCCCAAAACTTTGCCTCCTGAACATCGCGCCGTTCCCGGTGGACCGGCGAGTGTGTTGATCGATCATCCCAAGGTGATCGATGTTTTGCACGAGATTATCGGGCCGGAGATTCGGCTGGAGGCAGCCGGGTGTGTTTGGAGAAAGAAGGGCCAGTCACATGGCGAATTGCACGGAGGGGCGCGGGGGCAGATCGATCCGATTTTTGGGTATCGGGTTCAAAATGGGCGCATCCATGCGGGGATGGTTCGGGTGATTTTTGAACTGTCGGGGGTGAATAAAGGGGATGGGGGTACCCATTTTATTGTGGGGAGTCACAAGGCCAATTTCCCAATGCACAAGGCGCATTTGTCGTTGAAGGAGGGGGAGCGCAGTCCGTTTTTGGTGACGTATGAATGCCCGCCGGGCAGTGCACTATTTTTTACGGAAAATGTGTGTCACGCAGGTCCTGTGTGGCAGCGCGATACGCCCCGGGTGACGATTTTGCACGCGTATTCGCATTTGGCGACGCACTGGCATCGGTTGAATATTCCGCCGGTGGTGCTGGAAAATTTGTCCCGTGAAAAACAGGCTTATTTCAGGCAGCCGTGGATTGCGGATTTCAAAACTCGACCAGCGACACACAATACTATGGCGCGGTTTATTGAGGGAGATGATCCGGTTGTGGATACAACCCATCGTTTGGAAGTGGGGATTTGAACCAATAGGAGGAGATATGAAGGCAGTTGTGGTGATGTTTGATTCACTAAATCGACATCTGTTGTCGCCCTATGGGTGTGACTGGACGCATACGCCAAATTTTAAACGGTTGGCAGAGCACGCGGTGACGTTTGACAGGTCGTATGTGTGTTCGATGCCGTGTATGCCAGCCAGGCGGGATTTTCATACGGGGCGGCCCAATTTTTTGCATCGTTCGTGGGGGCCGCTGGAGCCGTTTGACGATTCGGTGCCCCGCATGTTACAGGAGCATGGTATTTCGAGCCACCTGGTGAGCGATCATCAGCATTATTGGGAAGATGGCGGGTGTACTTATCACACCCAGTATAGCACCTGGCAGTTTTTCAGAGGACAGGAAGGGGATCTGTGGAAGGGGCAGGTGGCAGATCCTTCTACGGAAAATACGTATGGGCGAAATTCGGGTGAGGATGACCTGTCCCGGCAGGATTTGATCAATCGGCAGTTTATGCGGCGGGAAGAAGATCAACCCCAGTCGAAGACGTTTCAGGCGGGGATTGATTTTATTCGGCGGAATTACACGGAAGACAATTGGTTTTTGCAGATTGAAACATTTGATCCCCACGAGCCGTTTTTCTCCCAGCGCAAGTTTAAGGATCTCTACGCCGAACATTATCGCGATTACGACGGTCCGTTGCACGATTGGCCGAGCTATGAACCGGTGAAAGAGACGCGGGAGCAAATTGAGCATATGCGATTTGAATATGCGTCGCTGCTGTCGATGTGCGATGCCAAGCTGGGCGATGTGCTGGATTTGATGGATGAATTGGAGATGTGGGAAGATACGTTGCTGGCGGTGTGGACCGATCACGGGTTTTTGCTGAGTGAGCACGATTGCTGGGCAAAGATGTGGATGCCCTTTTATGAGGAAGTGGCCCACACACCGTTTTTTGTATGGGATCCGCGGTGTGGTAAGAAAGGGGAACGGCGGGAGGCATTGGTGCAGCCGTCGATTGATCTGGGGCCGACGTTGCTGGACTTTTTTGGTTTGGAGCCGACAGTGGATATGCTCGGCAAACCACTTGGCGATGCGGTGAACAACGATACGGCGGTGCGGGAGGCAGCGGTTTTTGGGATGCACGGACATCAGGGCAATGTGACGGATGGGCGGTATGTGTATATGCGGGCAGCGGCAGATCGGGAAAATCAGCCTTTGTTTGAATATACGTTGATGCCAACCCATATCCGATCTCATTTTGCCCCAGAGGAATTGGTGGGCAAGATGGCGCTTTCCGAACCGCTCAGTTTTACCAAAGGATGTGAGGTGCTGAAGATTCACACTGGGCGGGATAGCAAGAGTTTTAGTCCCAGATTGTTGAGAATTCACGATTTTGGGACTTTGTTATACGATTTGGAACAGGACCCAAAACAGGAAAAGCCACTGGAGGATCCGGAGGTTGAAAAACGAATGGTGGATCTGTTGATTCAGGGGATGGAAGCATGTGATGCGCCTCCGGAACAGTATGTACGGCTGGGGTTGAGGTAATCCCTATTTTGAAAGGAGGTCGCCGTTTGAAACGCGTTGGCTTTTACGATCTCGATCTGAATAATTTTCACGCAAATGTGTATTTGAGTGCGTTCAGGAATGAGTTGAAGGACCGGGGATTTGAGGTGACGGGTTGTACGGGTATTCGCCAGAAATCGAGCCTTGCATGGGCAGAGGAAAATGGGGTGCCCTATTTTCCGGATGTTCAGGCTCTGAACGATGCGGTTGATTATTATCTCGTTCTGGCACCGAGGACTCCAGAGCGCCATCTGGCTATGTGTGAGGCGATTTTTCCGTTTGGCAAGGCGACTTATGTGGATAAGACTTTTGCGCCCGATATCGAGACAGCGCAGCAGATATTCGCGCTTGCAGATAAGTACCGCGTTCCAATACAGACTTCTTCTGCACTGCGGTATAGCAATGTGCAGGATTTTGTGCGGGAAGTCGGTCCTCGGAAAGTGAAACATCTTGTTGTCTGGCAGAGCGGGCGGTCTTTTGATGAGTATGGTATTCACCCGACAGAAATTGTGGTGAGCTGTATGGGGACGAGGGCAAAACGGCTGATGCGCCGGAGTAAGGGGAAGTACAATCAGATTTTGATCGATTTTACGGGCAACCGAACGGCGGTGATCAATCTGAATGAAAAACACAGGACGCCGCAGGCTGCTGTTGTGACGACGACGGAGGAGACGCGGTATATGGAAGTGGATCGGGCGGTGATTTTTCCGCGTTCTACCGGGGCGATTATGGATCTTTTTGAAAGTGGCAAAGCGAATATTCCGCGTCTGGAGAGTTTGCTGATTCGACGCATTCTGGATGTGGCGGAACAAGAACGGGCACAACGAGGGTTTGTTGATATTTAGGAGGGTGAGCAATGATTAAAATGGCGCAATACGGTACAAAACACGGTCACGCAGCCGGAAAGTTGCAGTCGATGCAGACCAATGCAGAGGTGGAGGTGGTTGGGGTGTTTGAGCCCGATGAGAGTCGCCGAGAGGAGATGGCGCAGTCGGGCCGTTACGAAGGCGTTTATTGGTTTGAGTCGGAAGCGGAGATGCTGGACGATGATGAAATTGTGGCTGTTGCATCAGAGGGTGCAAATGTCGAGAGTCTGGATCAGACAGAGGCCATTATTCAAGCGGGGAAGCACGTGTGGTATGACAAGCCCGCTGGGGAAAATTGGGATCAGTGGCAGCGGATTATCGCGCGGGCACGAGAAGGGAATTTGCTGATTCAGATGGGGTACATGTTTCGGTATCACGATGGGTATTGCAAGATCGCAGAGTGGGTGCATTCGGGTTTGTTGGGCGATGTGTTTGCGGTTCGGGCGCATATGTCCACGTTTTTGGGTAGAGCGCAGAAAAAAGTTGTCGCGGTGCATCAGGGTGGGGTGTTTTTCGATTTGTGCGGGCATCAGCTCGATCAGATTGTCCATCTTTTGGGTAGGCCCGAGCGCGTGACGCCGTTTTTGCGCGAAGATATGCTCGATGTCGAGGGTTTTACCGATAATGGGGTGGGTATTTTTGAATTTGAGCGAGCAATTGCCATTGTCGATATTGCGGCGCTGGAGCCGCGGCCCAATGCGCGTCGGTTTGAGGTGTACGGTACAAAGGGGAGTGCGATTATGGAGCCGATGGAGCCTGCGGAGAAAATCCGTCTGTGTTTGGACGAGGCGCGCGATGGGTATGAAGCGGGTGTTCAATTTGTCGATGTGGTGCAGCAATCTCGGCAGGATTTGTACGATTTGGAATTGGAGGCGTTTTTACCGGCTATTCGGGGTGAGCGCGCGCCGGATCGATCTTATGAACACGAGTTGCTGGTTCAAGAGGCTGTGTTGCGAGGCGTTGGACATATTTAAAGATGAGGAGAAATATATGAACGTTATTTGTGTCATGCTGGATTCGTTGCGGGCGGATCACGTGGGTGCTTATGGCGACCGGGCAAGGACGCCGAATATGGATCGCATCGCGCGTGAGTCGCTGGTGTTTTCAAAGGCGTATTCGGGGTCGTTTCCAACCCTGCCGTGCCGACGCGATTTGTTTACGGGACGGTGGGGACATCCGTTTAATACATGGGATAAAATGGAGCAGAATTTGCCCACGATGGCCGAGTGCTTTCGCCGCGAAGGATATACAACAGGGCTGGTTTTTGATACGCCGATGTTTATGACCCAGGGCAATTTTCTGGATCGCGGATTTGGTTCTATTTCGTGGATTCGCGGGCAGGGGGGAGAGCCGTGGATTAGCGATGCATTGCAGGAGATCAAATGGCCGGCCAGTGAGGATAAAGTAAAATCCGGGGTGATGCGCTATCTGGCGAATCAGCGCGGGCGTTTGTTTGAATCGGATTATCTGGGTCCTCGCGTGTTTACCGAGGCGATGCACTGGCTGGAGCGGAATTATGTGAAGGATGGTTTTTTTCTGTGGATTGATTCGTGGGATCCGCACGAGCCGTGGGATCCGCCGCAGTATTATGTGGATATGTACGATCCGGGTTATGAAGGCGATGAGCTTATTTATCCGTGTTATGGATTCAGCAATTACATGACGGATGAGGAACTCAATCACGTGCGCGCGTTATACGCGGCTGAGGTGACGATGACGGATCGGTGGCTGGGGATGTTGTGGGATACGATAGATGTGTTGGGCTTGAAGGAGAATACGGTTTTTTTGCTGATGGCAGATCACGGGCACTATTTTGGCGACCACGGTTTGCAGGGCAAGCCCTGGGGAGATTGGGGGCAGCTTTACGATCCGATGATTCATATTCCGTTTGTGGTGTATCATCCGGATGGGGCGATGGCGGGCAAACAGGTGGATAGTCTGGTGCAGCCGGTGGATGTGTTTCCGACGCTTTGCAGTTTGGCGGGATTGGATGTGCCCGATGGCGTGCAGGGGGAGTCATTTGCCGATGTTTTGTCGGGTAAGACGGTGCAACACCGGGAGTTTGCAATTAGCGGGCGCAATTTGAATGATAGCTGGGGCACTGTTCCCGCTACGATAACCGATGGTACGTGGACGCTGGTGTATTGGCCGAATAAAGATCTCAAATACAAAGGTCCCAAACCGATTCGCACTGAGCGCTACGATTGCCGCAATATGCCAGAGCGTCGCGTGGATGAGTTGTTTTATATGCCGGAAGATCCCGGTCAGGAACACAATGTGATTGCCGAGCATCTCGATGAAGCAGGGCGGTTACACAGGGCGCTTCTGAAACTGATTGAGGATACAGAGGCCGATCCGGAGATTGCGAAAACGTACTTACCTGCGCCGGGCGATCAGTATCAGTGAGCGTTTCAGGATCGCACGTCTTGTCTGCCGTCGCCGCATCCGCCATCGCCAGACGTGCGCACATGTGGTTTTCCCGTTATTTTGGTGCCTTTGTACGCATAGGGGTCTTCGCCTGCGATCATGATGATTTCCCGCATGTCTGCGGTTGCCATGCGTTCGCCGGGCTTCAGGTTGTGCCAGGGGAGGAGGGATTCCGCGCTCATGTAGTGGTTGACGAGTACGCGACGGAAGCCGGATTGGGCGCGGTTGGGAAACGAGCGGTGGAGCAGGTAGCCGTGAAAGAAGACGAGCGCGCCTGTTTTGGCTTCGACGGGGATGGCGTCGTCATCTGTGTAGGGAAAACGGAAGGTTTCATGGGCGCAGTCAAAGCGCTTGTCGTGCTGTACTTGTTGGGGCCACAATATGCCGCGTTTGTGCGAGCCGGGAATGACCCACAAACAGCCGTTTTCAGTGGTGGCATCGTCAAGGGCAAACCAGCCGCCAGTGAGCGACTGGTCGCGGGTGGGGATGTAGATTTCATCCTGATGCCATGCTTGTCCAGGTTTTCCCGCGCTTTTGATGAAGAGCATGGATTGCATGCATTTGACATTGGGGCCGATGACGCTGGTGAGGCCATCGACCATTACGGGATGGGATAGCGCGTCGTACATGATGGGCGAGTTTCTGTGTACGTGGTGGATACACAGGATGCGCTTGATTACGTCGTCGTCGGTGTCATCGGGCGAGATAGTGGGTAAATTGCCTATGTCGCCGCGCTCCCCGCGACACAGGGCGGTGGTTTCGTCGCGCAGGATTTCGACTTCTTCTGAGGTGAGTGCATCGGGGATTACGAGGTATCCATTTTCGCGATAAAAGGCCACGTCGTCTTCGGTGACGCGAGAGGTGGCTTCGCTGGAGATGGTTGCCATTGAAAACTCCATAGAGAGTGACTGATGAAGTGGGGGCGTTCTATAATAATCGGGCAGTAGGGCGTTGTCGTCAAGAACAATGCATACTGCAAAACAGTTTATAGGGAGGATTGTATCTTGAACCGAAGACCAAATTTTGTGGTGATTTTTTTAGATGATTCTGGATGGGCGGATTTTCGGCCATTTGGAGAGACGGCGTATCCGACGCCCAATGTGGAAAAATTGGCTGCAGGGGGGTGTTGTTATCACCAGTTTTACGTGCCTCAGGCAATTTGTTCGGCGTCGCGGGCGTCACTGTTGACGGGGTGTTATCCGGGCAGGCATAAGGTTTATGGCGCGATTCCGCCCCGGGCGCGAGGGTTGGATCCGAGTTTTGCCACGATTGCCGAGGTGCTCAAGCCCGCGGGATATGCAACGGGAGTTTTTGGCAAGTGGCATATTGGGGATCACGAGGATACGCGCCCGCCCGCTCGGGGTTTTGACGAGTCGTCGGGTTTGATGTATTCCAATGATATGTGGAAGTACCATCCGCAGAGCAGGCATTTTGATACGATGGAATTGCAGTTCTGGAAAGATGGCGAGATCGTTATTGACGATGTGTCGCCAGAGCAGCAGAAGATGCTGACGACGTGGTACACAGAGCATGCGGTCGATTTTATCGGGCGTCATGCCGGTGAGCCGTTTTTTCTGTATGTACCCCACAATATGCCGCATGTGCCACTGTTTTGCAGCGATAAGTTTGACGGAAAATCGGGGGAGGGTTTGTATGCCGATGTGATGATGGAGATCGATTGGTCGGTGGGGGAGATTATGAACGCGCTTGAAGAATCGGGTGTGGCAGATGATACGGTTGTGGTTTTTACGTCGGATAATGGTCCCTGGATTTCTTATGGCAATCACGCGGGAAAGACACCGTATCGCGAGGCGAAGGGTACGGGTTTTGACGGGGGTACGCGTTCTGCGTGTGTGATGCACTATCCCAATGGCATTCCCGCGGGTGAGGTATCGCATCAGGCATTTTGTTCGGTGGATTTTTTGCCGACGTTTGCGAAGTTGGCGGGGGCGGATTTGCCGGATTATACGATTGATGGGGTCGATGTTTGGGATATTGTGACATGCGAGCCGGGTGCGACGAATTCGCATGTGTATTATCCGGTTTCAACCGGGCGAACTTTCGATGGGGTAGTCAGCGGGGATGGCAAGTGGAAGTTGCATTTGCCACACGATTATCGCACGCTTGTAGAAGTGGGCAATGACGGTGAGCCAGGGCAATACGAGACCGAGCATATCGAACTGTCACTTTTTGATATGGAAAACGATCCCTACGAGACGACCAATGTGATTGATGAGTATCCCGAGGTGGCACAAGAACTCAAGGTGTTGGCAGAAAAGCATCGGGACAAATGGTGGGTTGAAAGGAATTAAAAATTAAAAATTAGGAATTGGGGAACAGTGTGCAACTGCGTAGCAGTTCATTAAAAGGTGGGAGAAGGGCTGGCTACTGACCGTTGACCGCAGAACAGGAGATTTTGCGATGGGTATTTCGACAAAAGAGTGGACGCCGACTTTGACGGAAAAAGAGACCGTGATGTTTGACCTGAGAGGATATATTCTCTTTCCGGCTGTTTTGAGCGAGGATGAGATGGCGCCGATTGTGGAACAGTGTGAGAAATTGCGTACTGATAGAGATTCTCTACCGCCCGAGGCGCGTTGTTTGCCGGGTGGTCCCGCGTCGAAATTGATCGATCATCCGGCGATTATGCGGGTGTTGCATACGGTTATCGACGATGAGACCGAGAAGATCCGCCTGGAAGGTGCGTTTTTGTCTTATCGCTTTAAGGGTGATAATCACAGGGGATGGACGCCGCATGCCGGGGGTAAGTCCGTGAATCCCAATTATAGCTATCAGTACCACGATGGGCGAATTTATTCCGGGATGACGAGGGTGGTTTGGGAATTAAATGGCGTGGAGAAGGGCAAAGGGGGAACGGCGTTTATTCCGGGGAGCCACAAGTCCAATTACAGGAAAAAGCTGCCTTTGTTCGACGATCCCGATTCGGGGGTGTGGGATACGTATGGCTGTCCGCCAGGTTCTCTGCTGGTTTTTTCTGAGGCGGTGCGCCATACGTCTTGTGTTTGGACACAGGATGTGCCGCGGATGGCTCTGTTTTACGCTTATAATCACATCAATGTGCGCCATCACAAACCCGGGTTTACTGACGAGATGATCGATTCGCTTTCGCCAGAGCACCGTCGGTTTTTCAGCGAGGTGTATCACCCGCAATTTGATGGCGATGAATGGAAAAGGCGTCTGAATCGTTGAGTCTATACGATTGGTCAGGAGAGATCACAATTCGGAGCGGTTTACACAAATCGCTCGGCGTAAATATCGAGCACTTTGCGGATCATACGCTGATAGGGAATGCCGTTTTCTTTTGCTCTTAGCTTGAAGAAATCGACACTCTTTTTGTTGAGGTTCAGTGTGATCCTTACGGTCTCTTCTTTGAGGACGAGTTGATCAGGTGGCGGTAGAAAATCCTCAATGATTTCTGCCTGTTCAATTGCTTCTGCAATATCAGAAGGTGCTTGCTCATATTTTTTGTTGTTCATAACGCTTCCTTCCTTCGCGCCAATAACCGGCACCGAATATGCGAATGTTGTCTGCCCGATAAGTAAATCGGACTGTTAAGACGCGATCTCCAACCTTTCCAAAACAAAAATATCGCGTTTCTTCAGGTGTGCTGTGTTTATGGTCAACGGCGATGATGCGATGAGAATCCCTAAACGCAAGCTGGGCCTCGGAAAATGAGACCTGGTGTTTAGACTGATTAATAATGTCCTTTTGAGAATCCCACTCAAAGTTTGTTATAGGACTTTTTTCTTTTACGAGGAAGGAATCAAACCTGTTCTCAGTCGCTTCCTTCTGATCAAATTGGTAGAGTGATGGCAGAAAGTCCTCAATGACTTCTGCCTGTTCGATCGCTTCTGCAATATCAGAAGGGGTATTTACGTAATCTATATTCACAATACTTCTTTCCTTAGTTGATACGATTTCATATTAATTAGCATATTTTAATACATATAATTATACATATATTATACCTCAAGTCAAGGTCTTCGTGCTGTTTTTTTGAGGACACCCGTTTCTGAATGACTGGCGGGTTTAGATAGTATGTCGTAAATTGTTTGAGTGGTCTGGTTTTTACATGTTTTATAGAGGAGTGTGCAATGGCAAATAAGGTGACGATTTTTGGTGCGGGTAGCGTGGTGTTTTCGCTCGGGTTGGTGAAGGATTTGTGTCTGACAAAGGAGTTGAATGGTAGCCATGTTTGTTTTATGGATATCAATGAGGAAGTGCTCGATGTGATTTACGAACTCGGGCGGCGATATGCCGAGGATTTGAGCGCGGATATGACGTTTGAGAAAACGACGAGCCGGGAGGCTGCATTAAAGGATGCCGATTTTGTTATCAATACGGCGACGGTGACGCATAATGAGTATTTTATGCAGCGGCGGCGCAAGATGACGGCGAAGCTCGGGTATTTTTACGATAAGACGGGGATGCCCGAGTATCACAATTTGCAACTGATGCTGGATGTGGCGAGAGATATGGAGAAGCTATGTCCCGATGCGTGGATTTTGCTGGCGGGTAATCCAGTTTTTGCCGGAACTACATTGATGACGCGGGAGACGGGGATTAAGGTATGCGGGTTGTGTCACGGGCATTACGGGTACGCGGGTGTGGCGCGCACATTGGGATTGGACCCGGATGAGGTGACGTGGCAGGCACCGGGGTTGAATCACAATATCTGGATGACGGATTTTATCTATGAAAATGAGGATATGTATCCGAAGTTGGATCGATGGATTGCCGAGGAGAGCGAGGCGTATTGGGAGCGGTTGGCCCGAGAGGGCAAGGCGATTCCCACGCAGATGTCGCGTGCGTCGATTCATCAATACAGGATGTATGGTTTGATGCCCATTGGCGATACGCCCCGGCGGGGCGGCTGGTGGTATCACACGGATCTGGAGGCGCGGAAATATTGGTACGATCCCAATGGCGGTAAAGACACGCCGGCTGGGCGCGATGCGGTGCTGGCGGGCAAGGCAAAAAAATACGAGCAGATGAAGGCGGCGGCTTATGATGAGAAAATTCGGCCGGTTGATTTGTTTGGCGATCAGATGACGCACGAGCAGCATATTCCGATTATGAATGGGCTGGTGAACAATGTGGAAGGTCAGTTTCAGGTGAATGTGCCCAATCACGGCGTTTTGCCGGGTATTCCCGACGATGTGGCGGTGGAGGTTCCCGCGATTGTGAATAAGAAGGGGATTCAGCCTTTGCGCGTGCCGCCATTGCCGAAGAAAATTATGCTGGAGTGCATTTATCCCGATTGGCTCGATATGGAGCGCACGCTCGAAGCGGTTTTGTCGGGCGATAAGTCGATGATGCTATTTGGTGTGCTGGAGAGCAAAGAGACAAGGTCTTACGAGCACGGGGTGGAGGTGCTGGACGCGTTGTTTAATATCGAACCCAATGAGCCGATGAAATACGTGGAAGATATCAACGATCATTTTGACTGGCCGAAGAATTGGGCGTAGGAAGGAGACCTATTGTGAAATACGGTATAAGATGAGCGCGAATTTTAGAACCAATCACATGGCCGAAGAGCGGTGCAAGCAGGCTATTTATTTTTTTCTGGGTGAGGTGGCCGCATCTGTCCTCGTGGGATAACCAGATGTGCATAAGCAACTGTTCCTTAACTCCTCGCCGCCTCTGCCGCCACATGCCCGGCCAGTGCGCTTGCGAATATTTTTAGACCGGTTATATCGCTCATCTCGGAATATTCGCCGGTTTCAACGGCTGAACGCGGCGAAACAATGAGCGATGCTGCTGTATAGAGGTGTTCCTGCATTAACTTACGGCACAAAATATTGTAACGATCAGCATCCATTACCAAGGCCAAAAACCCGTCCATGTTTTTTCCGGCAGTGACGCCGGCACGCTCGCCTTGGTCCGCCTTGCTAGTGTTGATCTGTTTCTGTCGCGCCTGTTCGCGATGGCCCCAAAATGCCTGGACTGCCTCACGTGCTTTTTGTTCGTAATTTGCCAGATCAATCGCCATAAAAATTCTTTCTTAGATCTTAGAGTCTCTGACCCCGTTCACCAACTCATTGATCCTCGGGTACCGCCGCGTGTTACACCCTCTACGCTACAATCTGTTACCCACAACATAGTGTTCCGGCATATTCACCTCGACACTCAGAAGTAATAGAACTCAGCCTAAATGCCATAAAAGGTTTATTAGGGGACTCTTATTTATCGCTGCCGCCGAGTGCAGCCCGCTCGTCCTTTGATAATCCATAGAACTCGAATACAGCCGCATTGCAGGCGTCAATGTCGCGGCGATTAGCAGCTTCCCTCAGAGCATTTTTGAGCTTTTCATCCACGTCTTGCCAGTAAGGCAATCGGATACGGCGCAGATATTGCGCCTGAAATCGCAAGTACCCGCCGCGCATCCGGGTCGAATAGATCGATACAAACAGGCGGGCGATACCCGATAGCAGCACGGCTTGCAGCGCGTGCAAATCCCATTCATCGCTTGTGATAAAATAAAGGTTGTGGTGCGGGTACAGCTTGCCGCATTCATAGACGATATGGGCTTGGCCCTTGATATCAGGGATTAGCAGTTTCGGCTTACTGGCAAGGGCCGGATAGATACGATCAATCGTACGATACCAGTTAGCAGGTGATTTCTTTGCAATATGTCGTTTTGCTATTTGGTCTTTTCGGGCTTCCAGATAGGTTTTGAGTTTGGGGAATTTTGCTAGATCAACAAGCCCTCCTTCATCGGCGAACGGATTGACGACGCCAAAGCCGCGCCATTTGACGGTACCTGTGAGAATATCGCGGGTCATCGCCAGTGGTAGTTTGCGATTCGGCTCTACATCCAACTCGTCATAGAGACCGATAAAGGCTTGATCTGCACCGGTAGCGACACCGATGCCGATTTTACACCCTACCTCTTCGATTAGCGGGAAATCTCGCTCCAGTCGCCGGACAAGGGCAAGCTGGTCGGATGACTCCAATATCCAAGGCTCAACGCTCGCCGCAACTCCGGTCATTTCCTTGACCCCACTCTCTGGGGTAGGCTCTTCTTTTGCTAGCAGGGTCTTGCTTAAAGCCTTGAGCGTTGCTGGCTTAATCTCGGGACGGCGCGCGACGCGAGTTTTGCCCGGCTTTTCATTGGCGATAATAGTAATCGCTGGATAGGCAATAACATCTGCATGGAAGGCCGGTGTATCGACCATATCGACATACATTTTTAAATGAAATTTATCAGCAGTCAGTTTGCGCAGCGGCCCTCCATAACGGTTTTTCATCCAGCGGTCAGCGCAGATAAATCCAAGCGCACCGCCCGGCTCCAGCAGGTTGAGCGAACGTTCGATAAATGGGATATAGAGGTCGGCGCGGTCAAATATGGTCGTATAGCGAATGCGGTATTCGGCAATGAGCGCATCGGGAATCAGCTCTTGCCGCACATAAGGGGGATTGCCTACTACGCAACCAAACGCAAACGGCAGCGGCGTGAGAAGAAAATCGCCTTTGATGAGCCAGGTATCGGCAAGAGCGGTGGCCGACTTTGTTTCAAGCCCTTCCGCCTTGAGCACGGCGATGACCTTCTCGCGCGTTGTCTGAAACGTATCGTCATGTAACTCGACAGCTCGAATGGCATTGGCCAGCATTTCTCTCGGATCGGTTTTACCTTTTCGCTCGCCCCAGGCCTTGAGCAAGCGCTCGATCGCTATAAGAAGAAAATCGCCACCACCAAAAGAAGGCTCAAGCAGGCGAATCTTGTGCAAAGGCCGGTCTGCGGTATAGCCAGCAAGGTCAAGGATGAATTCGACGACCTCGCGCTTTGTAAAAATTGCGCCGCGTTCCTCAATTCCGGCTTGCGCCAGCTTATTCAGCGCATCCTTGACCGGGCACATGCCGGGAAAGGAGCCTTGTGTTACTTGTTGCAGGGCGTTCTGCGCCATGAACCGCTCATCCTCTCAGTTAGCGTGTGTGACCAGCGGCAAAGTCAGCTCGACCACCCTGTCTTGTTATGACACTCGATAAACTCGCGCCTGTAGCGCCGAATAAGCCAGGAGGCCGTCATATCGCTGCGCTAGACCATAAGGTCAAAACGGTTAGTATTTACTAACGATATTATCGTTGTTTAGTCAACTTGTTTTGGGGCAGGACTGCCCTTCTCGCTTGATTAGTGATAACAAAAAAAATCATATTATCATTGTTCTGTCAACCTGTTTTGGGGCAGGACAATAGAACCACTTCTGCCTGTTCGATTGCTTCTGAGATATCAGAAGGCACTTTCTCATAAATCCCACAGTAAACAATCGCTGGCGGACTTGGATATCATGTTGTAAATTATTTGAAAAATTTAACCTCCTTCATGTATTATCAAGCAATAC
Source organism: Gemmatimonadota bacterium (assembly GCA_028874765.1). GTDB lineage: Bacteria > Latescibacterota > UBA2968 > UBA2968 > UBA2968 > VXRD01. Next base: position 16,440 of record JAPPIE010000116.1, read on the forward strand.
TAAGGATCCGCATTGAAGTATCCACAGGGTCACACAAGAGCCGCTTGGCGGCCCGTGGGGCCGGACGAGTGCGCCGATCCGCTCGGCGCCTTGGCTCGGGCAGAGATACCGGCGATTCTGTTGCCCCAGGTCTGTACGCCAGCCGATTGCCAGCGGCTGATGGAACGCTTTGCCGAGCGCGGGTTGCTGCGCGCTGCGGGCGACGAGCGCACGCGCATAGACATTGGCACCAGCCTCGGCAACTTGGGCGGCGACCAAGAGGCGTTCTTGGCAGATGCGGAGGAGACGCACGCGCTTTTTGCTACCCTTTTTGCGGGTTTGCTCAACCCGGTGGAACTGCTCTATCGGCACTTGCGGGCGTTGGCTTCCAATAAGGAGGTTAAGACGGCGCGCGAGCGCGACGGACGCTTGTACGGCCCGGCCATCTTTCGCATCCACTACGAGACCCACGCCTATAGTCCGCACATCGACCATGTCGTTCTGCGCGAAAAGCGGTTCAACTACGAGGTGGCGCGCTTTACCCACCAATTTGCCGGTGTGCTGTGCGTGCAGAACGCGGATTCCGCAGGGCTTGGGGTGCAGGCTGTGTTGCATCGCTGTCTGTGGACCGAGGAGATACAGCCGTATATCGCCGAGGGCCGTTTTCACGAATATGCGGTCGCGCATGGCGTGGCGCACTGCGAGGTCGCGCTCGAGCCGGGCGATTTGTATTTCTTCAATACGCGCTGCATCCACGAGGTCCCTGCGGTGCAGGGGGACGATCCGCGGGTGGTGCTCGCCGTCTTCATTGGCTATGCCGAAGGCGACGACGAAATCTACGTGTGGTCTTAACCCGTGTTGCCGTTTACGCACATCGTCCGCGCCCTGCCAGCGACCGTTCCCTTTGTGCCTCCCGAGGCATTGGAGCGGGAGCAAGGGCAGCCGCTCGTCCTGCGAGTTGGGGCTAACGAGAGCAATTTTGGTATCTCGCCGCGGGCGCGGCAGGCCATGGTAGAGGCGGTGGAGCAAGTGCATTGGTACAACGATCCAGAGGGATACGAGCTGCGCTCGGCGTTGGCGGTGCGGCACGGGGTGGCGCGGGAAGAGGTCGTCCTGGGTGCGGGGATTGACGAACTGTTGGGGCTTTTGGTGCGCCTTTTTGCCGAGCCGGGCGACGCAGTGGTGACGTCGCTGGGGGCCTATCCCACGTTTAACTACCACGTCGAGGGGCACGGGGCGGTGTTGCACAAGGTGCCCTATCGCGCGGATCGGGAGGACTTGCCGGCCCTGTTGGACAAGGCGAGGCAAGTGCGCCCCAGGCTGATCTACGTGGCCAATCCCGACAACCCCATGGGCACCTATCAGCGAGCCGACGAGTTGCGGGATTTTATCGCGGGGTTGCCGCCGGATTGTGTGTTGCTGCTCGACGAGGCGTATATCGACTTCGCGCCGGAGGATGCCCTGTTGCCGCTGGAAGTGGAACGGGCACAGGTGGTGCGGTTGCGGACGTTTTCCAAGGCGCACGGCATGGCTGGGGCCCGGGTCGGCTATGCGCTGGCACACCGCGATGTGGTGACCGCGCTCGACAAGGTGCGCAATCACTTTGGCGTCAATCGCATCGCCCAGGCCGGGGCACTTGCTTCGCTGGGCGACGATGCGTTCGTGCGCTCGGTGGTGCGGCAAGTAGAGGAAGGCCGACGGGAATACGCGGTGCTGGCGGCGGAATTGGGGTTGCAAACGGTGCCTTCGGCGACTAATTTTGTGGCCCTCGACGTGGGTAGTGGCGCGCGAGCGCGGCGGCTGATGCAGATGCTTTTGCAGCACGGGGTCTTCGTGCGGATGCCGGGCGTGGCTCCGCTCGACCGCTGCATTCGCGTGACCGTGGGGCCATCCGCCGAGCGGCAAGCCTTTGCGAAGGTGTTGGGTGCGGTGTTGCCGCAATTAGATATTGGAGACGAAATCTTCTGTTGACAGCGTTTCAAGGGTTATTCAAAGGAGATCTATTGTGAAATACGGTATTCGAGATACTATGTTAAAAGCACCGCTGGAAGCGGTATTTTCAGTGGCGAAGGATATTGGGTTTGATGGGGTGGAGTTTTGTGTTGGGCGAGACTATGGAGAGAATATTTTGTGGGAGGATGGCGGGGCAGAGAAGCTGAAGGGATTGGCAGATGCGGCGGGTGTTGAGATTTCTTCACTGTCGCCGGGGGTGTTTTCACAATTTCATCCCGCGCTGCCAGAAGCGGAGAAGCGCGCCGAGGGCGTTGATATTTTGACGCATGTGATTGGGTCGTGTGCAGCGGTTGATACGCGGCATATTCTGGTGCCGATGTTTCCGAGAGATATGGATGAGTGGCCGGATTCGACGTGGGATCAACTGGTGGACGGGTTCAAAGCTCTGGGTGAGGTTGCGGAAGAACACGACGTGATTCTGGATCTGGAGACGACCTTTAGCGCAGATCAACTGGTGATGATTTTGGATCGCGTGGGGTCTCCTGCGGTGAAGGTCTATCACGATACGGGCAATACGATGACGCGCGGACAGGATCCGGCTGAGGAAATTTTGAAGCTGGGAAGTGAGGGTGTCGGGATGATTCACGCGAAGGATACAGACCGACAGGCGTTGGGAGACGGGCGCGTGGATTTTGATTCGGTGGATGCGGCGATGCGCGAGATCGGGTACGATGGGTACATCGTTCTGGAGACGCCTTCGGGCGATGATCCAAATGCCGATCACGCGAAGAATCTGGCGTTTATCAAGAAGTTAGGAGTTTGAGCAAGGGTTGGAACATTCGAATTTTCTGTTTGGTCAAATTAAAAAGGCCGTTAGCCTCTGAACTTTGGCGAGATCGGGCTAACGACCAGGGGTCGTATGAAGGATTTAGAAACCCGTTATACGACAAAAAGGACAGATTTTAACAATTTCACCTGTTTTTGTCAATAGTGAGAAAGGAGGAAATATCGACGATTTGAGCTTCTACGAAGTTGTACATCGCTTCGATAGAGATAACCCGTTGTGCTCCTTGGAAAGGAGGCAATATGATATGAGCCGTCAATATACTGGACGCAGGAAACATGTTAAAAGGAGGAATACGTATGAATAGATATTTGATGTTGAAGGTGTGGCTACTGGCATTGTTGGTCGCAGTGCCGGTTTCTGCCCAGGAAGCTCAATACGGCGCTGGCGTGTTTTTTAACCGCAGTGTGCCTGTGCTGGGGTTTCACGATCGGTATTCGGCTTCTCAGGTATATGGTGCGGTGCTGGATTATCAGGTCAGTTCGCGCGCTACGATGGAGTTTGAATACCATCACCTGACAATGGATGACGGAAAGATCGAAGGTCTGGCGTTTACGTGGCCCATTGATAAGCAAAAATATTTGAGTCCAGATGCAAATTCTCGATTTAATCTCAACAGCTTTTTGATCAATGCCCTGGCATATCTCAATACCCGCAAGTCCAGCAGCGATTTGCAGCTTTTGCCTTATGTCGCTGTGGGTGCGGGGTTTTACGATTATCAGGATCGGATTACTGGTCTGATTTATCCGGGACAAAAAGAGGAGCCTTTGAATGCGGATCTGATGCTGGATGATCGAGAGGATGAACATACGGCTCTGGGGGCGAATTTTGGGTTGGGCATGACGGTGGTGCAGGGGCGATTCGGGCTGGATATCCGCGGGCGCTATCACATGATTCTGGGTGATTTGCGGCCGATGGAGGCGTGGAATCTTCCCGGGGTATTTCCCATTGCGATGTTCGATTTCAGGACGGCGTTTAAATTATACTGGTAGATCTCAAAGAGGAGAGGATTATGAAGCGGTTAATATTGGGATTTATTTTGTTGTTGCTGATGAGTACATCGGCCATGGCGACAACAGCGGGTAAAATCACGGGTGTCATCACAGATGCCGCTACAGGTGAGTCCTTGCCGGGCGCGAATGTGGCACTCGAAGGGACCCGCAAAGGAGCTACTACCGATGCCGAGGGCCGCTATTTAATTCTGGCTGTAGATCCCGGAATGTACACCCTTACGTCGACGATGGTGGGCTATGGCACAGAAAAGAAAGAGGCCGTGCAGGTGATTGTGGATTATACATCTACGGTGAATTTTGCACTGAAAGAGGCCAGTCTGGAATTGGCTGAACTAATTGTTGTTGCGGAGCGTCCGCCTGTGGAGCCAGATAAAACCACGAGCAAATATGTGGTTTCTTCGGCAGATATTCAGGCTGTGCCACAGGTGAGATCGACATCGCAATTGATCGCGTTGCAACCGGGGATGGCGCTGGATGGCACCAACCGCATTCGCGGAAGCACGACGCGGGCGCAAACGGGTACGCAGGTGGGCTATTATATCGATGGAATTGAGGTCGATAGAAGCTTGCTCACAGGCGTGAATACCACGGCTATTCAGGAATTGAGTGTGCTGACCGGGGGTATGAATGCGGAATTTGGCAATGCGGGTGCTGGCATTGTGAGTCTGGTGACAAAAGAGGGCCGGGGCAATTTCTCTGGCCGGGTGGAGTATAAGTTCACACCTGCGGGCAAAAAGCACTGGGGTCGAGATGTTTATGAAAGCCCCGGATTTGAAGACAATGTGCAGTGGGACAATCCCGATTGGGTGAACGAAACATATATGGATCCAGGACCGGATCGCACCCTGGGGACGTCTGATGATGTCGAGCGCATGGCGCACGAGCGCGTTGATTATACGGATAATATCGGACACCGTCTGGAAGGTACACTGGGTGGACCGCTCGCACGCGATTTTTCGTTTTTTGCCAGTTTGAGTTATGCGCGCAGCCCAGCCAGGTTTCCGGCGGCTGAACAGGTGTCGGACGATCCGCCGCGAATGCAGGCGACATTGACGTATCGGCCCGGTGCAGATATCAAGGTTAAAGCACTGGGGATGTATCAACGCTCGGATCAGTTTCAGGGATCGACGCGCAATAATGCACAAAATATTTTCTTTCCCGAAGATTTTTCAGCTTCGGGCACTTATACATTGTCCCGGCAACTTCAGATATTGACGCTGACGCATACATTGGGCAAAAATACGTATTACGATCTGAAGTTTTTCTATAACAAGTACGATCGCGATACGTTCGATGTGCCGGATGCTACCGAAGCCTTGCGGAAAGATAAGGCGGGTTTTTTCAATTTGCCCACGCTGTTGCGCCAATACACCGAAGAAGAAGATATAAAATACGGCATTAAATACGATTTTGTGAGCCAGGTCAATCGATCGCACTTGATTCAGACGGGATTGGTGCTCACGCAGCGGTCGTATCATCGCACGCACGAAAATTTTGCCAATACCAAGAGCCGCTTTCTCGAGTTTGTGGCCGATGGTTTTGAACTGGGTAAAAATGTGAAGCCGTGGACGTTGAACCTGTATGTGCAGGATAAAATCGAGTACGGGGGTCTGGTGGCCAATCTGGGTTTGCGCTGGGATTATTACAATTTTGGGCGCAATGGCTCAATGGGAGAGGCACTGGGCAAATCGCCGATGTACAGCACGTTTACGCGGGCGCGGTATGAAATGGATCATCTCGATAGTTCGACGCCAACGATGACGGCATTGAGTCCGCGCGTGGGTCTGTCACATCCGATTACAGACCGCCTGGCGGCGCACTATTTTATCGGTCGGTCGAATGTCTTTCCCGTGCTTCTCGAAACCCATCGCAGGCAGTTTTCAAGCGAGGCGCCAGATAACGATCTCAATGGGAATGGCATGATCGATGAGACCGAAAAGTGGAATGCTATGGAAGTACATACCACAGCGCGGCAGCCATCCGATGGCATGAAACCCCAGCGTACGACGAGTATGGAAATAGGGGTGGATTGGAATTTTGTGGCCGATTATACGGCCAGTATTACAGCGCACTATCGGCGCGATGAGGGGTTGTACGCCAGCAACAATATTTCTTATTGGGTAGATCCGCTTAGCGGTCAGTCTGCTCAGGTCAATGCCATACGCAATACCTATTGGCAAACAGCGCGCGGTCTCGAATTGTCGCTGAAAAAGACGTTTAGCAATAATTTCCAGTTCAATCTGTCCTACAATGCCGAATGGGTGCGCGATCCGGGCGGCATTCACTACGGCAAACATTCGGCAAACTGGTATGTACTTCCCGATGCCGATTTTATTAGTGCTGGACATTATTGGACCGATTGGGAAGTGCAATCTGACGGTTCGGAAAGGCCCGTGCCGCTTACGTCTGAGCAAGTGGCTGACATCAGCGCGAAAGCCGAGGCAAATATCGTGTCGTGGACCGAGCAGGCCGGGGCACAGGGACCGGGTGCTGGTCCGTGGCAGCCGCCTATTAAAACCAATGAGAACGGTATCTGGACAGCTTCAAATGGGCAGGTTTTTTCTGCTGAGCCTACCAGTGGACAGCGCAGGAATCAGTTGTCGCTTCAGTTGTATTATGCCACGCCGATGGCTTATGGTCCCAAAATGGGTGCGATAAATCCGTTTGGCGGTCTGCGCGTGAGCATGATCTACCGCATTTTCAGCGGCGCGCCGTTTGAGTACGTTCCCCCGGTTGGCCCGCGCGAATTTCGCACCGGAACACCGGTGATGAAGACGGATCTATACGCGGCTAAAGATTTTCGAAACATTGGCAACTTGCGTCCCACGCTATTTGTGGAGGTGAGCAATTTGTTCAATGAAAAGAGTACCGAGAGCCGAAATTCGGATTTCACGTATGTGCAGTACGGACAACGGCTACCCCCGCCAGATGATACCGAGTATTTGCTCTATGGCGATCCGAATGAAGCCACGCGCTACAGGTACCAGCCGCGCGAAGTGGAAATCGGTCTGGAAATTCAGTTTTGAAAATTGGAGGATAGTGATATGAACAGGAAATTTTTCGCTGCTGTCCTGATCCTGATAGTTTTTGGATGGGCGTTTAATGTCTATTCCCTGGACACGCAGAATATGCGACAACTCACGCGCGGGCAACTCTGGACCGGATTTCGCAATGAGGGGACTCAGGGCGGCGTCTGGGATGATCGGAGTTCTCGCGGTGCGCCCCGCTTGACGTATCCGGGCATGGGCAATGGTCTTATGCTCAATATGGCGGGTGCTGACTATATCGAGTATTTCGGAAAAAAGGACGGTTTTAGCTGGGCAGAGCAAAAGCAGGAAGCGCAAAATCTATCGGGGGGTGAGGGAATATGGGTGTTGACCAATGTCAGCGGCGAATACGGTGTGTCGTATTCGGGACCGTGGACTCCTTCTGCTGATATTGCGCCGATGTATTACGATATTGCCAATAGTCCCGAAGCCAACTGGGGTTATCAGGTCGAAGTGCCGCCCCATGGCGTGGGCGCGGGCAGAAATATGGCCAACTGGTATTCCGGTGCTTCATTGCAAACCGATGCGCCGAGGACGGGCGTTCCCTATGAGGTTCTCAACCATCGGTGGGGCCAGTACATGGACGCCGATAAGGATGACCGTGCAGAAGATATTGTTTTTAGCAGGTGGACGACCAAACACGGTGTTACGATCACGCGCAAAGCCATGGCCTGGAGTTATCAGGGCTTTGACGACTTCTTTATTCTGGAAGTGGAGTTTGAGAATACGGGAGACTCCAATGGCGATGGTGTGGCCGATGTGAATGGCGGTGCTGGACATAATCTAACGGGAGCGTATTTCGCATTTGTTCAGGGGTTTACCGTGAGCATGTCGGGCGATGGCAACAACCACACCATGAGTGCGGGGATGCCCGGGCAATATACGCCGCAAGACGACAACTTCCGCTATACGGGGGCACCGAATTACGACGGACCTGCTGAATATGTCGATTTGAAGATGAACTATCAGTGGGACGGTGACGATCCCACCAAATCGCAGGAAGATACGGGCCAGCCCATTGATATTGAAAGTGTACACGGCAATGCGAAAAATTTGCCGGGCGGCGTGTCTGATGGACAATTGCGAGCACCGCAGTACGTGGGTGTTGCGCCATTGGCCTATCGCGATAGCGGGCCGTTTCATGTGTTCAATGCCAATGATCAGGGCAAATACGTGAATCCCGTTGGCGAACAGCCGCATACGGTCAAGTGGTACGAGACCGATCGCTTCTGGGGCTTGCGGACCAAATTGCCCAATTTGTCGAGCGATTCCGAGCAGGGCATTTACGAGGCATTTTCCGGTGCGACAGATAACAATCCCACAACGGTAACGGGTTTTGCCAATGTGCAAACTTACGGGCCGTATAATCTGGCTGTGGGCGAAAAGGCCAAGGTGGTGGTGGCTTATGTCGCCGCATCGGGCGCACAGGCAATCTCGCGACCCGGTCAATCTGCCTATGCTATTGATATTCAATCATTTTGCCTGGATGGCATACCTCTGGAAGAATCGGTTCGTCTCGACAGGCTGAAAGAGGGCGAGGCAGCTCTGGTCGCACATCTCGAAGCCGCGCAATTTGCGTACGACAATATGTACGACCTGCCCGATTATCCGCCCGATGTCATGTTCGCGCCCGGAGTCAATCTGGATGCGGAAATTACATTGACGTGGTCTGATGCTGCCGAATCGTCGGTAAACCCCGATTTTGGTGATACGGATGTGGTGGGATATCGCGTGTTTCGATCTGCCTATCAGGAATTTGGCCCTTGGGAACATGTCGGGACTGTCACCGCAGGCACAAGCGGAACCACCTGGGACTATTCGGGCGGTCAATACGTGTGGCGCGATAATACGGCGGTTGCCGGGTTCCGATACTTTTACAATGTGCGGGCTTTTGCCAAGCCGCGCAGTTCGTGGAGCAATGGCATGTCGAGTATGGCTGATTTGCCCGCAGAAGTGCAGGGGCATTTACAGGCTGGACTCGAAGGTGGATATTCTGCGCCTGAACACCGGGTGAATCTGGACATCAGTCCGTTTCAGCCGGGGCTGGCACCGTCCTGGCCGGAGAAGCGCGTGCGCGTGGTGCCCAATCCGTTCAGTTTGTCGGAATCAGCTTATAATTATCAGAGTTCAAAAAAGATCCGCTTTCTGGGATTGCCCCCCAAAAGCCGCGTGTTGATCTTCAATGTGGCGGGCGATATTGTGGGTGAAATCCTGCACGACGATGCCAGTTCAGGCGAGGCATCGTGGTTTCAAATTGAACGCAATGTGACTGCACCGGATGTGGCCAGCGGAATTTATTTTTACGTCGTTGAATCGCTGACGCCCGAAAGTATGGGGCAAACGGTGA
>JAPPIE010000358.1 GCA_028874765.1 Gemmatimonadota bacterium
GTCGGGTGGGGGTTCGCCGACTGTGGATTTGCCATTGCGGAGGAAGGGTTCGGCGTTGCCCCAGAGTTTGCTGCCGTCGGATGATAGGATGGGTTCGCAGGAGTATTGGCCCAGGTACGCGCGGCGCAGTTTTGGGGTGGTGTTGGTGCTGCTGCTGTGAAAGACGATGCTGGAGAAGGCGACTATGCTTCCTGCGGGAACTTCTGCAATGAGGCCGGGGTCGCTGCCAAAGTAGCCGACTTTGTCGTTGCTGCCTTCTTCGACGATGTGGTGTACCCACGAGCGAATGCCGCTGCGGGAATAGGGCAGGAGATGGACGGTGCCGTTTTCTTCGCTCATGTCGTCGAGCGCACACCAGCAGGTGAGATACGGTTTGTGGTCGGGATAACCGACGTAGCCCGAGTCCTGATGCCAGGAGAATTTCATGCCGGTTTCCGCGCCTTTGACGACGTATTGTTCCCAGAAGAGGTACGCGTTTTCGCCGAGGGTGGCTCGGCATATTTCGGCCATGAGGTCGCTGAAGAGGAAGGCGCGGAGTTTGGGTTGCTGGCGAAAGCAGTTGGAGACGAAGTAGCGTTTGTTGCGGTGGTTGATGCCGATGGTGTCTGTGCCCTGTTCGTCCATGCGCGCGTGCATGGTGTCGATGAAGGTCTGGCATTCGTCGCGCAAGAGTTCGAGGTGGTGCTCGGGTATGACGGCTTCGAGGATGAAATAGCCTTCGTCTCTGTATTGTTGTTTTTGCGCTTCGGTGATGGTGACGGACATGGTGAACCCTACGATAGGACGTCGCGGACGCCGGGCCACTCGCGCCAGATGTCTGTGTACGCGTCTTTGCCGATTTCGTCGGTGTCTTTGTGCTTGAGGCGGGTGATGGTGGCGAGGCGCACGTTGGGAGATGCGTTGAGACAGGCTCCGTGAACGATCTGGTGATGCGCGATGATGAGGTCGCCGGCATTGCCGGTGATCATGATGGGGTCTTTGGGCAGGTCGGGCCGGGGCATGCCGTTGGCGAGTACTTCGTGGCCGTGTTCTGTGAAGTAGGAGGCAAAGAAGCGATGGGATTGGGGCCAGACGGTGAAGTTGCCGCTGTAGGGTTCGGGGACATCGACGAGATAGACGACGGCGAAGGCGGTGAATGAGCGTTTGTAATCGCCTTTGGCCGTGCCGTTGGTGCCGCTGCCAATGCCGTCGATGTGTCCGCGCGGTGGCGATGGTTCTTGTCCGAGGGGTAGGGGAAAACGCGGATAGGTTTTGGCGCGTTCAACGGGGAGGACATTGCCTTTGCCCATGAGCGATTCGGCAATTTGCATGACCGGGGTTTTGTTGTACATGTCGAGGATGAAGGGTGCGTCGAGGAGTTCGGCGCAAAAGAATCCCGATCGGTGTCTGGAGGGGTTTTCGCCGCCAATGCCGACGTTGCCGATGGAATGGTTGACGGCGCGGAGAGACGTTTCGATCATGTTTTTGGGGACAGTCCCTGGGATTTTGAGGTATCCCTCTTCGGCGAATTGGCGTTTTTGCGCGTCAGTAATGGTCATAGACATAGTAAACCTCTGTTAGTTGTTAGTTGTCAGTCCCTCAACCCGCCAGACTCTATTCTCCATCGCTTCTCGCCTTTTATCTGCGTCCATCTGCGAAAAACGCTCAAATTATTCGCGTTTTTTTCTGCGGATCCCTTTACGCTGCGATGGCTTCGCGCACGCAGGGAAATTCGCGCCAGATGTCCTGGAAGCCCTCGTTGCCATTTTTCTCGCAGTCGATGTGGCGCAGGCGCGCGATGGCGGCGTAGCGTATGTTGGGCGAGGCATTGGGGCCACCGGTGTGGATCATCTGATGGTGTGCGATGATGAGGTCGCCGGCGTTTCCGGTGACCATGTCCGGGCCTTCGGGCAGGTCAACGCGCGGGGTGCCGTTGGAGAGTGTTTCGAGGCCCTCGCGTTTGAAGTAGTTTTCAAAGAAGCGATGGGATTGGGGCCAGACGGTGAAGTTGCCGCTGTAGGGTTCGGGTACGTCGGCGAGATAGATGACGGCGAAGGCCGTGAATCCGCGGCGGTACACGCCTTTTGGCATGCCATTGGTGCCGGTGCCCATGCCGTCGAGATGGCCGCGGGGTTCGGGTGGGACTTCGCCGATTACTGTGGGAAAGCGCGGGGCGACTTGCGCGCCTCTGATGGGTTTTTGCAGGTTGCCTTCTCCCATGAGCGATTCGGCGAGGGAGATGACCGGGCTGGCGTTGAAGAGGTCCATGATGACCGGGGCGCCATTCAAGTCGCGGCAGAATTGCGCCGCGCGATGTTTGGACATGTCTTCGCCATTTGGCCCCAGGGTGCCGATGGAGTGGTTGACGGCCTGACGCGCGGTATCGACCATGGCTTTTGATATGGCTCCGGGTATTTTGACGTAACCGCGGTCGTAAAATTCGCGTATTTGTTCGGGTGTGAGTTTCATGATGTGGCTCCTTAATGCGAATAGACGAATAGACGAATAGACGAACCCTGCCCCGCCACCCAAAGGCGGTGCAAGTCCCGGTGATCTGTTATCGCAGTCGTGCTCAATTTACGAATAGAAAAATTCAGAGACAATAGTTATGTGCCTGACGCCGGATGTGTTTATGTCGCAGGTGCAAGGCGTTTGATGGCTGTTTCTTTTCTTTCAACGCGTTCGTTGATGTGTTGGGAATATTCAGGTGTGCCGCAGAAGTCGTGGATGGTGGCGCGTTTTCTGTAGGGGACGTAATTGCCAAGGTGCCAGGCGCTGGAGCGGTAGAGGGCGAAGTCGCCCGCGTTGAGGCGCAGTTGCACAGCACCGGGCATGTTGCGCGTGTAGTCGAGGCAGTCGCGTTCTTGTTGTTCGTTG
>JAPPIE010000368.1 GCA_028874765.1 Gemmatimonadota bacterium
TCATAAGCCCGCAGATTAATATCAATCGCCTTTTGCAACATCGCAACTTCATCGGCATCCTTACTCATCTGCTGTGCAATAAGCAAATCGTCTATTCCTACCCATTCGCCACCCAGAGCATCTGCCACTGTATCGGCGAGCAACTTGGGCGTGGCTTCCTGCTGCCAACCCAAACGAGAAATACCCCTACAATCGCGGAGCTTCTGCGCCACCGCCGCATTCAGCAAGCGCATCGGATCGGGATTCATCGTATAGAGCACATGTGAATCGTACACCACGCGCTCATCCACAGCCGCATCCCCTTCATCAGTCGTTGACGCCAGCCACGATCCCCCATCGGTCTCCAAATACAAAAGCGCCGGAAAAGAAAACGATGGATATGCCGACAGGAGCACGCCGGTCAAATAATAGATATCCCGATAGTCTGAAATAATAACCGCGTCAATCCCCTCCTCAGAGAGACGCGCGCGAAATCGCTGCTGCCGATTGCGACAACCTTCCAAAGTGAGCATAACACCATATCCTTTCCGTGAAATCCTGTTGGTAAATTCCTATTTTTTTCGCATAATACAGGGCGCATTTTCACAACCCACCCAATTTAACAACAGGAGTGCATCATGCCAGAAAAAAAAGTCCGCGTATGCGTCGTCGGTATGGGCATTGGAAAACCCAATGGCCGCGCCCTTGCGAAAAATGATCGCGGCGAAGTCGTCGCACTATGCGACCTGATCCCCGAAAGAATGGAAGAATTTGCCAGCGAACTGCCCGGCGAACAAAAATTCTACACCGATTACAAAGAAATGTGCAAAGCCCCCGACATCGACGCGGTTTTTGTAGGTACCCCAAACCAGTGGCATGTACCCATCGCACTCGAAGCCGTCAAAAACGACAAACACGTCATGGTCACCAAACCACTATCGGACTCTGAGCAGGCAGCGCAAAAACTCGTCGAAGCCGCCGAAGCATCTGGCGTCGTCAACATGATGTCGCTCTCCACCCGATTTTCCGACCAGTGCCAATACCTCGGAAAACTCGCGCGCGAAGGCTATTTTGGCGACCTCTACTACGCCCGCGCCCGCAGCGTGCGCCGCAGCGGCATCCCCGCGTGGAACCTCGGATTTATCCAAAAAGGCGGCGGCGCATTCCGCGACATGGGCGTCCACGTCCTCGACGCCGTGTGGTACTTACTCGGCATGCCCAAACCCGTCACTGTCACAGGCGTGTGTGGCGCAAAATTTGGACCGCGCGGACGCGGCTATTGGGGCTTTAGACAAGTCCCGCGCAGCACCTACGAACAATACGCCGCAGACGACTATGCCGGCGGATTCATCCGCTTTGAAAACGGCGCGGGTCTCCAGGTCGAAAGCTTCTGGGCATCGCACCAGCCCAACGAACTCCAGATTGAACTCTTTGGCGACGAAGCAGGCGCGCAATTCCGCCCGCTCAAAATCTACAAAACACAGGACGGCGTCCCGCACGACATCGCCGTCGATATCCCGCTTGCAACCCAGGCATGGGACCGCATTGCGGGCCACTTTATAGACTGCATCCTCGACGGCAAAACCTGCGAAGCACCCCTGCGCCACGGATATCAAGTGCAACAAATGATGGAAGCCGTGCTCGAAAGCGGCGAAACAGGAAGAGAAATTCGCATTGATTAGGAGATCCCCATGACAGGCTTACACATCACTGTCGGACAACAGAATGCCGACATCATCGGCAATGACAACCGCGCTTTGCAAGCCGCAATCGATTACATCGCCACACTCGGTGGAGGCACGGTTGAAATCCTATCCGGCACGTACATCATGCGCGACGCACTGCACCTTCGCAGCAACATCGCGGTCAAAGGACAGGGAGAAAATACCACATTGCGGAAAGCAGACGGCGTTGAGGCCCCCCTTCTCCTCGACGGAGATTTTGGCGAAGAACAAATCACCCTTGAAAATCCCGATGGATTCAAAGTGGGCTATGGCGTCAGCATCACAGATGATCAGGGCGGCGGATTTCACACCGCCGTCGGCACCATCCTCTGGCAAAAGGACAACACCTTTGGCGTCAATGTACCCATGGGAGGCGATTACCTCGTCTCTCGCAATGCACGCGCTGCAACCACCTTCCCGGTCATCAGCGGCTACCACATCGAAAATGCCCGGGTCGAAAATCTGACTGTAGATGGCAACCGCGAAAACAATCCGCACCTCAACGGTTGCCGAGGCGCCGGCATATTCCTCTACCGCGGGCACCATACAGCGATACAAAACTGCGCGATCAAAAATTATCACGGCGACGGCATCAGCTTCCAGCAGAGCCAGCACGTCACAGTCGAAAACTGCACCTGCACGGGCAATACCCACCTGGGCTTGCACCCGGGCAGTGGCAGCCAGCACCCCATCATCCGCAACTGCCGCTCGGAAAACAACGGCCGCATTGGCCTCTTCCTGTGCTGGCGCGTCAAACACGGCATCTTTGAAAACAACGACCTCATCGGCAACGGTGACACGGGCATCTCCATTGGCCACAAAGACACCGACAATGTGTTCTTCAACAACCGATCACTGCGCAACGGCTGTGAAGGCATCCTCTTCCGCAATGAATCCGAACCCATGGGCGGGCACCGAAACACCTTTGAGAACAATCAGATCCTCGACAACGGCGACAAAAACAAAGGCTATGGCATACGCATCCTGGGCGAAACCCACGACCTCACCTTCACAAATAATCGCATTGGCAATGACAAAACAGCAACACAACGCATAGGTGTTCACATCGGCGAAAAAGCCGACCGCATACACCTCAACGACAACGACCTGTCGGGCAATCTCGACGCCGAAATCGAAGACACGCGACAAGT
>JAPPIE010000377.1 GCA_028874765.1 Gemmatimonadota bacterium
CCGCTGCATCCGATCAGTCGCGTGTTAAATTTGATTTCTCTATTTCGTAATATCAAAATCGTTTGTTGAATGTCTGCCAGGACTCGGGTAATGGACATTTGACATAACTTTGCAGGGAGGGGATTTATGAGTCTGGAAGTTTTAATGGTCATCGGTTTTTTGCTCGGCGCGTATTCTATTGTCGGCAACGACGCAATTCAGACGCTGGGGACGTTTCTCAGTTCCAACTCTCACCGTCCCTGGTGGGTGCTGTGGCTCTTTGGCGGCGGTATCCTGACTGTGGTCCTCGTATATGGGTGGGTGGTCTATGACGGCGATGTCTCGTATGGAAGGCTTACGGCGATTGAAGTGCCAGACTACTTTAACTGGGTTTACTGCGTTCCGCCTTTTGTACTGCTCTTGCTGACCCGCGGGGGTATTCCAGTTAGTACTACCTTTTTGACCCTGACGGTGTTTGCGCCGAAGGCACTGCCGAGCATGCTGGTCAAGTCGTTGGCGGGGTATGCCACCGCCTTTGTGGCCGCCATCTTTATTTACAGGCTGGTTACGCGGGGGTTAGAGTCTCGCTTCAGGCAGACGGAGGGGCCGAAAAGTCCCTGGTGGGTGGTGGCGCAGTGGTGTTCAACCGGTTTTCTCTGGAGCCAGTGGCTGATACAGGATCTGGCCAATATTTATGTTTTCCTGCCGCGCGACCCGGTTACTCGTATCCCAGACATACCCGTGGAATGGTTCATTGTATCCATTGTCGCCATGCTGGCTATGCAAGCCATTATCTTTTACACGCATGGCGGTGCGATCCAGAAGGTGGTGTTGACGAAGACGAATACTACTGATATCCGTTCGGCGACGTTTGTAGATTTGATTTACGGCATTGTGCTGTTCCTGTTTAAGGAAGTTAGCAAGCTCCCGATGAGTACGACCTGGGTTTTCGTTGGTCTGCTGGCAGGACGCGAGATCGCCCTCGTCTGGAATGGGAGGCACCGCCGCCGCCGAGATGTGGCGCGTCTGGTGCTTTCCGACTTTGCAAAGATTACTTTTGGTCTGGTTGTGAGCGTTGTTATCGCTTTGTTGCTGCCCTATCTCCATGAACTAACCCATACTCATTGAGGAAATACTTATTAATCAGCGGTTGTAGGAGGATTGTGTCATGTCTGATTTGTTGATTTTGACGCCAGAGCAGAAGCGTGCTTTTGACGAGGATGGCTTTCTCTTTTTGGAGGGTTTTTACGATTCCCGAGAAATGAAGGAGATGCGCGGCCGTTTCCACGATCTGGTCGTCCGCACCGAAGGGCGCCCCCAAAATATGCGCTACAGTTTTATGGAGGTGCCCGAGGGGTACCAGCCCGATCCTTTTAATCCGGAGAATGTGGTGGGTATGATGGATCAGACGCTGGCTGATGACTACTGGTTCGATCAGTTCACCGAGCCGCGCATTGTTTCGGTTATGGTTGATCTTTTGGGGCCTGATCTCGATTTTCACAATGGGAAGATCCGCAATAAACCACCCGGTTTTTTCTGCGCGCAGAGTTGGCATCAGGATTGGCCGTACGAGCGGCATACGATTCCAGATCTGGCTGCGGCCATCACGTACCTCGATCCCACTGATTTTGAGGCCGGGGCGACTGAGGTGGTGCCCGGTTCTCACCTTGAGGGCGAGTTTCCTACCTATAAGGGCCATACGATTGCAGATGATTTGATCGCTCCCGAACGTCCGGTTGTTCTGAGTGTGCAACCCGGCGATGTGGCGATTATTCATGTGCTGGTCGTGCACCGGGCCGGACACAACTACACTCAACGGGGCCGCCACGCCATTATTAACGAATACAAAAGTGCCGCGGCTATAGATCAGTGGAATAACCGCTGCGCTTTTGCCGGTTTGCCTCTGGCGCGCAACCGCCGCCTGATCATGCCGCGCGTACACGCTGGGTGAGTGAAGGAGTTTACAAGAGGGGAGTTTGGTATGAAGTACGATTTGCTCATCAAGGGCGGGATGCTGGTCGATCCGGCAGAAGACCTCAGTGGCGTGCGGGATGTGGCGTTTGTGGGGGGCATGGTTGCCGCTGTTGGGGGAGACCTGGATGCAGGCGATGCCCGCGAGGTGATTGATGCTGCGGGTTGTGTGGTGACGCCGGGGTTGATCGATATTCACGTCCATGTGTTTGCCGGTGTCAGCCATTTCGGTATTGAGCCTGACCCTACATGTCTTGCGCGAGGGGCGACGACTGTGGTCGATGCGGGATCTGCGGGTGCAGATATTTTTCCGGGATTTCGGAAGTACGTGATCGATGTGAGTGAGACGCGGATTTTGGCACAGATGAATATTTCGTCACAGGGTATGCTGACTGCCGAGATTGGCGAGTTCGAGATTCCCGAATACGCGGATGTGGATAAGGCTTGCCGCATGATTGAACAGCACCGCGATATTGTTCTCGGGGTGAAGGTTCGATTGACGAGGAATAGTATTGTCAGCGAGCGGTCCGGGATGTTGCCTTTGCACAGAGCGAGAGAGGCGGCAGATGCGGCTGGGTTGCCGATTATGGTGCACCCACAGGATGCGTGGTGCGATTCGATTGACGATATTTTAGATGTGATGAAGGGCGGAGATATTTTGACTCATTGTTTTCACGACTTTCCGTGTGGGATTCTCAATGGTGAAGGTCGCATCCGCGATTCGGTTCTGGATGCGATTGAGCGAGGCGTTGTGTTTGATGTGGGACACGGGGCGGGGTCTTTTTCGTGGGGGATTGTCGAGGCGGCGATGTCGCAGGATGTTTTGCCGACTACGATTTCTTCTATACGTCGCGTGGGAGATAGATATGTCGCCAATTAAACCCGAGCATATATACAA
>JAPPIE010000022.1:0-1064 GCA_028874765.1 Gemmatimonadota bacterium
TTTTTCGACTGGTTGGAGGATTATTGGTATTGGTTGGAGGAGTCTCAAAAGTTTGCGTCAGAGGTGCGGCGGTGTGCCGGGGAGATTAATAGATTGCTGGATGCGGGTTATCTGCGCAGTTCACGTTTGTTGAAGATAAAAGAGCTGGCGCGGGAAATGCTCGATCAGTTTCGCAAGGTGCCGGCAGTGGGGTATCTGGATCGCCATGCTGATTTTACGCTGGTGCAGGAGGTGGCGCACTGGGGCGATCAAGAGGTGGAAGATTTTCGCGCGCAGTATGTCAGGCGCCTCAAGGACCAGTTTTCGACCTTTTTTGATGGGGTGGAGAGCAATCCGCTGAGCGAGAGCCAGCGCGATGCGTGTGTGATAGATGAAGATAATAATCTGGTACTGGCTGGTGCGGGTACTGGCAAGACGAGTGCGATGGTGGGGCGCGCGGGTTTTTTGGTTGAGAGCGAGCAGGCACAGCCCGATGAGGTTCTCATGCTGGCTTTTGCGAATAAGGCGGCACAGGAGATGCAGGAACGGCTGGATGAGCGCGTGAATAAGAAAGGTGTTGTCGCGAGTACGTTCCACAAGTTGGGCAAGGATATTATTGCTTCGGTCGAAAAGGCGCAGCCTTCGATTTCTCCTCTGGCCACAGATGGTGCGTTGCTGGAGAAGCATGTCGATGAGTGGTTTGAGGCGTTGCTTGAGATTCCGAGCTATAGACAGTGGGTTCTGGATTATCTGGGGTATTACAGGTATCAGGAGGTCAATCCCTTTGATTTTAAAACCCAGGGGGAGTACTTTGAATATATTTTTGCGAATGAGATTCGCACGCTGCAAGGGGAGATGGTAAAGGGTCTGGGTGAGTTGTGGATTGCCAATCATCTGTTTATGCTGGGGGTGGCGTATCGATACGAGGCGGATTATGAGCATGAGACGAGGGATCCGGATTACCGGCAATACCAGCCCGATTTTTATCTTCCGGATTGCGGTGTTTATCTGGAGCACTGGGGTATAGACCGCGATGGCAATACGGCGCCTTATGTCTCCCGCGCGAAATATCACAAGGGGATGGA
>JAPPIE010000022.1:1164-2842 GCA_028874765.1 Gemmatimonadota bacterium
TTTCGGTTTAATAATAGTATTTGCGATGTTGCTTCCCGGTTTGTGATTGAGAATCCGGCTCAGGTTAAGAAGGCGTTGACTACGTATGCGATGGTAGATCATTCCGCGGTTTCACTGTTGCGCGAGAAGAGGCGTCGCGGTTCAGAGGCGAATCTTGACGATCGGTTGGATCGTGTGCTGGCACATGTCGCCGAGCGGGCGGAAGAGGGGAGTTCGGTTTATTTGTTGGGCAGGTTTCGTTTTAACTTGCCCAATGGCACGCAGATGATGATGTTGAGGAAGCGGTTCCCCACTTTGTCTATTGCGTGCAATACCGTTCACGGTGCGAAGGGTTTGGAGGCGGATTATGTGGTGGTGCTGGGGCTTGAACGCGGTCAGTACGGTTTTCCTTCGCAGAAGACTTCTCATTCTTTGCTCGAGGCGCTTTTGCCCGCGTTAGATCCCTTTCCACATTCGGAGGAGCGCCGTTTGTTTTATGTCGCGCTGACGCGCGCCAAACAGCGCGTGTATCTGGTTGGGGATATGGCGAATGCGTCTGAGTTTTTGGTCGAGTTGTTGAAGAATAAATATCCGCTGGCGCTGGACGATTTTGAGACCCGTTTGGAACAGGCGTCTTTTGAGCGTATTCGCTGTGTGAAGTGCAAGACGGGTACGCTTGTTGCCGTGCAGGGAAAGTCGTTTTACGGTTGTAGCAATTATCCGTTGTGCAATCATACTGAGAGCGGATGTCAAGCGTGTGGCAATCCGATGCAGCGCGTTGGGCGATTTAAAATATGTCTCGATGCCGATTGTGATTCATGGTTGCCTGTTTGTCCGAAGTGTGGCGCGGATATGGTTCAGCGCAAGGGGCGCTATGGGGTTTTCTGGGGGTGTAGGAATTTTCGCGGGGATGATGATATTTCTTGCCGGCATACGGAGAATAATATTTCTTTTTCTTCGTGAAAGGAGCGGGCGTGATGGTGTTGCCCAGTATGCGATTGGATGATAAGGTGGTGCTGGTGACGGGTGCGGGTTCGGGTATTGGACGGGCGATTGCGCTGGCGGCGGCTGAGGTAGGTGCGGATGTGGCGGTGTGTGAGGTGCCGCAGAAGGTTGATGCGCTGGATGAGGTGTGCGAAGCGGTTGAAGATTTGGAGCGACGGGCATTGCCATTGGCGTTGGAATTGCCGGATTTGGAGAGTATTGATGCGGCGGTGAGCCGGGTTGTCGATACTTATGGTCGGGTTGATATTCTGGTGAATAATGCGGGTGTGAATATTCCCAGGGATGCGCTCGAGGTGACAGAGGCGGATTGGGATGGGGTGCTGGATGTGAATTTGAAGGGGTTGTTTTTTATGTCGCAGCGCGTGGCCCGGTCGATGATTGAGACGGGTGGTGGCAAAATTGTGAATATTGCGTCGCAAAATGGGGTGGTGGGCTATTACAAGCGGGCGGCTTATTGTTCGAGTAAGGCCGGTGTGGTAAATCTGACGCGGGTGTTGGCTGTGGAGTGGGCACCCCATCAGATTACGGTGAATGCCGTGGGTCCGACGTTTATTTTGACGCCGTTGACACAATCGACGTTTGACAATGAGGCGTTGCGCGAGGATTTGCTTTCTCGCATTCCTCTGGGGCGCGTGGGACAGCCCGAAGATGTGGTGGGTGCGGTGGTGTTTTTGGCGAGTCCGGCTGCGGATCT
>JAPPIE010000372.1:0-1350 GCA_028874765.1 Gemmatimonadota bacterium
GAAGAGGAGAAGTACTTTTTTGACCTGCGCGGTTATCTGGTCGTGCGGGGTGCTCTGTCTGCGGATGAGGTCAAGGCGTGTAACGATGCGATTGATCACTATGGGGATGAGATCAGGACGCGGTCTATTGAAGATGGGGGCCTGGCGCGGGGGTCGTCCGCGCTTACGGGCAAAGAGGGGCGGCGCGAGCTTACGGGGATGTTGGGCTGGCCCGAACCCTATCGCGAGCCGTTTCGGAAGTTGCTGGTTCATCCGGTTGTGGTGAGTCGTTTGAATGAGTTTAGCGGCAAGGGTTTTCGCCTGGATCACGGGCCGCTGTTGATCAGCGCGCACAAGGGTGCAGAGGGGCATACACTGCACGGTGGCGGGGAGCCGTTTAGCCAGTCGGTGTGGTATCACCAGCAGAATGGAAAGATTTTCTGTCGGGGTATTACTGTGGCGTGGCAGTTGACGGATGTGAATGAGGGCGATGGGGGGTTTGCCTGTGTGCCGGGGAGTCATAAGACTGCGGAGCCGACACCCGCTGAGGTGCGTTCCGTAGAGGATGATATGGGGCTGGTTTATCAACCGGTGATGCAAGCGGGCGATGTGCTCTTTTTTGCGGAGACGATGACGCATGGTACGCTGCCGTGGCGCAGCGATGGGGAGCGTCGTTCTGTGCTTTATAAATACGCTTCTCGCGCAGCGGCTCGCGCCGTGGGTAAGTATTTTACGCCCGAGGAACGCTATGGCGATTGGGTGAGTGAGTTGACGCCTGAACAACAGGCGGTTTTGTACGGTCCCGGGGTTCACGGCCAGCTACCCCTGCTGGCGTCCGATGGCGAGACAACGCGGGTTGTGGAGTGAGGAACGGTGTACAACTGGTCGTTTCTCAGACCAGTTCACTGTGAAGGATGAAGTGTGAATAATCGTAGGGGCGAGGCATGCCTCGCCCAATGTTGTAGGGGCAACCGTGAACGGGTCTGGACGGCGACCCGTTGTAAACCGTTCGTGGTTGCCCTTTTTTTATTCCGCATATTGATTGGCGAAGATGATAAAGTCGGTAAAGTTGATGTGTCCATCCTCGTTGAGGTCAAAGTGACGCTGATAGCTGGTGTCGCTTCGGCTCAGGCCAAAGTTCTGGACGAATAGGAGGAAGTCGGCAAAGTCCTTTTGTCCATTGCCGTTGAAGTCTATGCTTATTTCGCCGCCCCGGCCAACGGTGAGGGCGATGTTTTCATCGCCTTGTCGGTAGGGTACGTATTCCATGACAGCGAGGAGCATTTCATCGGTGGTTTTTTCGCCCCAGGTCGATTGGCGGGGGGGATAGTTGGGGTTGAGCGGGTTGTTTGTGGTGTTGTCGTAGGTGGT
>JAPPIE010000372.1:1450-2835 GCA_028874765.1 Gemmatimonadota bacterium
TTTTCTACGGGGGTGCCGCCGTGTCGCTCTTCTCCGAGCAGGACCCTGAATAGTCTGCTCAGTCTTTCACCGTCCGTGGTGAGCGGTGCGAAGGTGATAAAACCCACTTCTCTTTCGATGGGTTCTTTTTTGAAGAATATGTTGATGCTGGATTGATCGGATTCTGCAAGTGGCCAGGGTGCGTAGTGTACCTGGATCAGTAAGTCGGAGTTTTTGGGCAGTATGTGTCCAACGCCTTTGGGATATATCGGGGGTTTTGCACCGGGTGTATATCCAGGGAGGACAACAGCGGTTGGCGCGCCGAATGCACCAAAGGATTCGTAACCGTATTCCGGGGTTTCGAGGTCTCTTTGGCGGGCAGTGCCCGTGATGTCGGCGCCGATGAGGGCGTGGTGAACGATTCTGCTGTTGCCGGGTCGAAATTCAACGGCTTCGACTTCCCGGTCTTCTGTGAGGTGGGTTGGGATGACGAAGACCTGGTACTGGTCTTCATTGTCGCCGCGGATGGTAAAGGGTTCTGCCATGGTGAGTACGAGGTCGGGGGTGCCGAGTACAGAGCCTGTTGGAAATTCCGGCATGGGGGCTTCAAGGGCGATGTCGCCCTGGGGGAAACCGGCGTTGACCCAGTTTGATATTGTGTTGATTTCTGTTTTGGTGAGTGTTCTTGCGCCGATGTGCTGGCTGTAGTTGTAATCGGGTTTCCACGGGGGCATGTACTGGGTTTCTGTGACGTGTTTGATCATGTCTGCATAAGCCGAGATTTCGCTGTAATTTGTGAGGGGCATAGGCCCTATTTCACCGTCTCGATGGCACGATGTGCAGTTGTTGTATATGATGGACGAGACGTCTTTGCTAAAGGTGGGGGCTTCCGCGCGGGGCGAAGTAACGGCGAGGAGGATCGCGAGTATGGAGAGGGCAAGTGGTCGCATGGCTTTATTCCTTTGTGTTTTGCCATGAGGTTATGATGCAGCCAATGGCCTGGGTCTGGCGAAATACCGGGGGTTTTTCGTTCTTGAGGGCTTTCAGTACATCTGCGAGGTCGTGGGCGGTGACGATGCGGCGTCTTTTGCCCAAATCCGCAAAGGTGTTGTCAATGCGACCCCGATAGATGGCGGTGTTCGATGTGTCGGCAACGACGACTTCTGGCGTGATCGTTGCGCCCAGTCGGTTCACCCATGTGTGGATGGAATCCCCGATGCAGGTGAATGGCAAGGCGTATTTTTTTTTGAACGCGGCAATCGTGGCTGGGGTGGAGAGGCGATTGGGGAATACGCCGATGAATTCGAGTTTTTCAGATGCGTATTCTGCGTGTAGTTCTTTGAGTGTCAAGGTGTAATGCCGCGAGACCGGACAGGTTTCTCCCATAAAGATATAGATTTTATACG
>JAPPIE010000030.1 GCA_028874765.1 Gemmatimonadota bacterium
CTTTATCTGGATGAAGTGGTGGTGACGGGTACGGCATTTAAGGAGGCGCCCATCAGCATGACGTATGCGGTTGCAGTGGTTGGGCGTGAAAAGATGGCAGAACAGGGGTCTCCGCAGGCGGTTGATTTTTTTAAGAATCTGGGTGCGAGTCACGGCGTGATCGGTGAGCGAAGCAGTTGGTACAATGCGGGTCAGGCTGCCACGCTTACGGAGAGCATTGCCAATGTGAATCTGCGTGGGCTGGGGGCTTCGAGGACGCTGGTGTTGATCAATAGCCGCCGACAGACCTATGTCCCTGCGCGCTTGATCGGTGGACGCTTTGTCGATGTAAATGTTATTCCCTCTATCGCCCTTGACCGGATTGAGGTGCTCAAGGAGGGGGCCTCGGCTATCTATGGATCAGATGCAGTGGCCGGCGTTGCCAATTTTTTGACCCGATCCGATTTTGAGGGTTTTGAAGTCTCGGGTGCCCACGAGTATTTCGAAGGCGCAGGCGATACAAATATAGGCGCGATATGGGGTAAAAAACTCGCCGAAGGAACTCATGTGGTTATTTCTGCGGAATGGATGGGGCGCCAGGCGCTGCCATCTACAGATAGAGATTACCTGTTGCAGCCGTGGCACGGTGGTGGGCAACGCCTGGGATGGTCGAGTTTGGGGAATCCCGGCACCTTTGCCATTGGTGCGCCAGCCCCCTGGACCGCTGCCATCCACGCTCCTCGATGTGAGGAATTTGGCGGTTTCCGGGAATCCTGGACATGCCGCTTCCGCTATCAGCAGTATGAGAATCTGGTCGAAGAAATGAGTCATATCCGTGCTTTTGCTGAGCTCAATGGCACTCTGGACAATGGTACGGATTATCACGTGGAGTACCTGTGGGCCGAGGCCGAGATCCCCGATTGGTACACGACGCCTTCGTATCCGCCGTTCCCACTGACAGACACGAGTATTATGGAAGTCGCGCCCGATCATCCGGGACGGCAGGCATTCTGCCAGGATTATGGTGCAAATCCCGGCGATCTGTATTACGACGCTTGCCATGGTGGCGAGAACTGGTATTTCAATGGGCGGCCCTTTGGAAACTCTGGTCCCGGACGCACGTTGAGTCGTCAATCGAATACGTTGCGCATGGCGGCTTCGGCAAATGGCGATTTTAAGGCGTTCGGCGGTCGAGATGCCCATTTTGACGTGGGTCTCTCTTATTCGCGCACTGCGGGCAATTACAATTTGCCGGGGGTGTACATTGAGCGGCTGTTCCTCGGCTTCCGCGGTTTTGGGGGACCCGATTGCGGCGTTGGTGTAGAGGCAGATCCGACGTCTCTTGCGGGAATGCGACTGGGACGGATCTACGACCAGGTAGCAGGGGAGGGCAACTGTCATTACTACAACCCCTTCGGCAATGCCATCGAGTTCACGGATCAATATGGCTCGAATTTTGCGAACTCGCCGAATCCCGATTATCGCTCTGGTCTTGAGAACAGTCCCGAATTGCGGGAATGGCTCGCCAATCAGGAAGTTGATCTACAGAGTACGGCGGATATGCTGGTTGCCGAGGCGACATTGACGGGAACGTGGACGGAAAATGTCTGGCTCAATGCGAGTTATGCCGCTGGATATCAGTTCCGCAAGCTCAGTGCTACTGGCGATCCGAACGATCCGGGCGATGTGACCATTAACCCCTGCCCGGTTCCGGGGGATAAAGGATGCTCAGAGGAAGATAAGTTCGGTCCCTATGCGTTCACGAATGTGCATCGGCCATACTCCGAAGACCAGACGGTACATCGCTTTTTTGGTGAAATACCTCTGAGTCTGGGAGAGCGCATTGATTTGCAACTCGCCGCGAACTACGAGTTTCACGATGTGGCAAGCAGTTTTGATCCCAAGTTCGGCTGGCGCGTGCAGCTTTCGCAATCCCCTACCCATTCCCTGTTTATGCGCGGCTCGGTGCAGACGACATTTCGCACGCCATCGCTGGATGATGTCAATGAAAGCCCGCTGACGACGCTCGAATGGATTAATGAGACAGGGGCTTATCAGGCGGTCGATAGATTTGGGAGCAAGGACCTCAAACCCGAACAGGCGTTTACCTATAATGCTGGCCTCGCTCTGATTACAGAGGCTGGATTTGAAGCGACATTCGACTACTGGAGCTATGATTTCAGCGATGTCATTGGTTCAATGCCGCATGGTGCGATTACCAGCCTATACGCATCTGAGGACCAGAGCGTGAGAGACGCCGTGAAGCGGTTTATTGTCTGTCCAGATGGAATAGGTACTGGCAACTGCGCGGCCTCACAGCTTGAGCGGGTGCGCGTTGATATCGTCAACTGGCCGGGCGTCAAGACTTCGGGAATCGATGTACATCTTGGCACGCGGATGCCGGCGGGTACAGGACAATTCGCGGCGAGTCTGGATGGCACTTATACGCTGTCGTATGAGACAAAGGCTCTGATGCATGGTAATTTGGTGCTTCAGGATGCGGCAGATGCTGCGGGCTACTTGAATTTTGGCAATCCCATTGCGACTTCGCTTCCCAAGTTGAAGGGGCGAGTATCGGCGGGCTATCACTGGAAGACCTATAGTTTGGTGAGTTATCTGAATTATATTTCGTCTTATGAAGACCGCGGATCAATGGGGTCCGATAATACGACGATTAGAAATCTATTCGGTACTATTGACTCGTTTGTCACATGGGATGTGAGTTTTCTTTGGAACGTGTCCAGAGGGGTGAATATTGCGTTTTCGGGAATGAATCTGCTCGGCACCAGGCCACCTCTGGTGAATATCGAGCAAGCCTACGATGGCTTCACGCACGACCCCAAAGA
>JAPPIE010000020.1 GCA_028874765.1 Gemmatimonadota bacterium
AATTAGTAGGACCAAGGGCTTCGGTAATATCGTCGAGATAGAAATGCGCCGTAGTAATAAAAATGGGGATGCGTACCCGAGAATCCTCAAGTATATCTGCGGGCAGACTCAGGGGAAGCCAGTCAGTATGGAGATTCTGGTCGGGACGCCCGGGACCGGTCATCCATGCGGTCATGCCGATACAGTGGCAATCGTCGCCGTGTATGGCTTCAGCAATCTCGATCACACCGGAGCGGTCGAGAAATTGCAGAAAATGAGCGTGCCGGTTGAACGCATTATTGATGTGTTTATTTATAAAACCGACATCTTCAGGGCGCCCGTTTTTGTCAAAACTTTCCGAAATCGGTGTAAGCGCATCCATACGATCGCGGAGTTTTGCCACTTGATTCGACGTCAATACACCTGGCAGATACACATAGCCATCGCGGTACAGAGCTTCGGTTTGCTCTGCAAGCGTATCATAAACCATAAGGGGAAGAGGATCGACCATATCAGGACTCCGGGATGATATAATTTGTGAGATCGCGCAGAGCGATTACTCTGTCCCGCATTCGCGCAAGATGGGTGCGGCAAAGGTATTTTGTGATTTGACGCCGTCATCAAAGGTGAGGATAACGAGGCCATCTGGTATAGATACGGACATTTATTTGGAGATTAATAGGGCCAAACGCGCAATCCCTCACGCACGCAGTTGATCAAATCATCGGCGTGTTTGCTCGTCATGGGAAGAGAAACACAGCCGCCCTGGCGGATCACAATGCCGTGATTCAAAAGATAGAAATAGAGCCAGCGGTGTTTTTCGCTACTGTCTTGTGCAGCCTGGCGATAGTTGACAGGCGCATAGTCGAGAAAGTAGATGCGAAACAGTGAGCCAGCAGTAACAATAGTCGCCGGGATATCGGCACACTTGAAAGCATCATTGAGACCAGCAGCAATGTATTCGGTAAGCGAGTCAATGTGGCGATATGCATCTGAGGTCATGGTTTTAAGAGTCATAAGACCAGCGATGGCCACAAGAGGATTGCCATTGTACGTACCAGATTGTGGGATGGCGGGCGATCCAGAAGTGGGATCGTACAGCGCCATCACATCTTTGCGCCCACCAAAAGCACCAGCCGGAGTACCGCCAGCAATGACCTTCGCCAGGCAGGTCAGATCGGGCGTGATATTGTACGCCGCCTGTGTACCACCCGACGTCATACGAAAACTGACAATTTCATCAAAAATAAGGAGAATACCAAATTCTCGCGTCACATCGCGCAAGAGCGTGAGAAACTCGGAATCCGGCAAAGCCATACCAGCAGCCGTAGAAAGCGGGTCAATAATGACGCACGCGAGTTCTTCGGCGTGTTGGCGAATGAGATGTTCACAAGCGCGCGCGTTATTAAAGGGCAAAACGAGGACATTTTCAGCTGTCGCGGGTGCCAGACCGGCAGAAGAAAGCACCGAATGAGGCGCGTTTTCGGGACCGAGATCGGGAGTAACAGGTGGCACATAGCTTATGAGAGCCGGATCGTCAATACCGTGATACGCACCCTCAAATTTGGCAATTTTTTGACGCCCAGTAAAAGCGCGAGCAACGCGCAAGGCATTGCCCACAGACTCGGTACCCGAACTGCAAAAGCGCAGATGCTCGAGAGAAGGGACGCGCTCGCGCAGGAGTTCTGCCCATTCGATTTCGAGTTGGGTAGGACCAAAAAAGGCCGTACCACTATTGATACGCTCGCGCAGGGCATCGCTCACAGCGGGATGCGCGTGACCCAGGATGAGGGCGGTGGCGTTATTGACAAAGTCGAGACGGCGGTTGCCATCGACATCATCGATATAAACACCCTCACCCCGGTCCGCGTAAATCGGGAAGGGATTGACAAAAACACCGGTGCGCGTATTGCCGCCGGGCAAAACTTCTTGTGCACGCTTGAAAAGACGTTGCGAGTGTGCGTTTTGATCGCAATAATCGGCGATGAGTTGGTCGAGAGAAAGAGGTGGCATAAATGCAATTCTTTAAGGGTGAATAGAACCAATAGCTGCCTGTAAGATCGTAAATCCGCATGTATTTAGCAAGCGTACATTGCGGCAATGAAGAACCTCCTCTTACCGATAGGCCACCGGATCTTTCATACCATTCTGTGCAAACCCCTGCAAGCGCAACAGACAGGCGTCGCACTGCCCACACGCACGACCTTCTGTATCGGGATCGTAACATGTACAGGTCATAGCGTAATCAACACCGAGTTCTAATCCCCGTTTGATAATCTCGACCTTGGTCAGGGCAATAAGCGGCGTGTGGATCGTGAACCTATCCCCTTCAACACCGGCTTTGGTGGCGAGATTCGCCATGTTTTGAAAAGCGGCGATATATTCGGGACGGCAATCGGGATAACCGCTATAATCAATTGCATTGACCCCAATAAAAATATCGCGGCTATCGAGAGACTCTGCCATTGCAAGCGCGTAAGAAAGAAAAATCGTATTGCGAGCAGGGACATAAGTGACCGGGATACCATCGGACATTTTGCTCTCGTCTCGATTTTTTGGCACATCAATATCGTCGGTTAGTGCCGAACCACCAAAAGCGCGCGAATCAATATTGGCAATAACGTGATCTCGTACGCCAAAATGAGCGGCAATTTTTCTCGCACATTCGAGTTCGGTTTCGTGCCGCTGCCCGTAGCGAAATGTAATCGCGTAACAGGCATAACCTCGATTTGTGGCAATAGCCAAAGTTGTGGTAGAATCCAAACCACCACTGAGCAAGACAACTGCTTTCTTTTTCATGATCTTTTTCCTATCCCGTATCCACGATCCAATCAGGAGCC
>JAPPIE010000021.1 GCA_028874765.1 Gemmatimonadota bacterium
ATGTTCAATTTTTTGATGCAATTTACCAATTCTGGAAAAATCAGTGCGCCATCGCAAAGCTCATAGCTACAGGTAAGCAGGTGTGGTTGCAAGTGTGATAACCACTAAACATGAGGAACCGACTGTGGAAGCGTTTATCATTTTAGCCATTCTCATTATCGTAATCCTTGGAACTTTTGGCCGATGGGCAAAGGGTTTCTTTGGCTGTTGCTGCCATGAATGTGGAACCAAAATGCAGCCATTCGAGAAATTGCCCGATAGTGATAAGTCCGATATTCTGGCGTATTTCAGGCGTTTTGAGGACCGCGAGCCAGACGAAGAGGGCATTTTCGCGTGTGGGCATTGCCTGCTGGTGTACGACGACTTTTCGGGCGAAAGGCGAACGATGGATGGTGACGAAAGGTCATTCTGCAAGGTGTGCAACTCTGCAGGTGTATCGTATATAGGTCCCATGGTGGTTTCTGGCGAGTTGGAAAAATTTCGGGAACGCAACAAAAATCTGATCGAACAAATCGAGTGCCTGCGATGTCAAAGAAAACCTTTGGGGGTTTGGGACTGTATCCCCTGCGACACAGAGATCAAGATAACGGCTTGTAGGCGTTGTTATTCGATCTATGCTCAGATGCCTGTTAATGGCAGTCGATACAGATTTCATGTCCTGCTTTCGGACAGGGAAATCCTCAAGGACTCAGCCGACTCAAAGTGGGGTGTATTTGAACTCGAGTAAAAGACTTTATGCAAAGCGGTTTTGAGGACATAATAAAAGTCCCCCATCGCGTATTATTGCGATGGGGGACTGATTTTTTAGGTTGATGAGTGACCGCCTTATCAGACTTTCCCTTGCTCGAGCAATTTGAGAAAGGTCTCGTCTTCGCCCAGGTAGCGTTTGTTGCACAGGTCGCAATCGAGGCAGGAGCGTTCGTAGCAATTTTTGTGAATGCGAATGGGGTATTGTTTTTGGAAGGCTTCATTGCATTTGTTTGAACAGAAGACATAGCGCATCTGGGTGGTGCCGAAGGCCGCATAGACAATGATATTTTCATCACCATCATCTGCGAGCGCTTTTTCGCACCAGCTACATATTCCCGTTTCCTCTTTTGCGCGGGATTCGCGTTTGCGCTGGATTTCTTCAGCAGTCCATGCAAATTCGATGTATTCGACATTTTCTTTGGGTACCTTGGCGCGAACAACGCCATTTGTGATGCCGAGTACAAAGTCTCCTTTGGTGTCAAATGTGGTGCCGCATTCGATGGTGCGTCCACTTTGCAGGTGGATGTGAGATTTGCCTTCTTCGGGCGAGATAAATGAAAACCAACCGCAACTGGAACACACAGTTGTAAAGAGGAATTGCCGCAGTGTTTTGTGACCACAGGATGGACAGTGGCCTTCTTGCATGAGTCTCAGGTCGCGCAGTGAGGCTCTGGCGGCTTCTCGCACGGTTTCATTAACTTCGTCAAGAGCTTCGTCGAGATCATCTTGATCCTCTTGTGCGAGGAGGTCCATGGCTTCCTGAACGTGCTCGTCTTGCCCTTCGATGTGGATTTGTCTTTCTTTGGTTGTACCATTCTCTGGTTCAGCATTTTTACTAAAAAAGCGCTTCAGCATTTGAGTCCTCACTTGAAAGCGTAGAATTGCGATGTTTATGATTACTTATTATGCTTATTTATAAGGTACGATATAAGAGAAAATATGTCAACTACATACCCCAAAAAATCAAAGGCCATTTGGGGTATATAGACTGGCTGCTAAATCAGAGCCGGTGCATGTGGAATCCGCCGTCAACCGGGATTGCCGCGCCGGTTGTGAAGTCGAAATAGCCGAGTCCAATGGCCGCTACGGCTTTGCCGATGTCTTCGGGTTGTCCCCACCTGCGGATGGGGGTCAGACCATCGGCTATCAGGTGGTCGTATTTTTCTTTGACGGGTCCTGTCATGTCGGTCTGGATGATGCCTGGCTGGATTTCATTGACGGGGATGCCGTGTTCTGCGAGCCGGTCGGCAAATAGGCGCGTCATCATGCTCAGGCCAGCTTTTGAGACGCAGTATTCGCCGCGTGCCGTTGAAGAGGTGTAGGCCGATATGGAGGTGATGACGACGATGCGCGGTGTTTGTATTTTTTCCTGTTTTTTGAGTGCGATCATGTGGTTTGCCGCGTATTGGGTTAAGAAATAGGGTCCTTTGAGGTTGGTGTTCATGACGTCTTCGTAGCTTTCTGGGGTAGCTTCGAGGATGTCGGCGCGTACGCGAGGGGCAATGCCGGCGTTGTTGACGAGCATGTCGAGGCGACCAAAGGCGTCGAGTGTGGTATCTACGAGGCGTTTGCTGTCTTCTATGCGGGTTACGTTGCCCTGACAAATGTGGACGTTTTGTCCGCGTTCTCGAATACCTGTTGCGGTTTCTTCTGCTGCGGTTAGATTGCCCGCGTAGTTGACCAGGATGTCGTAGCCCGCGTCGGCAAGGCAGAAAGCTATGCCTCTGCCTATGCCTCTGCTGGATCCGGTGACGAGTGCTGCTGGCATGGTTCCTCCTGTTTTTGGTTGCGAATATTTTTTATGGGGATAAGATAAGATATATAGGGTTAAGTGCGAAGTGCAAAGTTGGAGGTAAAAGTATGGCGATTGTAGATTATAAGCAAAGTGGTGGTTGCGATGTGTGGGTTTTATCTGCTGGGCAGGTGAGGATGGATGGCGGCGCGATGTTTGGGGTTGTGCCCCGGCCGCTGTGGGAGAGGTGTTACCCGCCCGATGAGCGCAACCGCATTGGGTTGACGATGAATTGTTT
>JAPPIE010000356.1 GCA_028874765.1 Gemmatimonadota bacterium
GGTTCGGGTTCAGGTTCGGGAGGTCCGAAGATGACTTCCCATTCAGAGAGGTCAAACTCCTCTTCAAAGGGGTCGTCGGCACCTGCGTCGCGGGACGTTTGCCTGCGCTGGAGTTTGGATTCGTCGGGTTCTCTGGTGCCTCGCAGCCTTTTTATGAGCGGCGCGATAAGGCTGAAGAAGAGAAACACGATTAGCGGTAAGAGTACTTCCAATTCCATGGCGTAAGACCGTTTGTTATGGGTTATGGTGCGGGCGACCACAGGGGGTCGCCCCTACAGTGGTTGTCTGGGTCGGTTTGTGTATCTTGTAGGGGACGGCCCCTGTGCCGTCCCGTCTTTAATTGTTCTCTTCTTCTTCTTCTGTTTCACCAGCGATGCCTTCGCGCATTTGCGTGTCGGCTTCGATGTTGCGCATGCGGTAGTAGTCCATGATGCCCATGTTGCCACTGCGGAATGCGTCGGCCATTGCGAGCGGGACTTCGGCTTCGGCTTCGACGACGCGGGCGCGCATTTCTTCAACGCGGGCTGCCATTTCTTGTTCTTGTGCAACGGCCATTGCCCTGCGTTCTTCGGCGCGCGCCTGTGCGATGTTTTTGTCGGCTTCTGCCTGGTCTGTCTGGAGTTTTGCACCGATGTTGTCGCCCACATCCACGTCGGCGATGTCGATGGAGAGGATTTCGTAGGCAGTGCCCGAGTCGAGGCCCTTGTCGAGTACGGTTTTGGAGATCATGTCGGGATTTTCGAGTACGTCTTTGTGGGTTTCCGAGGAGCCGATGGTGGTGACGATGCCTTCGCCCACGCGGGCCATGATGGTTTCTTCACCCGCACCGCCGACCAGGCGTTCTATGTTGGCGCGAACTGTGACGCGCGAGGTGGCTTTGACCTGTATGCCGTCTTTGGCAACGGCGGTGACCATGGGGGTGGAGATGACTTTGGGATTGACGCTGACCTGTACGGCTTCGAGTACGTCGCGTCCGGCAAGGTCAATGGCGGCGGCGCGTTCGCCGGTTAGTCCAATGCCGGCTTTGTCTGCGGCGATGAGTGCGTTGACGACGTTTTCGACATGACCGCCAGCGAGGTAGTGGGCTTCGAGAAATGCGGTGGGGATGTCGAGGCCCGCTTTGGTTGCGTTGATTTGCGAGCCGAGGATGATGCGCGGGGGTACGCGACGCAGGCGCATGCCGATGAGTTCGCCAATGCCGATGCGCACGCGCGCGGCAATGGCAGAGATCCAGAGGCCGACGGGGATGAAGTAGAAGAAGAGGGAGAGTCCCAGAATACCTGCGGCAACAATGAGGAGTAGAAAAACGGCGTCCATGAAAAGCTCCTTAAAAAATGGTCGGTCTTATGTGTCTTCTATTTTTCGAACAATGACGCGACTGCCTTCGATTTCGATGATTGTGACGGGTGTGTCTTTGGTTAAGTATTCGCCTTCGGTCGATACGCTGATGCGGCGACCGTCAAACACGCCGGTGCCTCCGGGGCGCAGGTCTGTGAATGCGGTGCCGGATGCACCGAGGAGGTCGCTGTAGGGTGCCGCAACATATCCTTCAGAAGATTTTTCTTCGGTGTCGAGTACCAGGCGACTCCATATTCTGGATTTTGGGAGGGAGCGCAAAATGAGAATGGCGAGGACACCGGTGAGAATGAAAGATAAGAGCAAGGGGGTGAGCGCGGCGTTGATGTCGTCCCAGGTCCAGAGGTCATAGCGACCCATGAGGCTTAAGAACAGACTGGTTAAGATCAGGATCGCGCCGGGAATGGCGAGCAGGCCAAAGCCCATGACAAAGAACAGGTCGATGAGGATGAGCGCGATGCCGATAAAGAAGATGAGGATTTCAGACCAGTCGGCGAGGTTGACGAGCAGGTGGCTGCCGAAAAACAGGCCCAGGCAGACTAAGCCGATGGTGCCGCCGATGCCCCAGCCCGGGCTTTGGATTTCGAAGATCAGGCCCAAAAATCCCAGGGTCATGAGCAGCGAGGCCAGATAGGGGTTGGTGAGATAGCGCACGAGTTGTTCGGCCCAGTTGGTCGATTGGTGGATAATGCTGGCCTGTACGAGGTCGTAGTATTTGAGTACGGCGATGAGTTTTTCCGATTCGTTTTTTTCGGAGATTTTGTGGTCGGCGATGTTTTGTTCAATGGCTTCTTCAGTGGTGAGGGTGAGGAGCTTGCCTTTGGGCGCCAGGCCCTCGATATCGACGTCTTCATCGACCATGGCTTCGGCCAGTTTGGAGGAGCGGCCGGTTTTTTCGGCTGTGGCTTTCATTTCGTTGCGGAAGTACGAGATGATTTTTTCACTGGCTTTGTTGCCCTGCATATCGACGGCTGTGGCCGCGCCAATGGTGCCGCCTTCGGCCATGATGATGTGGTCGGTAGAGAGCGCGATGAGGGCGCCCGCAGATATTGCGCGGGGGTTGATGAAGGCGATGGTTTTGGTTTCGCTGTAGAGTATGGCGTCCCGGATGGTGAGCGCGGCGTCGAGAGCACCGCCAGGGGTGTCGATTTCGAAGATGACGGCTTTGACGCCCGCGTCTTCTGCGTCGCTCATGACGCGCGTGACAAAAGCGGCTACGCCGCCTTCAATGGTGCCGTTGATTTTGGCGACGTGTACTTCTTCTGCCCGAGCGGGGAAACCGAGTCCCAGAAGGAGTACGAGGAATGTGAGTACAGGTTTCATCAACAAGATCCTCCACAGTATATTTTCATGAATACCTTATATTGAGGTGGTTGTCAATGGTTTTGAGGTTTGATGC
>JAPPIE010000470.1:0-15428 GCA_028874765.1 Gemmatimonadota bacterium
CCTGCGCCTTTTGTGCCGACATGTTCTGTCGATAGGTCAACGGGACCATGCTCGGTCCCCAACCGATCTCCACATCGCGAATTGCATTCGACCACGCGGGTGCCAGCCTGATGCCTGGATCACCGACGCTTACTACTGTGCGACTTTCTACTTCACGCAGTTCGTCAGGGCAACGCAGCGTCCAGCGTAGCGTGTGCGCGACGTCACTTTCCGCGGCATCCAGCAGATCGTAAATCAGGAAATA
Organism: Gemmatimonadota bacterium; assembly: GCA_028874765.1. Classification (GTDB taxonomy): domain Bacteria; phylum Latescibacterota; class UBA2968; order UBA2968; family UBA2968; genus VXRD01. Next base: position 245 of record JAPPIE010000470.1, read on the forward strand.
CTTTCTCTTTTTCAGCAGCACCGTACGTTCGTGCCGCACCCCTTTCGAGCGGAGGTATCCTTCGTGGAAGATGCGTACATACGTCTCCACTTCTTTCTCTCGCCAATCGAGCAATCGCCCCCAGATTCTTCGTTTTTCACCCGGGCGCCAGAGATCCTGATCGTCTTCGTCAATCCAGACCGTATTCTGTCCCCGCGTGCTGTGATACCATGTACGGTAATCCGGATCGCTATATGCAAACGGAGACCCCGGAGACAGGGCCGCCGGACGACCCTTTACCCAGGCTGAAAACGAAGCCTGCGCCCCGTAAGCATGTCCGCCTTCCGGATGTCCGAAATCCAGAACCAGCACGTTCGCCTCGCGGTCCCATCCGTCGCGAAGCACGGCAATGCCCGAATCGGGAAACAGGCGCGAAACCGGTGCGGGTGCCCTTTGCCGCTCACCTGTCGGATTCGGAACGCACAGATCGTTCAATATTGTATTGCCCCAACCCGGCCCCCCCTTCTGTACCGGCACAAACCGGGGATGATACCCGCGGTCGATATGCCACTGAAGCACCGGATCTTTGAAGAAAGTATTTCCAGAAGCCAAAAATGCGGGCCAATCCTGTGCGTACACCGCCGAATTAATAGCTGGCGTAAAACCATCCGGTGTCAAAATCTCAGCCAGAAACCGGTGCATCGCCAGAAACCGCATCCGAAAAGGCTCGGTATCGTAGAAGCTGGGTAGCCCACGACGAGCCAGAATCATCTGTAGGGTTGCAAATGACCGAATGACCGTCTTGTGATATTGCGTGCATATTTCCTTCTGAAACCCATCTGGATAGACCTGGTTCAAAAGCAACACTTCCTGAATCTGTCGCCCCGTCTCCAGCCAGCCCTCTGCAGCATCCCATTCCGGGAGCAACGCTCCGACACCGCCCATTCCACCGCTGCCCGAAGCAATGAAATTTAGCTGCTGCTGCCACGCCACTGCGGTCTGTGAAGCCACTTGTCCATGTAGATGCTGCGCCAGACGCCAGATCAGGATAGATGCTGCCCGGCAATCTGCCACCGTCCAATCCGGATGGGCGCGTAGCGCATATAGCGCTTCTCCCAAAGCCTTCAGCTTCAACCCGACGGACAACGTATTCCAAACCGCATAAATTCCCCCCGGCCTCACTCCGCGCTTCAACACCAGTGCCTCGTCGCGAATATCATCGATCTGGTCGAGATAGCTCTGCACGCAATCCGCAACCACCCGCACATATTTCCCCTCGCCGGTCAACATCGCCGCCCGGATCGGCCATCTGAGAAAAAACATATAATGCAACCCACCCCAGTTCATCGTCCGATCTGGATTCGCGTTCCAATCCAGTCCGACCCCCGGCACATAAGGCACCGTGGATTCTCCATACACCATTTTTCCATCAATCAGCCGATCCGACTCCTCAATCCAGACCTGTGACAATCCCGGCCAGTGCGTTCGCATGGCGTCACCGAATCGTTCCGAATCGAAATGCCACGTTGGTTGGGCTCTACCTGCCAGATAGGCATGCCAGGCGCGCCAGACGACCGCCTCGCTCTTTGGATCCGACACATCATCCGGTAGCGCCAGCCGCGAAACGCCGCGTTTCACCTGTCTCCAAAATGCCCTGGCATCGTAGGCAGGCGGTTCAAATTCGCTCACCGCACCCTCCTGTCCCGATCCAAAATTACTCCCGCACCCTGCTTGAGCAACCCCTTCGCAACGCGCTCGCCCAACTGCTCGGCAGATGATGCCTGTCCTTCTGCCCTCTCCGATATTACCTGACGTCCATCGGGGGTGGCAACAACGCCCGACAGCAACAGAACTTCAGCCTTATCAACGGCTGCGTACCCACCAATTGGAACGCTACAGTCTCCTCCCAATGCCGCCAGCATCGCGCGCTCTGCCGTAACGGCTTGCTGCGTTTCAACGCAATTCAAAACACCGACGAGATCTGTAATCCACTCATCCCCTTCTCGCATTTCTATCCCCAGCGCGGCCTGCCCTGGCGCTGGCAAACAGATATCCGGATCGATAAATTCCGCAATGCGATCTCCCAATCCCAACCGATTCAAACCCGCTGCGGCTAAAATAATACCATCCAAATTTTCTGTTTCGAGCTTTTTGACGCGCGTATCCACATTCCCCCGAATCGCCACAAAATTCAAATCCGGTCGCACGTGTTTCAACTGCGCCTGCCTCCGCAAACTGCTCGTTGCAACCGTCGCGCCTTCTGGCAAATCCCAAAACATACGATTATTTTTGCTGACCAGCACATCTCGCACATCTTCGCGCGCACTTATTGCGCCCAAAACCAATCCCTGTGGCAACCTGGTCGGCAAATCTTTCAAACTGTGAACCGCCAGATCAATACTGCCCGACAGCAGCGCGTGCTCGATTTCCTTTGTCCACACCTCTTTGCCACCAATATGAGACAGAGGCGTTTCCGACAGGCGGTCTCCCTCCGTTTTGATCACCTCAATCTCAATGTTCAGATCGGGATATGCGCTCACCAGTTTTCTCTTTGCCCAATTGGCCTGCCACAAAGCCAGCGCACTGCCCCGACTGCCAATAACCACCTTCATGAGTTGCGCACCTTTTCAATCTCTATGTCCTCAACCGCCAGATCAAACAAATAGGAAAGTGCCGCCACATAAGCCCCACCATCTTCTTCCTCGCCAGCCTCTCTAAGGCGCGTCACCGGCTTGTGCAGCACCTTATTCATAAATCGACGCATCAAATTGGCAACTTGAGCGCGTTGCTCATCTGAAAATTCACTGAGCTTGGCTTGTGCGAGTTCCGAATCCATAAAAGATTGAAAATGTCCACGCAGAGCCACAATTGCAGGAACAACCGCCAGGGAGTTTATCCATGCAGAGAAGTTCTCCACCTCTTCTTCTGTAATTGTACTGACTTTATCTGCTTCAATTTTCCGCTTCTCCAAATTCGCACCGACAACGGACTCCAGATCGTCCAGATCGTATAAAAACACATTGTACAGATCGCCAACTGCCGGATCGATATCGCGCGGCATGGCAATATCGATCAAAAACATCGAGCGATTATTGCGCTTTTGCATCGCCGCTGCCACATGGGGGCGTTCCAGAACATAAGTCTCTGCGCTCGTAGAACTGATAACAACATCTGCGCCGTGCAAATTGCCTACCCCATCGTCCCAGGAAATGGCGCGCCCCCCCACGCGCATTGCCAAATCTTGTGCCCGCGCTAACGTGCGACTCGTCACCAGCAAAGACTTCACCCCATTGTCGGCGAGGTGCCGCGCCGTCAATTCACTCATCTCGCCAGCACCGAGCACCAGAGCCGTATGTCCTTCGAGATTGCCAAAAATTTTCTTTGCGAGTTCCACCGCTGCAAAACTGATAGAAACTGCACCCGTTGCAATCTCCGTTTCTGTACGCGCTCGCTTTGAAACCTCGGTTGCAGCGCGAAATAAGCGATTCAACACGGTCTTGCTCGTTCCCATAGACAGTGCGGCAGCCCCGGCCTCTTTCACCTGACCGGCAATTTGTGGCTCACCCATCACCATAGAATCCAACCCACAGGCGACCCTGAAAAGGTGGCGCACAGCTTCCGTATCGCGATAGACAACTGTGTGCTGTCCCAGTATGTCGGCATCCAATCCACTTTGCTCGCACCACCCCTTGATCACTGCCGCACGAGCAGCGTTAATATCCGTCGCAATACAATAGACTTCCGAGCGATTACACGTCGATAAAACCGCACATTCTACGATTTCGGGCACGCTGGAAAAGTATTGCAGAACTGCATCAAGAGCCTGGGGCAATACCGCGACCCCATCTCGAACTTCAACTGGCGCCGTGCGGTAACTCAGCCCAATTACAACGAGAGACATGCTTCAATTCGCTCCTCAATTTCAACCCACTTGCCCTGACGCGCGAGGGCAAGCATATCATCTGTCACCAACTGTTGCCAAAACGCTTGCCGACGGTCTGGTGCGTCGGGGAATCGCTCATAAACTCTGTGCCTTAAACCCGCTATCATATCCAGCAAGCCCGCGTGTCCATCTTCCAAAAAGGCCTCAATTTCCCGGCGCAACAGCACGGCATAAGCAGGACTATTGCCCCCTGTAGAAATCGCCACCTGTAAATCGCCACGCCGCACAACCGCAGGCACAATAAAATCGCTATCTGTATGCCGATCCGCACCGCAGAACAAAATCCCTCGGCATTTCGCCGCCGTCTGTACCTTCCGATTGACATCTACATGATCAGTCGCGGCAATCACGAGCGCGCTGCCGTCCAAATCGCCTGGTTCAAATGCCCTTTGCCACAAATGTATTGCGCCTTTATCGGCCAATTTCAAAATGCCTTCAGTCGCAGTTATACCCACAACTCGAATCCTCGCACTCGCATTGCACAGTCCGCGCACTCTGCGTTCGGCAACGCGACCCGCCCCAACCACAACACACAATTTATCTTCTAATTTTAAAAACACGGGATAATGCATGGCTTAAGGTCCTAAATTATGGGGACCTGAAAAGAGAACGCCCACCACAGGAAATGCCAGAATTACGAGGACAAAACCCATGATAGACAGAAAAGCCGCTCGTTTGCCCTGCCAGCCAGCCCACCACCGTGCGGCGAGATTGCCCGCATAGATGACCCACGCAATCAAAACGGGCAAAAACACCGGCTCGCGCCATATAGAAAACTGCGAAAGATGTTGAAGTGCCCACACCGAACTGGCAATAGTCCCGCCCGTCAAAAATACAAATCCAAAAGTTGCAGCGCGGTTAGTGATCTGATTCAACACCTCGAGTGAAGGCAGACGGGAATAAAAAAAGCCAAAATGCTTGGCTTGGATTTCGCCGAAAAGCATCAGATACATCACACCCCCAACACAGGAAATCGCAAAAGCCGTGTAGGCAAGGCCATAAGCCAGCACATGCAGTTCAAACCACCCACCGCTATATCCCGTGACCTGAATATCCTCAGTACCCAACAATTTTGTAAGCGTCAAAACGTGCAAAACCACCACAATAGGCACAATGAGCACGCCCAAAGACCGATCTCGCGTACTCACTTCGAGATAAATATAAACAACCGCGACCAGCCACGCACACAGCGATGGCAAAACCTGACTGGTCAAAGGTACCTCGCCAGCAGAAATTGTGATAACGACCAAAAGCACAGTGTGCATAGACCAGGCTCCCCATATTCCCCAGGTACACAGGTTGCGCCAGTGTGCTCTGGGCTGGTGAAAATGCAAAGCATAGCCAAGCGCACCAACGATATATGCCCCTCCTGGCGCAATGAGTAAGATGTCAAACATCATAGCCTTTTCCTCGGATCATCCGCACACAAATCGACAATGTAAAAAAGAAATATACGCAACGGCGTACAACTACGCCAGTATCATCAATGCAATGATATTCCCGACAACTCAAGATGGGGTGGTCGGGCGCCCCTCTTGCCCGGTGTAATAGAGCCTAACACCACCTGTTTATCAGCACCGGTCACACTCGGCACATTGCCCGGATGCCCATTCAAGGTCTGACAGGCAAGGATCGCAAATGCAATAGCTTCTTTTGCTTCTGATGCCATTCCCAGATCATCCAATCGCTTGAATGCGATATTTCCCAGTGCCCGATCCAAAAGATCCATCATAATCGGATTTTTGGTTCCCCCCCCACTTACAATCACTTCGTGGATTTCACATCTGGACAAAACAAATCGTTTCAGCCCATGCACAATGCTTTCCACCGTGAACTGCACTGCCGTATGCACGAGGTCTTCCTCTTTTCCCTCCCAATCGAGAATTTTTTGGACAATATCGGTTCCAAAATCCTCGCGCCCCGTTGTCTTGGGTGGCTCCATATCAAAAAAAGAATGCGCCATAAGCACATCCAACAGCCCCTCACACACCTGGCCTTTGCCCGCAAGCGCCCCATCTCGATCGAAACTCAGTTTGCCTCGCGTAATCGCCTGCACAACCCCATCGATAACCATATTGCCAGGTCCCGTATCAAATGCGAAAATGTCTGACACGCCACAGTTTGTGGGCAATATATTGACATTGGCAATGCCGCCGATATTGAGCATCGCGCGACCCGCGTATTCAGACCGAAACAACAGATAATCCACCAGCGGAACAAGCGGTGCTCCCTGTCCTCCCACGACCATATCTCGCGACCGAAAATCCGATACCGTCGCGATTCCCGTGCGCTCTGCAATTACCGCGGGACTGCCAATTTGCAGCGTTGATCTCACCTTTTTGTCGGCAACAACAGCAAGCGCGGGCAAATGGTGAATCGTCTGCCCGTGTGATCCAATAACATCGATTTCTCCAGCGCTGACATTGGCCTTCTCGCATACGCGCAATGCAGCCTCTGCAAACCATTCTCCAAGCGCGGCATCCATACGGCATATTGCATCGACCCGCCCATCTTCGCAAAGCGACAAAATCTCCTTTCTGACATCCTGGGGAAAAGGGACCTCGACATATCCGAGCAGAGACAGATCAGATTCGCCGATCTCCACAAGCGCGGCATCCACCCCATCGGCAGAAGTTCCAGACATGAGACCAATTGCTTTCATTTCACGCTCCTATCTCACGCACCGTTTTGGCACCTCGAATAAAATAGTGATAAACTACTGATCCCTTGAAAAGACGCCGTTCAATCTCGCCATCTCCCACACTTCTGAACCGCTGGGCTTCTCGCCGTCGCCGCAAGATATTGAACGGATGCAGCAACACCCATAAAAGGCCAGCTATTGCCGCAACGGGATGTTTCCAATTGCCCTTTAGCAACAAACCCAAATTTGCCAGTTCCATAGCGACGCGAACCGGAAATTTATACAACAGCCGCGAGAAGGAAAAATTTTTCAACAACATAACGAGCTGATTGCGGTGATTAAAATACGCTTTCCTATAACTCTCTGCACCCAGTGTAAATCCACCGTAGTGATATACCAGAGAATCGGGCACATAGACGATGCGATACCCCGCAAGGTGAAACCGCCAGGACAAATCGATCTCTTCCATATGCATTACAAATTCCTCATCGATCAGTCCTGTTTTTTCGAGGCAATCCACGCGCAAAAACATAGCCCCTCCGATAGCCCAAAAAATATCGCGGGAGTGATTGTATTGCCCCACATCTTCTTCTACAAACTCAAATATCCTGCCCTGACAAAACGTAAATCCCCACTTATCCATCAGCCCGCCTGCAGCCCCGCCATAATCAAACATTTTGCGATTCTGCAACGACCGCACCCTGGACTGACACGCCCCAATCTCAGGATCGAATTTCAGGGCATCAATCAGCGGCGGCAACCACCCTTCGCCCACCTCCACATCCGAATTCAACAACATCGCATACGTCCCCTTTGCAACCTCCAACCCCCGGTTGCACCCGGCGCCCATTCCCTTACTCGGTTTCCCATGTCCTCCACCTGTCTTCACAATGCGAATATCCGGAAATTTTTCCAATGCCCGATCCAGACTGCCATCGGGATAAGGCTGATCATCTGCTACAATAACTTCAAAAGAAACATCCGATGTCCGCGCATAGACAAATGCCAGGCATTCGGAAAGGATATCCCCCAAATAATGGGGGATGATAATTGAGACTAATGGTTTATTATTCTCTTTCATCTGAAAATCTCGGGCTTCCTCCATCAAAAAGCCACCTCTACACCCAATTCCTCAGCCGCTTTTTCCAAAGCTTCCACATGGGTTTTATGCAGCGGTATCCCCGTCTTTTCCCAGGCCGCCTTTTTTAACCACTCAATCTCACCAGGCACGTAAATGCGATCCACACCTTCTTTTGGACGAGAAGCTCGAATCGTCTGAATCATCCGATCAACTTCCCGTTTGAAATCCGACACATCGCAAAATGTCTCAATCTTGATCGCCTGAAAAAAGTGACTGGCCCGCCGCTGCCCTTGATATTCATCTTCCCGATTCACCGTTGCCAGGCCAAAAGGCAGAATACCGCTCAAAACATCCATCACCACATTTAGCCCCGATCCCTTCGCGCCACCGGGAGCTACCAGCGCATGCGCGCGCGCCGGATCGTCTGTCACCTGCCCATCCTCGTCTAACACCCACTCGCCGTCTAATTTCCGTCCATACAAACGCATAGTGCCCACTCGCCCCCAGGCGGACCGCCCCGTCGCCATATCCAGAACAATGGGATATTCCCGATTCGCCGGAATCGCATAAGCCAGCGCGTGATTGCCCAACAACCTGTCTATCCCGCCATAAGGTGCCACGCCCCGACTACTGCTCGACACGCAAAAACCGATCATATCCCAGTCCAATGCCATTGTCGCATAACAAGCCGCTGCGCCGTAGTGACGGCTGTTTATAACCGTTGTCGCGGCAATCCCCAGATCATTCGCTTTTGCAATTGCCAGTTGCATCGCTCGATAAGATGCCAGATGCCCCAAACACCCATCGCCATCTACCGTTGCCGATGCAGGACCTTCGCGGACAACGCGAATTTCGGGTTTTGGATTTGTGTGACCAGTTTGAATGCGCTTCAAGTAGTTTGGCACAGCTCGCGTACCGTGTGAGTGAACCCCACGTACATCTGTCTCGACTTGCAAATCGACCATCAACTGTGCATCCGCCTTCGGCACGCCAACCGCTTCATAAAGCCGCTGTGTCGTTTCTCTCAAATCTCCAACCTGAATCAACCGCTCCTGCTCTCCCGCCTCTATCTGCACAATACCATTCACGAGTTCATGCATAAAAACCTCCAAACTCCTTGCTCAAATCAAAGAGACATTTTAAGTTGTTAGTCTGCCCAATCGCTCCCAGAATAAGACCTAAAAGGGGAAACACGAGAGAGATTGAGTCGTCTTAATTTTACGTCCTCTTACCTCTAAGGAAATCACTATGGATTACGACGTCATCGTTATCGGCGGCGGGAGTGCGGGATACGCCGCTGCGCGCACGGCACAAGAACTCGGCGCAAAAGTTGCCATTATCGACAAAGGGCCTCTCGGTGGCCTGTGCATCTTGCGCGGCTGCATGCCCACCAAAACCATTCTGCGCTCATCCGACATCATGTCCTTGATGCGCCGCGCAAAAGAATTTGGCCTGCGCGCTTCTCATTTGCGCGCAAATCTCGACGAAATCAACGACCGCAAACGCGCACTCGTCAGTGAATTTGCAGACTATCGCATCGGGCAACTTCGCAATCCGCGATTCACCCTCATCAACGGCACGGCGCAGTTTGTCAATCGCAACACCGTCGCAGTGGAAAAACAAAATATTACCGCGCGAAGTTTTATCCTCAGCACGGGATCAACCGTTGCCGACATCCCCATTCCCGGCTTGAAAGAAGTGGGTTATATCACCAGCGATGAAGCACTTGAACTGCGGGAATTGCCAGAATCGCTGATCGTATTAGGCGGCGGACCTGTCGCAACGGAATTTGCACAATTTTTCTGCCGACTTGGAACCCGTACCACACTGATTCAACGCAGCCATCACATCTTCAGCAGCACTGACGAAGACCTCGCACGTCCGGTAGAAGCACGCTTCAGAGAAGAAGGCATGGAAGTCTTTACCGATACGCAATTGCAAAAATTCACGACCAAAAACAATGCCAAAATCGCCCATTTTCACCACAAAGGCAAACTCCATCGCGCGTCAGCAGACATAATCCTCCATGCTTTGGGGCGCGTACCCGCCATCCAATCGCTCGCGCTTGAAAATGCCGGCGTAAGCGTCGAGCGCGGACGCATTCTCGTGGATCGTCACATGCGTACCAGCGTGCCCAATATTTACGCTGCGGGCGATTGCACGGGACTCTACGAAATCGTACACATCGCCGTTCAGCAAGGCGAGATAGCCGGTCACAACGCCGTTGGTGGAACCAAAAATCAGAGCATCGACTACAGGCTCAAGGCCGAAGTGGTCTTCACCGATCCACAATTTGCGTCTGTGGGCCTCACCGAAAAAGAATGCCGCGAGCAAAACATCCCCTATCGCGTCGCGTCCTATCCCTTTGACGACCACGGCAAATCCATGGTCCTGGGGGAACTTCATGGATTTGTCAAAATCCTCTGCCATCCCGAAACAGGCGAAATCATCGGCGGACATATCGTTGGTCCAGAAGCCGGCGAACTCTTCCACGAACTCATCGCCATCATGCACTTTCGCGGCACCGTCCATGACCTCATGAATATCCCGCATTACCATCCCACACTATCGGAGATACTCACCTATCCCGCAGAAGACCTCGTTGAGGAAATTCATTCCTCACTGTGAATAACCGGTTTTAATTGATAGGCGAGTATTGCGGCAAATGGGATAAATAACAGGGAAATACGAAACAAATTCTGATAGGAAATCCACGCGACCAGCACCCCGGCCAGCATGGGCAATAACCCCTGCGGAAACATAAACATATTCATAAAGCTGGTATAGGTCGGCCGCCGGTCAGCAGGCGCAATATCGAGAACATACGTCATGCGTCCCGAATACATGCCGCTTTGCGCTGCGCCTGAAAAAATGAACGTAAACGCATATACCACAACCCTCAAATTCACCTCTGTGTCCCAGATCCAGAAAGTGCGATCGGGCACATACACGATACATATAGGAACCAGAATAGACAGCGCGAGCAAGCAGGTACCGTACAAAAACAACGCCTGATTGCCCTTGTAACGCCCCACCCATGCCCATGCAACATTTGAAAAAACTGAGCTAAATTGCATAGCAGTCACATAAAACCCAATATAAACCACTCCAATGCCCAGACCGGAAATCGCATAAGGCACGTAAAACGGCCCGCCCATCATGCTAAAGCCCCACAAAAATTGCACCATGCACAAACGCCTGAAATTCACATCATCTTTCATCAGGCTCAGGCCACTGAGCATATAATTTTTCAAAGAAAGCTGCGCGCGCGTGCTTTTTTCAATGGGTTCGCGGATCATGCCAAAAGTCAGCACGGCCAGCGCTGTACCCGAGCCAGAGAGCATAAATAATACCGCATAATTACTCGGAAATGAGAGACCGCTCTGCGCGCTCAGGATATAGGAAATCAGAACGCCCGCGACCATGGACATAATACCGCCTGAAAATCGGCGCAGAGCAAAAACTTTTGCCCGATGCGACGCGGGAATCGCCTTGCCCATCAAATCCATCCACGGCACATTCATCACACCCATCAGCGATGTCCCCAAAGCGTAAAACACCATAAATAAAAACAAAAAAAACGCGGGATTTTGCCCGCCTAAAAAAAAGGTCATTACGCCCACCAGAATCCACATCACACTTCGGGCCATACCTGCCCAGATCAGCAAAGGCATCTTTCGGGGTTTGGGTTCGATAATCCGGGAAATGAAAACCTGCGGCCAGGCCCATCCCATTCTCATGAGCGCACCAGCCATCCCCACCAGAATACTGGATGTAGTCAGCGTTTGCACAAAGGCTGGCATCACCAGATCCGCACTGATAAACGTATAGGCCATCATCACCATGCCGCCATTGATCACCAACAACCAGCTATTTCGGCGCGTCTCCCTGTGCGAGCGCCTCGCCGCTATCACATCGCGTAGCGGTGGTCCCCCATGCTGTGCCATTTCCATGATTTGTTATGTCCTATAAGCGATCCGCACCGTCAATAATTCTCTGAATATCTACAATCCCACATCCCACCCCTTTGGGAACACTCATCTTTCCATCTCGAATCTCGAGTGGAGGATCAAACCACTCGCGGTATTTCTCAATTCCCCTTTTGTATTCCTGATATCGACCGATATCCGGTGTACAAGCGGCAAAGTGGAGCATGTAAATAAATCCAAAACCTCCCGAGATATGAACAGTTGTCGGCATTTCGACTAATTCGGCCATTCGCGCAACGCGCGTCGAGCGAATAAGCCCTCCGTAATAATGCAGATCGGGCTGCACAATATCCACACCGCGATTGGCAATCATCCATCGAAACCGCCGGTCGCTGAACTCCTGTTCGCCTCCAGAAACGGGAATATCCAGCGCATCGGCAACGACCTTTGTATCTTCGAGGTGATCAAACGGACAAGGCTCTTCAAAATAAACAGCTCCAATATCTTCGAGCATACGTCCCACTTCAATCGCCTGCGGCGGATCGTAAGAACTATTGGAGTCCGCGTGGATATCAATCTCATCACCGAGTACCTTGCGAGACAACGCGATCAAATTTGGCGTTCGCCCGGGGATAGCATCTGCGTTTTTGCTCAGGCGCCCGCCAATTCTAAACTTGACTGCTGGCGCGCCCGTCTCGTCGATCAGTCCCTGCAAATAAACCACTTCTTCTTCTGGTGTACTATCCCGCCGCCCACTCGCAACGTAAAATGGAACCCACTCGCGCACAATACCGCCCAGGAGTTCGGGAATGGATTTTTGTGCAATCCGACCGAGCAAATCCAACAGCGCCATCTCGACCCACGCCACACAACACCAGAAAGCCAATCCCTGCAATTTGTAATTGCTGCTGTGGCGGTACACACCCCACAAATGATCTTCGAGGTCGCGGGCATCTTTTCCAATAAAATAGGGAATCACCAACTTCGTGAGAATCGGATACACATATTGCGCCCGTCCATTCGTAAACGCCAGGCCTTCCGCGCCATCTTTCGAACGCACATGAACGTAATACTCCCGCTCGTCTTTGAGCAACTGAATGGATTCGATCACAACCGGCTCATCCAGCCCATTCAGGACCAAAACGGGTTTTTCAGCCGCTTCATCCAATGCCGCAATACTCGGTATCATTTTAAGTCCCCTGTTGCGAATTTTGAATTTTCTCCTGCAATTTTTCAAAATACAGATCTCGATCAACGGGAATATCGACCCAATCGTCCAGCCAGGAAGACAAAAGCATCGCATTCGCCAATTCAACTCCGCGAATGCCCTCAACTCCGGGCGCGAGCAATGGGCTGTCATTCAATATGGCGTCACACCAGTTGTTAATTATGCCGCGGTGCGCCCCGCCGTCTTCGCCGAGAGGGATATCGAGCTTTTCCGATCTGGGTTTGCCAAAGCCGCCAGTATATCCCCGAGAGAATTCACTCAGAGAAACATTTGACCGCCACCACACAATGTTATTGTTTTCCATAACCACCTTGCCGCGATCCGTCGCTATCTCCAGGCGATTGCTTCCGGGGAACTCTCCGGTTGTGGTAATGAATACGCCCGTCGCACCGCTGTCGTATTCCACATACGCAGTAACGTCGTCATCCACCTCAATATCGTGATATTTGCCATAGCTGATAAACGCGCGTACGCGCGACGGCATCCCGCAGATCCACTGCCACAGATCCAAATTATGCGGGCACTGATTCATCAACACACCGCCCCCCTCGCCCGACCATGTCGCGCGCCATTCGCCCTTATCGTAATAACTTTGGGCTCGAAACCAGCTTGTAACGATATAATTCGTGCGCTGAATATCTCCCAATTCGCCAGAAGCCACCAATTCTCGCAATTTTTGGTGGTGTGGACGGGTTCGCTGATTGAACATCAGGGCAAACACTTTGCCACTTTTTTCAGCGGCATCATTCATCTCATAAACTTGTCTGGTATATACGCCTGCGGGTTTCTCTATCAAAACATGCAAATCGTTCTCAAATCCCTTTATAGCATAAGTCGGATGATCGTAATGCGGCGTCGCCACAATAATCGCATCAACGGCTCCCGACGTAATCAGATCGTCGCCATTGTCAAATGTCCGCACGTTTTCTCCCAGGTTGTCGCGCGCCCACTGAATCCTATCCGGATCGATATCGCAGACCGCTGTCAACTCCCCATGCGGAATATCGCCCGCCGTAAAATACTTCGCGTGACCGCTCCCTCTTCCACCAATGCCAATAACACCTACTCTCACCTTTTCCATATTGTAAACTCCTCCTTTATCAAACCCGTCATCATCGTCCCTCGTACTGCCGGGCAAGTTGCGCCTTCAATGCGGTTTCAGTCGCTTCGGTCGCAACAAAAAAATTTGCGGGATAATGTGCGTACTCCAAAATCGCCGTATAAATCGCATCTGCTTCATAGTTATTCAAACCCAACCCCGCCAAATACTGAAGCCGCATATTGCGATCCAGATTGATCTGTGCATCTGCGAGCCATTCGCCCAGATCGCGAGCGCGACCGGCATACGTCGAGAGTAGCGCGACCGCTGATCCCAAAGACACATCATTCAGCGAATACCACACCTCCGTGTAATCCTCGCGATCCAAACGCGTCTGCAGGGCATCCACATCGACGGATAGAGGTCCCTCTTGTCCCAGCAGCACAACATCATACCCCTCACCATCATTTTGATTGCCCCAAATTGTCCCCTGCGGAAACACCTGAAAAAAAGTCGCGATCTCGCTCTTCACCGCATCTAACCGCGACTCGTAAAGCGGAACCCATTGCGTAACAACACCTCCGGGATTCAAACGCTCTTTGCACAACTCAAAATACTCTTTCGAATACAGTGCGCCAGCACCCTTAACCCAGGGGTGAATCGGATCAGACGTAATAATATCGAATTTCTCATCTGTTGCCAGAAGATAATGTCGCGCATCGTCAATAATGATCTCCACGCGGGGATCCTTTAATACATCGTAGTTCTCTGGTCCAAAATACACCTCAGCTGCAGGTGGAATCAGCGGCTCGATTTCGCAGATCACAATGCGTTCAACACTCGGATACAACACATAGATTCCCGCCGTCACGCCAGCACCACATCCAACCACGAGTACAGAACGCGGTTCCCTGTGCATCAATGCAGAAAGATGCCCCAACAGGCGCTGCAAACGCATATCCTGTGGCTCGCTGGAAGCCACAATTTTTCCACTAACGTGAAAATTTCGTACGCCATTGTCCAACTCAGACACCGCAACCGATGCATTCATCCCTTCACCCGCGTAAATATATGTCGCGTCCTCTCCCCAATCGAGAAGCGAACGGCCATAAGCAATCAGCGACGGCGGCGGCCCCTGCATACTCCACACCAGCAAGGCAACACCCACAGCAACACCTACCCACCGGTCCGACCTGACAGTTCTGCCTTCATCTCTCACCTGCCACAAACTTCGCCCAAACATCAAAACGGCCCCAAATGCAGAAAGAATGAGTAACACTTGTTGTGCCATCTGCGTCCCCAAAAGCGCGATTAAAACCACACTAAAACCCAGCGCCCCCACAA
>JAPPIE010000470.1:15528-16613 GCA_028874765.1 Gemmatimonadota bacterium
ATCTGCGTCCCCAAAAGCGCGATTAAAACCACACTAAAACCCAGCGCCCCCACAATTGCACCTGCCGTATTGGCCGCATACACACTGCCGGCCAGAACGCCGGGGTCGCGCCCCTGTAAACGCGCAGCAGCAAGCGCCAGCGGAAAACTCATGCCCCACAGCACGGTCGCGGGAAAGATAGCCACAAAACAACGCAACAAATCCAGTTGAAAACGCACCGTGGTTGTTCCGCCCGATGTCCAGTAAGGAAGCAACTGAGAAAGCGCGTAAGCCGCCCAGGCAATTGCACCAACAAGAAGAAGCTGGCACCAACCAAGCGCAATTTTGGGATTTACTTTTGTACGAGCAAAATACGCCCCCACACTGCTCCCTACACCCAGCCCAA
Organism: Gemmatimonadota bacterium; assembly: GCA_028874765.1. Classification (GTDB taxonomy): domain Bacteria; phylum Latescibacterota; class UBA2968; order UBA2968; family UBA2968; genus VXRD01. The sequence goes on from JAPPIE010000470.1 coordinate 15,914, forward strand.
TAAGAAAAACCCCCAAGATAATTGAAAAAGCGTAAACAGTCGCCCCCATCATAAGCGACAGCAACCGCGTCCAAATTACCTGAGCACCCAGCGCGCACGCACCGGAAATTGCAATGGTCACATAAACTCGCCAGGCGTCTATCATCCACAAACTGCGCGTGGTCGTCTTTCCCCTCGACGCATCGTAATCAGCCCATTGTGCCAACCCATATCCGACAAGTGCCACAGCTAAATTGAGCGCGACCGCCACATAAGTCGCCGTAACCACATCGTACAGGCGCAGCAGATAAAAACCCGCGAACAAACACCCGCAAACAGCACCGGCAATATTGCCTCCATAAAAAAAACCGAGCCACGAAATACCGCGAGGCGTTGACTCTGTCCACCGCGCTATCGCAGGCAATGTCGCCCCCATCAACACCGTGGGAAAAAAAAGACAGATTGCACAGACAATCCCCCGCAGGAAATGTCCCCAAAATCCATAAGTTGCCACACCGATATAAACCGTACCGATCAGGGGCAGGACGAAAAGCAAAATTAGACCCGCGACGCCAATACCCAATTCCAAAAGCGCATAGACCTTTAACGGATGGTAGCGCGTTGAAATAACGCGCGAAAGCATCACACTGCCAACGCACATTCCCCCCATAAACGTACCCAGCAAGATGCCGAGAGAAATTGCCGAAGACCCGATAATCAG
>JAPPIE010000470.1:16713-24769 GCA_028874765.1 Gemmatimonadota bacterium
CCCATACACGCATCCTCAATCGGCGTATCGCGCTCAAAGCGATCGGTCTGCCGCTCGACAGCACCCATCACCCATTCGCCCTCTGGATCGTCCAATACAAACCGAATGCCGTCGATGGTATGCGTCGCCCAGTTGATCAACCCCTGCGCGACCTGTCCATGCACCATTATGGCCTCGCCAATAACCCTCTGCCGCATCAAATCCCGCGCTTTTTCCCAACCGGGCGTAAAACGCCGCTGATGGCTGACCACCAGCTTCGTTCCATTTTTTTCACACGCATCCAGCATGCGATCTGCCTCGCCAAGGCCAATCGCCATAGGCTTTTCGCAAATAATACCCGGCACACCGCCATTCGCCGCGCCAATCGTACAATCGGGATGGAGAAGATGCCATGTGCAAACGCTGACGATATCGAGATTTTCTTTTGCCACCATCTCCTCTACCGAAGCATAGGCATTGGGAATGCCAAACTCCTCACAAAATTGCTCGCGTGCAACCGGATGGGGATCGGCAACCGCCACCATCTCTGCATTGGCCACGCGCAAATACCCATCGGCGTGACTGCGCGCAATTGAACCGCATCCAATAATACCGACTCTGTAAGTCATAACAACCTCCAAAGGCCAATCCGCAGATGTACGCAGATGTACGCAGATGAAAGGCAACGGGATAAAGAAAAAACCACGAATTGTCAGGCTGCCCTATTTCCAATTCCTAATTCTCAATTCCTAATTTTTAATTCTCATAAGCCATTCTTCCAGCCACAATCCCGGATCCTCTGCGCTCGCACACTGTTGCAAAACCTCAACAGTCGCTTTCAAATTGTTATCACACGCCAGATATACGCGCGCAAAAATATCAGTCCGCTCCCGGTAAACCCGGTAAAGAGCCATCCGCGCATTGTTGAGTTCCCACGAAGGAAAGCGGGCATATAGATCAGTCTTAAGAGGGAGAGTGTGAAATTCTGTGCGTGCAGAATCAAAAACCTGCTGGCGTTGCGTTATCTTATGGGGAGAATCGGACTGGTAAAGTGAATCGAGACGAGAGGCAATATCGCGCATAAATTTGCGAAAAACAACACCATCTACACGCTCGTCAAGCACCCGGTGCACCGCTTCGGAATCGGTACCGTATTTGCGCTGCAACCACATCAACGCCCCGGTTTCACCAACAAAACTCGCCAGACTCTCATTAAAGGTAACATCCCCTTTAATCCACACAGTTGCATGCGTCAACTCGTGAATAATGAGATCGGCCAGATCGCCTTCGGGATAGCGCAACATCGCGCTCAATACCGGATCGGAAAACCACCCCAGCGTACTATACGCGCTCACCGGTCGCAAATAAGTATCATACCCTTCGGCCACATATCGATCACGCGCTTCCTCAGCTTTTGCGCGATCAAAATATCCCCGGTAAGGAACCGCGCCCACAACAGGGTAAGACCACTCGAGCGGTTCGAGACGATCTTTGGGGCAAACAACCAGATTCCACGACACCGGCCCGCGTCCGATATCGACATACGTGGTGTAATTTTTCGAGGTATTCAGGCCGATTTCGCTCTGGGCAAACGCGCGAATAGCCTGCACGAGTTCCAGTTTTGCGCGCTGATCGGGCGAGAGCGTTCTCGCTTTCAGCACCTCGTCAATGGGTTCTGCTTTCCACAGAAGCGCGACCTGCCCTTTGAGCAACTGATAGAGATACCCGATCTCGGATCCAAAACCGAACACGAGAATTAGCAGACACCCAAATAGTCGAACCATGCATGATGCTCACTGTTCGATAAAATAATAACAGATCATGTGCTGCAAAATAAGATGCATATCTTCGATGCGCCCCATGTGGTCAGAGGGAATCACCACACAATGTTGAACGAGTTCTCTAAGCTGTCCACCCTCAAATCCCGTAAACCCAATGGTGACACAGCCAACCTCATTGGCATATCGCACTGCTCGCAACACATTTTCGGAATTACCACTGCCGCTTATCGCCAGCAAAACATCGCCGGGTTCCGCAAAATTTTTCAATTGTTCGACGTACACATCTTCGTAGCACAAATCATTGCTCAACGCCGTCATCCACTCCACATTATCCGTCAGCGGAATCGTCTTAAAGCGCGTTTCGCGCCCAATTGAAGCGCCCTTGCCCATATCGTTGACAAAATGCGACGCCGTACTCGCGCTGCCCCCATTGCCAATGGCATAAATTCTCTTACGCGTATCTCTCGCTTTGCCAAACTCGGCAATAATACAGGCTATCGCCCCAGCATCCAGTGACTTGAGCAAAGCCAAATTTTGCGCGATATAATTCTCGACAAAAGCCTCCATCGCAATTCTCCTCAGGATAACTGAGCGGCTTGCCAACTCTCATCCAGCGCGTCGTGTGTTGTTTGCACGGCATCTTGTGCCGCCATTTCTCGCACCGACTGGCTAAAAGGCTCGGGTGACACCGGACCGTCATAGCCAATTTTTTGCAACGCGCTCAGAAAGCCAACCAGATCGATCACACCCGTCTCACCCGGCAAGGCGCGTTTATTGTCAATCTGATCGCTCACATCAACGCCATCGGGCGCATCATTGACGTGGACATGCACCACATCGTCAGCGGTCAATGCCATCAGGTCTGATATAGTCCCCAAACCCGTGTACCAGTGCCAGCAATCGAGAAGCAGCCCCACATTGCCGGTGCCAATTGCATGACCAAGCGCGAGCATGCCATCCATCGAATGAATAAACCCATAAGATTTATCAACCCGCAGAGTGCGAGGCCCGATAAATTCCAGCCCCAGGCTACATCCATGCTCACCCAGAATTTCGGCAATCGGCTTAAAGCGATCAATATGCCACCTGAAATTGTCGCCAAATTTGCGGTCTTCAGAAGCCGCTGGCACCCATTGAGCAACCCGCGTAGCCCCTACCGCAGCACCCGCAGCGGCAAACTCTCCCAACCTTGACAGACCGGCTTTGTACTCGGCTTCATCGCCTCGCCAATTCACAGACAACCCCCACGCGCCTATTCTCAAACCCGCATCGGCAAACAGCCCTTTCACATGTTCTGCACCATGCCCATTGACCAGAGAAGTAATCTCCTGAATGTTGGGATCAACCCCCTGAAAACCAGCGCGTTTTGCATAGCCGATCAACTCATCAATGCTTCCTCTTACGCCAATCGCACCCGCATTGAGACTTTTAAACATCGAATACTCCTTTGTTTTTTGGGACATCACACCTGAACTCTGTGCTTCTCTACCATATCGGGATTTAATTCAACGCCGAGACCTGGCCGATCATTGATGCGAATGCGTCCATTCACAACCTCCTCGCCGGGAATGGTCAAATCTTTTCGCCAGGGAATCTCTCCCCATCCGTATTCCAGAATGAGAAATCCCGGTAAAGAAGCCATCGCATGCACGCCAGCCGCGATCACAACCGGACCAAAGGGACCGTGTGGCGCAGTGGGCAGCCCCCAGGCGTGGAGCAAATCTCCTATTTTTTTTAACTCGCCGATACCGCCCACAACCGTCACATCGGGCATGGGAATATGCATGCTGAGATTCTCCACCACCTCAACCCAATCCCGTCGCAAGCCCCGCTGCTCGCCTCCCGCAATGGTCAGTCCACATCCTTCTTTAACCGCGAGACAATTATCGAGACTCGCTTCGGGCGTGGGTTGCTCAAACCAGAACAGATTGACATCGCGCAACGCATCCGCGACCTCAATCGCGCCGCGAACCGTGAACTTACTGTGACAGTCCACGAGCAAATCGACCTCTGGTCCTATGACTTCACGAACTGCACGCATACACGCAATTCCCCTTGCTGCGTCTCTGGCATTATCGGCACCGCGTACCCCGTCAAAAGGATCCAACTTGACTGCATCAAATCCCTCGGCCACCGCAGCAGCGGCATTCCTGGCAAATCCCTCGGGAGACCGATCTGTCGTCGCCCGATTGATATTTGCATACAGCCGGATCTCGTCTCGACACGCGCCCCCCAAAAGCGCGTGAACTGGCACATTGAGCGATTTGCCCAAAATATCCCATAGCGCTTGTTCAAACGCACTCAAGGCAAACAATTCCACCTTTGTGCGTTCTGTGCTTGTATAGCGCGAAACAAAAGCCTCAATCCTTCTCGGATCGCACCCTTTGGCCGCTTCGCCCAAATCGCGGAAAGCCGCCAACTGCGCCGCATAATTGCTACCCGAGCGCATCTCCCCTATCCCCCGGATACCCCCATCTGTGAGCACATGTACAAACACCCAATCTCCCCGGTGATTGACATGCACGGCGTCGAGTTCAATACCTGTAATTTTCATCCCAACAACTCCTCGAAAAAGGTTAATCCGAAAACGGAATGCTATGCCCCTGCCCAGGAAACCAAATCATATCGACGACAAACGAAATACCAGCTCCCACAAAATGCCCCATAATAAGCCCAATAAAAAAAGGCCGACCCGTGCGATAGGCGCGAATGCCCCCAATCCGCAAAACAATAGACTTAATCGCCCAGGCGAGAAAAATTGCAAAAATGACATTATTAACTGGATAAACCGGCCCAGCCGCAAATCCAATCGGATGTAGCGGCCACCACGCAACTCGATAGCGCAAAATCATAAAAAGCAACGTCACCGCGGCGCCAATACCCATATACATAATAGGCAACCACTGCACAGAAAATGGATCTTTTGACTTCTTGACCAGATTATCCCAGGGAAACCGCGCGAGACCTCCGTGAAAAATACCGCCGTAATTTGCAGCGCCATTCAAATAGCCCATATAAATTGTATAGACAAATGTAGCCAACACCCCGGCACTCATTGCCAGAACAATGGGAATGATCAACCTCCGCTGATTGACCCGGATAGTATCGTAAAGCTTTACGGAATGGGCAAGCGCGGGCATGATTGTGGTTTTGGTATCGCTGCACCATGAATACGAAAGCGCGATAGAAACCTGCGTCTGCTGCGAAAGCACATCTGACCCCATCACAAACATAGCAAAAGGTTGCGGCATCAGGGGGGCGCGAATAGAAATCAGACCGGTCTCTGCTATAACCCGCGTAATCCCCAGATACATGACCAGAGCACCAAAAAGGAAAATCGGGATATACTTAAACGCCATGCCCGTTGCCAAATGCCAGACAACCAGATAGGCAGAACAGGCTATAAGGCCAAAAACCGCCGTGCGATATGAAACGATCTCATCGGAATCGTCAACCGAATCATCGCGATAAAATGCCTTGCGAAAAACCCCGCGCAAGTGCCCGCGCGCCATCCAGAATCCCACGAGTACCACCACAATAAACGCCCCCATAGATTGCGCGCCCATCGCCAGCGGCCCTGTGGAATACTCTTCATCTGCACCAGCCTTCAGACCAAAACGATTAAAAAAGCCATTTTCCAGATTGGTCAGCACATTGAACACCCACAGACTCAGCGAAATATCCAGGTTAATAAAATACCCAAAGCCCACAACCATCAGATATAGCCGCACGGGAATCGGGGGAAATTCACGCCCAAACTGAATACTCGCAAAGCGCCATGGAATCGTCGGAAAAGTCGGACTAAAATAGGAAATGACATTCCAGAGAATAATACACAACGTAAGACTGAAACCCGCCCAGAACAACGGGTTATTCATAATGGGAATTGGAAAAAATCCCTGTCGTCTATCCTCCTCCATCACGGCCAAAGGCATTTCCATCAGCGGATAATCAATGCGCTCGTGCTCTATCCACTGCTTTCGCAGAATGACCATGAGAAAAAGGCAACAGCCATAAAAAGCCGCAATCACGGTCATCCACCAGAACACGGGCACAATCCACGCATTCCACGGTACGGAAACCCCGCGCGGTAGCCCTTCAAAAAACCATCGCAGAGATTCGCCCGCGGGCAGAATAGACCACTCTGGCAAATAGGGTTCGTAATAGGTTGCCCACTGATTCTCGGGTGTTGCCAAATAGTACGGCACCGTAAAATTGGCGATCAATTTTCCAACAAAATACGTGGGCATAGTCGCGCCAATCAATGCCATAGAAAACATGACGATAAGCTCGCCCCGGCTCAGCTTGAGCGGGCGCAAAAGCACGAGCGCGATCACAACAATGGGAAAAACAGCAGCGACTGAAAGATGGTTTTGGTCCAACCTCGTAGTGTGAAGAATAAATCTCGCGTAAGACCCGGCAATCGTCGCCATCGCCGTGAGAAAAGTACCCAAAACGAGTGCGCGGAACGTCACGGCAGGTCTGGCAGATTCAGGAACAACAGCTTCTCTTGCTAAAGCCACTCAAAAACCTCCTTCTAACCTTTTTGACCGCCTAATATAACGCCTTACGAGGGGGCTGCCACACAAAAAACGCCCTTCTCCCGATTCGGTGACCCCAACACAGGGATTCCTACTTGAGAGAAGGGCACATGACCTCGGGTCACCCTTGCCCGAGACCATTAAAGACATAGAATTATACTGAATAATACACGCCAGCACCTGCTTCGTTGAAAATATCAATATATTTGTAACATTATGTCAAGAGAAAACGTATTCAATACCCCTTATTTTTATCGATCACACTCAGCATATCTTCCCCATTCAGAAAACGCCGCAGGTTTTCGCAAAACAAATCCACAATGCGATCCTGCCTATTGGGAGACCCCCCCGCAGTATGCGGTGTGATAATGACATTGGGCATATTCCACAGCGGATGATCGGCAGGCAATGGCTCTTGTGGCGTCACATCTAACCCCGCCCCGGCAATCTGTCCAGTTTCTAATGCCTCGACCAGAGATGATTCATCCATAATTTTACCCCGCGTGACATTGATCAAAAGCGCGTGATTCTGCATCTTCTCAAATGCCAGGCGGTCAAAGAGCCATTGCGTTTCCTCTGTCAACGGACAGCAAACCACCACGATATCAGACGCGGATAAAAGATCGTAAAAACGATCCATCTTCCAGCACGCCTCTACGCAGTCTGGTACCTCGACATCCTCTGGATCAACAGCGATAATTTTCATGCCAAACGCATGCGCTCGGCTTGCCACATCGCATCCCGTGCCGCCCAACCCCACAATCCCCATTGTTTTATCGATCAATTCCCACGATGCGTGGCGAATGGGCATGCGCTCATTCCAATCAGCCGTTCTAATCGCGCGCGCAATTCCCCGGGTCAATCCGAGCAAAAGAGCCATCGCGTGTTCCGACAAATGAACGCCCACCGTGCCCTTTGCACTCGTCAGAATTACTTCACTGTGGACAAACTCGGCATACATCATGCCATCGACGCCCGCGCCCCAGGTCTGTACCCACTTCAAACGTTCGGCGCGTTTGAACATATCGCGGCTCATGCCCCCAAAAATGATGTCAATTTCGGGCATAATTTCCAGCGCATCATCACTTGACTCGGGGATAATCAGATCGATATCTCCAGCCGACGATTGAATCTGCACCAGGTGATGATCGTCCAGGCGATCATTAATTAATACCTTCACAAGAGCCTCCTGCATCAAGCGGATGCCAACTCAAATTTTTCAACTGTGGTCATGCGTTTGCGCCGATGCAACTCAACGTGATCGGGCCAAACGCCATAGTCTCGATCAGAACCCGTTTCCCGATCCAGAAAAAGTGGAAATTCACTGGCTGCGGGCTTGGTCCTCGCATATCCGCTATTGTAACTTCGCATAATAATGCGTTGCTCGCGGTTGAGCGTGGCGAGCCAATCGGGATCGCATTGGTGCCTGTCCGCCTCGCAAATCCACGACGGACAATAAGCCAAAAAGATATTTTTTCTCACAACATCCGTATTATTGGGTGCTACGCGATGCCAGGTATTGCAGTGCATAAACGTCATTGTGCCGCGCTTTGGACAAATTACTTTTTCGCCGGGAACTTCATCATGGGTATCGTAAAAATCAAAATACTGCCCTTTATGGCTGCCGGGCATATAGACAAAATTTCCCATATCCGGGTCGGGAAGATCTGTCAGCCAATACGCCACTTTGATTTGTATGGGCAAAACCGGTGAAAAAACGCCATAGGGCAAAGCGCGCGCGCCATCGGGATGCCA
>JAPPIE010000062.1 GCA_028874765.1 Gemmatimonadota bacterium
TCGTCGAGCATTTCCAGGTCCATGGGTTTGACAAATCGGCAATTGATCACAGCGGCAGAAATGCCGTCTTGGAGGAGTTTTTCCCGCGCCTGGCAGGCGTGATCTACCATTGTGCCCACTGCGAGGAATACGAGATCCTCACCATCGGCCAATGCTTCCCAGGAACCGATTTTCAAGACTTCGGGATCGCGCCCCGTAAGCGGGGTATGCACGTTGCCGCGGGGATATCGAATGGCAAAGGGGTTATCGACTTGCTGTACCGCTGTGTATAACAAGTCGCGCAATTCATCGCCGTCTTTTGGCGCAGTTACGATCATATTGGGCACACAGGTTAAGTAGGACAGATCAAAATCGCCGTGATGCGTGGGGCCATCTGCACCCACCAATCCGGCGCGGTCCATGCAGAAAATTACCGGTGCCGATTGCAGGGCGACATCGTGGATGATCTGGTCGTAAGCCCGTTGCAAGAATGTGGAATAAATCGCTGCGACGGGGCGCATGCCCTCGAGTGCCATTCCGGTTGAAAATGTCACGGCGTGCTGTTCGGCAATGCCCACATCAAAAAAGCGGTCGGGATGTGCTTCGGAAAAAATGTCCAGGCTCGTGCCTTCGGACATTGCGGCTGTCACGCCTACAATGCGGCTGTCATTATTGGCAAGCTCGATCATTGCCTCGCCAAAAACCGTCTGATATTTGGGCAGCGGGGTTTTGGGTGATGGGGGGCTGATCGAATGATATTTTATCGAAGCGGCACTATATGGGTCTTCCTCATCTTCTTGAATTGCGCCCTTGCCCTTAATGGTGTGTACGTGTAAGAGCACAGGACCCTTCAGATCCCGCACATTTTTCAGGGTTTTTACCATCTCTTCCAGATTATTGCCGTCCAGAGGTCCCAGGTACAAAAATCCCAGTTCTTCAAAAAGAATGCCCGGTACCAGCAGGCCCTTTAATCCCTCTTCGAACCCACTCAGTGCGCGGCGCAGATTTTCGCCTACGACGGGAATGCGCCCGGCCAAATTCCAGACTTCTCTTTTGATTTTTTTGTAAAGCGGATCATTTGTAATGCGATCTCTAACGCGATTGTAAATCGGATCGGTGATAATGCGCGTCAAATAATGCGAAATAGCACCGACATTGGGCGAGATTGACATGCGATTGTCATTGAGAATGACGAGCAGGTCGCGGTTGGATGCACCGGCATTGTTCAATCCTTCAAGCGCGATCCCACTCGTTATGGCGCCGTCGCCAATAACGGCGACTACTTTGTGTTTTTCGCCCATCAAATCGCGCTGGGTCGCAAATCCCAACGCTGCGGAGATCGACGTGCCCGCATGTCCTACGGCAAATGTGTCGTACGGACTCTCTGATCGCATCGGGAACCCACTGATGCCGCCCGGCTGGCGAATGGTTTTGAGTGCTTCGCGTCGCCCGGTAAGCACTTTGTGCCCGTACGCCTGATGCCCCACATCCCACACAATTTTGTCCTGAGGCGTGTTGTATAGATGGTGCAAAGCCACCGTCAATTCCGTCGCCCCCAGGCTGGAACCAAAATGTCCACCAATCTCTGTCACCACGTCAATGATATATTGCCGCAATTCCGCACAGACCTGGTGCAATTCTTCTATTGATAGGGACTTTAAGTCGTCAGGTGAATTGATTGTTTCGAGAAGGGACATGATGTCTCTCCTTGTGACAGGGTCAGAAATGCTGTCCGCAACATATGTTTAATATAAGCAACACCTGAAAAATCACAAAGTTCTAAAAAAGAAACGATAAATACAAAATCGGGCATGCCGAGTTAGTCGATATGCCCGATTTCATTGTGCAAGAGCTCAAAAAGCCGTGGGTCTTCCCTGCGCGCCGTCAACGGGAATGGACGCGCCGTTGATCCAACTCGCGCGATCAGATGATAGAAATACGACGACATCGGCGACTTCGAAGTCCGTGCCGAGTCGCTGTGCGGGAAATTCGCGCGTGCGGAATATTTCGTATTCTGCCGGTGTTTCGTTTTGGAAGCGCTCCCAACCGCCACCGGGAAACAGGAGCGAGCCCGGGCAGACGGTGTTGACGCGGATGTTGTGGGCTGCCAATTCCCACGCGAGTGCGCCCGCGAGAAATATTTCACCCGCTTTGGTTGCGCCGTATTGCGCGCCCCTGTTTGCGGGTTTCCAACCGGAGATGGAAGAGATGGTGACAATACTGCCGCCATTTCTTTTTTTCATGTGGGGAACAGCCGCGCGGCTGGCGCGAACTGCGTGAAAAAGGTTGAGGTCAAAGGTTTGCTGCCAGTCGGCGTCTGTGGAGGTGAGCAGTTCGCGAGATCCCGCTGTCCCGCCCACATTGTTGACGAGGATATCGACGCCGCCGAGTGTATCTGCGGCTGCATTGACAAATCGTTCGGTTTCGCCGGGTTCGGCTACATCGAGTGCGAGTCCGAATGCCTCGACGTCGTGTGCGCGAATTTCTTCGAGTGTTTTGTCTATGCCCGCTTGCCCGCGCGCGCACAAGGCGATGTTGCAACCTTCTGCGGCAAATCGCAATGCGGTTGCGCGACCAATGCCGCGACTGCCCCCGGTGATGAGGGCGACTTTATCGGTGAGATTGAGGTCCATGATCAGTTCCTTCAATCCTGTTCAATTTTGGGCGGATGAGCGAAGTCGTGATACCGCTCGCGGATATTGCCATCGGTGGCGTCGCCTTTGTGAAAATAATAGCGATAAATACCGACGAGCGACTCGCCCTGCGAGAG
>JAPPIE010000183.1 GCA_028874765.1 Gemmatimonadota bacterium
CGCTCGCTGCGGAACACACAGCATCATGGCGCTGGCGGGTGCGATGGTTCAAACCGCTTGAAAAAGAAGAACTAACGATCAGTATTGATGGCAATGGCGATTTTTGCCGCGTCTCGCATTATGTTCCCGAAAGTCGAGAGGGTGCAGAACTCAGTACGGAAGAAGCGCAAGAGATCGCCGAGGCTTTTCTGTCCGAATATTTACAGCGGGATGTGACAGATACTGCCCTTTACAAACGCCTTGAAGCCCGCTCGCAAAAGCGCGAAGATCGAATGGACCACAGTTTTGTGTGGGAGCGCACGAATATTAAAGTTGAAGAAGGAGAATTTCGTATTATCGCCTCTGTACAGGGCGATCAGATTGGGCACGCATATAAAGCCTATAAAGCACCCGAAGAATTTTTGCGTAAATTGCGAGAACGCACGGCAAAAAGTACGATTGTATCTGCTGTCTCGACAATCGCAGTTATCGCAACTGCGGTGATCGCCATTATTTTCTTTTTACGCGCTTATCGCGATGGACATGTCAACTGGCAGTTGCCCATTTGCGTTGGTATTCTGGCTGGTGTATGTTTTGTGCTCGAAAAACTCAATAATCTACCTGTGTTCTATAGAGGTTATAATACCAGTGAAGCTATGAGTACCTTTCTCGGCGGTGAACTCATTGGTCTCGTCATAGATCTTGTTATTGCTGCGATTATGGCTTTTTTATTATGTGCATTTGGCGATACGATGTATCGCCGTGAACGGCCCGGCGAGATGCAAATTTCCGATTGGATCGATGTGCTTCGCCTGAAAATAAATAGTACAGCACTCTGGTGGCAGGTTGTCTTTCTCGCTGTCTGCTATTTTGGTATCACCAGAGGGACGGGCATTTTTTCGTCTTATATCAATCTCACCTATCTCGGCGATTACCTCGGTGCGGGTGGTGGTGCGCCTCCCGAAATCAATAGCTATATACCCGCATTTGGTGAACTCATTGACGAAGTCAAGGGTATGCTCTTGGCTCCCTTTGCCATTCTGGGCATTCTGTTTGTCTGGTGGCGCGTGATAGGCAAGATAAATTTGCTGATTCTCGTCGTATTGCTCGTGCTCATCTTTCAATCTGTGGTCTCGCCAGCGAAAGACTTTTACCACGCTGGCATTCTTATCGCTAAGAGCATCCCCTATTGGGTGATTATGGCTTTTCTCATTTTGAAGTATATTCGCTTCAATCTGCTCTTTTACGCCGTGATGGCCTGGTGTTCAATTATTTTTGTCGGCATTCGCTATCTCAAATACGATCCCGGTATTTATCAGGTCAATGGCATTCTCATGATTCTCTTTGGTCTCGTTCCTCTCATTCTTGCCGTTCTCGCAGGGTACAAAGCGCGATCCTCGGCGTAGGAGGTATCTGTGGACCATATCCGCACGGCCTGGCCGACTTCGGTGGCGGAGGAGGCGTACTGGCAGTCGATTCGCAAGCAGTATATGATTGCGTCGGATGAAGTTTATCTCAATACTGGCTCTTTTGGTTCACAACCCAGGCCCGTGTTTGAGAAGATGCTGGAAATATTGGAGGATGTTGAACGCAATCCTACGCGACATCGAGCGGAATACAACAGCGTTGTAGATAACTCTCGTGCCAGCCTGGCAGCGTTTGTCAATGCGCCGGCAGAGGATATTGCTTTTGCCACCAATGTTACTATGGCTATCAACATGGTGGTGCATGGGCTGGATTGGCGACCGGGTGATGAAATTCTGGCGTCAGATCAGGAATACGGCGCGATTGACAACTGTCTGCATCTGGCTGAACGCCGCTATGGCGTGGTGGTCAAGCGCGCCGAAATTCCCATTCCTCCCGAACAACCTGAAGATATTCTGAAAGTTTTTGAGGATGAATTTACAGATCGTACAAGGCTGGTTTTTTGCAGCCATATCGCCACTCGTACTGGTTTGATCACTCCGATCAAAGCTATTGCCCAACTGGCGCACGACCGCGGTGCGCTGATTGCAGTAGATGGCGCGCACGCTCCTGGGATGATCCCGCTGAATTTGCGGGATCTCGGTTGCGATTTTTACGGCGGCAATTGTCACAAATGGCTCTGTGCGCCCAAAGGCACTGGTTTTCTTTATGCTTCGCCTTCGATGCAAGAACGACTCAATCATGTTGTTGTGAGTTGGGGATATAGCCAGGAAGGCACAAGGAGGGGAGCAGACGGCATTTTGCGGATCAATGACCGTCCGTTTATGTGGGGGATTGAGAACTGGGGTACTCGAGATCAGGCGTGTTTTGCAGCGGTGAGCGCAGCGGTTGAATTTCAAGAGGCGGTTGGCAAAGATCGGATTCGAGAACGAGGGCAACAACTGGCGGCGTATCTGCGAGGTCGTTTGGCTGCAACTGGTTGGGCAAAACAGCTCACGCCCTCCGTGCCAGATCTATCTGGATCGATCTCGGCTTTCCATCTTTCTGGATTCGACGATCTGGATCTTTATGAGCGATATCGGATCACTGTACCGACTGCAAAGAGCGATGACGTTTACTGGATGCGCGTTTCCACCCATATCTGCAATGGTTTTGATCATGTAGATCGTCTGATAGATGCTTTAGGCGAAGAGAGAAATGAGTGAATTGTTTTGTGTTTAAGAATCTACCTCGCGGAATCCTTTGGGCAAATCTTCTCCTTTCACAAGTGCGGCTTTCAATGCGCGTGAGTGCTGACAATTTCCTCTGTATTGAAATCCTCGGCATGCACAGGACACGTCGTTTCCATCTACTTCTAATTCGTAAAAAGCTCCCGGACGTGACGAACTTTCCGCGCGATACTTTGCAATTTTTGGTCCACTCAACACCCGCGCCAAAATTTCGATAGCCTCTTGGGATGGTTGTTGGTGTTCGACCGGTTTACCCGTGCCAAATGCTTCCACATGCGCTTCCCGAAAGGCCGCGCTTGCCTCGCGCAATACATCGCCCATTTGCGCGCTGTCTATGTCCCGGGGCAAGGCATCTACTCCGGGTTGCAACACATCCATAATGCGTCGCATTTCACCCATTACATCGCGATGGAAATCTTCGGGCAGTGCGCTGCCTTCTACCATCTGATCGATCAAATCTGCTTTTGTTTCCAGCACGGTGCGTACAAATGTATCGACTGTATCGCGTCCAACCATATACGTTACATTTACCATACCCGTTTGCCCAATGCGATAAGCCCGATCTTCGGCTTGCCAGTGATTGACGGGTACCCAGTCCAGATCGTTAAAAATGACCTGGCGAGCTGCTGTCAGATTTAGCCCTACGCCACCTGCTGTGATATTTGCCAGTAATAATCGCACGTCATCGTCTTCCTGAAACCGGTCTGCCCGTTCCTGTCGTTGTGCTACCGGCACTTCACCTGTGATGACCACGGCCTGGTCGCCGAATTTTGTTTTTAAAATTTCCAGTGGACGCAAGAAGCACGAAAATACAATCGCTTTCTCTCCCTGATCCACCACATTTTCTACAAAGGGCAATGTCGTTCGCACTTTGGAAGTTGCCAATCGAAGTCTTGCCCTTGTCAACTGCCCCAGCGCGCGTCCCCGTTCTTCAGAGGATGGGGATTCTTCTAAAGTCTCTCGCACGCCTCGTCGAGAGTATTTTTGCAGGAGATCCAGGACGGCTGTGCTCATTCGATGCGCGACCCGACTCGATACATCTACGTCCAACCACGTCCGTATTTTAGGTGGCAAATCCAGGACCTGATTCTTTGTCCGCCGCAGCATAATTCCGTGCAAATGCACGGTTAATTCTTCAATATTACTCGCGCCATCAGTCACCCAGCCATATTCTCCTTTGTACGCATCGCAATACCGTTTTGCAAATCCCATAAAGCTACGTCCCAGCGCGTGTCGAGCAAGTTGTAGCAATGGAAAAAGATCTCTTGGCCGACTCGTCAGGGGGGTGCCTGTCAAGAGATGTACCACTGTTTCTTCGGGCAATTGCTTTACCAGTTGCATAGAAAATTTGTGCCGCTGACTGCGGTGGTTTTTCAAATAATGCGCCTCGTCAAAGACAACGCCTTTCCAGTCCAGCGCGCAAAATGCATTGATGTGCTTGCCCAGGATATCGTAGTTGACAATCGCCCAACCTTCAAACTCCGCTTCAGGGGGATCGCCCGGTCCAATAATCCATGTCTGTACACGAGGTAGAACAACCGCAATTTCTCTCGCCCAATTGCGTTTCACCGTCGCCGGACAAATCACCAGATACGGTCCTTTGGGTTCGGTTTGTGACATGGCAATCACGGACTGCCGCGTTTTGCCCAGTCCCATGTCGTCGGCTAAGATCGATCGTCGCCGCCCCATCAAAAATGCGATGCCCTCTACCTGATGTGGATAAAGTCCTTTGGCAATATCTGTTGCGCGGTTGAGTATTGCTGTATCGAATGTTTTTGCCATCGAAGCGGTCTGTTCCGTGAATTTAGTTGCTTTTAAGATAACTCTTTTCTTTTTTTAATATAGTTTATACTTTGCTTTTTGCAATCTGCAAATAATTAATAAAGGAGTTTCTCATGAATTTGGATTTTTCCAGCAATGTTTTTGGAACCGAAACTATTGACCTCGCTGGCACGCGAGAACAGATTGTGCGTGGCGGGCGCGATCTTTTCCACAAGTTGCCGGAGGCCCTCAAAGATATTGGCCAGATCGGTGTGATCGGCTGGGGGTCGCAGGGGCCTGCTCAGGCACAAAATTTGCGTGAGTCTCTGGAAGGCACGGGGGTCAAGGTCAAAGTGGGGTTGCGGCCCGGTTCGTCCTCAGTTGAAGACGCTGAAGCCGCCGGTTTTACCGAAGCCAATGGGACTTTGGGGGAAATGTATCAGGTTATTGGCGAATCGGATCTGGTGCTTTTGCTCATTGCCGATGCAGCGCAGGCGGAGAATCATCAGGCTATTTTTGATCGCCTCAAACCCGGTGCTACGCTCGGCTTGTCGCATGGGTTTTTGCTCGGTCACATGAAAACCGTGGGGGCAAAATTTCCCGACAATGTGAATGTGATCGCTGTTTGTCCAAAAGGCATGGGACCTTCTGTGCGCCGCCTGTACGAACAGGGTAAAGAAGTCAATGGCGCGGGTATCAATGCCTCGTTTGCCGTGGTGCAGGATATCGATGGCAATGCCACCGATATTGCTCTTGGATGGTCTATTGCACTCGGCGCGCCTTTTACGTTTCAGACCACATTGGAACAGGAATATCTCTCCGATATCTATGGCGAGCGCGGTATCCTGCTCGGTGCTGTACACGGCGTGGTGGAATGTCTTTACCGCCGTTACACGTTTCAAGGGATGAGCGAGGAAGACGCTTTTGACGAATCGTGTGAGTCCATTACTGGTCCCATTTCAAAAATCATTTCCAAGCAGGGGATTCTCGCGGTGTACGAGGGTTTTGACGATGCGGGCAGGGCCGAATTTGAAAAGGCCTATTGTGCATCTTATCACCCTGCGTCTGAAGTTTTGCTCGAGATCTATGACGATGTTGAAAGCGGCGATGAGATCCGCAGTGTGATTGCGGCAAATAAACGCTTTGAGCGTTATCCCATGGGGAAGATTGACGGTACGCGGATGTGGGAGGTGGGCAAAAGTGTGCGCGCCAGGCGCGTTGAAGAAAATATTCCCGTCAATCCATTCACCGCAGGCGTTTATTGCGCGGTTATGGTGGCGCAATGCGATATTCTATCTGAAAAGGGTCACGCCTGGTCCGAGATTGCCAATGAATCTGTTATCGAAAGCGTGGATTCTCTCAATCCCTATATGCACTATCGCGGCGTGGCCTATATGATCGATAATTGCTCGACAACCGCACGTTTGGGTGCGCGCAAATGGGCACCTCGCTTCGACTATTTGCTCACACAGCAAGCCTTTGTCGCCATTGATACAGGGGCAGACCTCGATGGAAAAGTTTTCGAAGCCTTTCTCACACATCCCATCCACCCTGTGCTCAAGACCTGTGCTGCGTTGCGTCCTTCCGTAGATATTTCGCTTGGAGAGTAGGTTATCTGTTTTAGTACATGACAAAGCGCTGTGCAGATCGTTCTGCACAGCGCTTTTTTGATGTTGATGCGATTCAGGCTCTTTTTGCCACGGCCACAATCCGCTTTGTATATCCCGACAGGTCATCCATGAGCGAATATATGGTGGGCAGGATGACGAGGGTGAGGATGGTAGAGATCGAGAGGCCAGAGATAATGACCAGACCAATTGGCCCCCAACGCCTGGCATTGCCTTCGGCATTGCCGTAAATCATCGGAATAACCAGCGGCGTAAGTCCCAGGATGGTCGTGGTTGCGGTCATCAAAATGGGACGCAGGCGATCTTGTCCGCCGCGCAAGATCGCATCTCTGCGATATAGCCCCTGTTTGCGATAGCGATTGATGTGGTCGATTAATACAATGCCGTTGTTGACCACAATGCCAAATAAGATGAGCAACCCATAAGTCGCATTGCTATCCAGCGCAATGCCGAATATGTAAAGCCCCAATGCGACGCCTATAAATGCAAAACTGATGGAAAACATGATGGTAAATGGATGGACATAAGATTCAAATAGGGAAGCCATGATGAGATAAATGAGCAGGGCGGCAAATATCATGGTGAAATTCGTTTCGCCCTCTTCTGAAGCCATATAGCGGAAGCGCCGATCCATCTGCCAACTATACCCATTGGGCAATGGGATGGCATCCATGCGGTCGCGCATTTCATAACCGACCGTTTGGACTTCGGATGCTTCCGTGTTTGCGAACACGGTTACGGTTGACATTCGGTCCTGACGCTCGATGGATCGGGGACCTTTGGTCAATTCGAAATCCGCCAGGCTGGCAAATGAAATCATAGTGCCGCGGTTGTTTTCAAAGGAGAGGGTCTTGAGCTGGTCCAGCGTGGCGCGATCCTCTTCTCGCAGTTGCAGCGCGATATCGATTTCCCCATCTGGTGTTTTGAATTTGCTGTTGCCACGAGAACCCAATGCCGTGGCAACCGTCATAGCAATTTCCTGAGGTGAAAGGCCGTATTGTTGCGCGCGTTCTCTTCTCACCGAGACCCTGATTTCTTCTGTGCCACTTTCCAGACTGGTTTCCACGTCGTGAATGCCTTCAATATCGTCCATTCGCAGCCGAATATCTTCAGCTAAAATCGCCAGCACTTCGGGATTTCGCCCTTTGATTTCTACCCCGACGCCCGTGCCACTGCTGCCACCACGCCTGTAGCCAGCCTTAAAACGCACGCCCGGGATGTCTTTGGGCAGCAAAGCACTTACCTTTTTTTTCACATCATCTGTGCTCAACGGGCTTTCTTCGACGGGTTTTAAGTACAAATAGATCGTATTGCCGCGTCGGGTGCTAAATCGCGTTTTTATCGCTTCGATATCCAGTTCTTCCTTTTGCGGAATGATAATGGCTTCAATCTGTTTAAAAAGCGCGAGGGCGTCATCGATATCGTACGTTCGCGGCATTTCCACCATATAGCTCACCCTGCGGTCGGGTTGATAGCGATAGCGCTGTACTTCAATTTTGGTAAAGATGTATATGCCGCCAAAGAGGATAAATGTCGCGACGACAACGGTGGTCCAGCGATAGTGTAGCGTGGTGCTAATTACGTGCGTGTAAACACCTTTGAGGCCAAGATGTCGAAACCGGAAATAGAGATAGCCGATTGTGGCGACGAACGCCCCCAGCACGATCCACACGCCTATCGGCACGGTTGAAAGTCCGCCCAAAATCCACAGGGTACTATCTTTGAGCCAGTTGGCCGATTCGACAATACCCTCCTGGTAAATGAGATACGCCGCGCCTGCGGCAAATAAAGTACCCAATCCAATTTTCAAAAAGAGATCGACGCGGGTACCCGCATTTGAAAATGCCCGAGAGCAGGCCAGGGGTATGAGTGTTAAAGCCACGCATAGTGCGGCTACGACTGCAATGCATACGGTGATGGCAAAATCGCGCATCCACATCGTATTGTACGAGCCAGAAATGAAGATGAGGGGGACAAATACACATATTGTCGTCAGTGCCGCCGCCAGTACGGGTATGCCGATTTCACGGCTGCCCTCAATCGCTGCGGTTCGCGTGCCATCGCCTACATCAAAACGCCTGCGATAAATATTTTCCAGAGCCACGACCGCTGGATCGACCAGCATCCCAATGGCGACCATCAGCCCCATCATCGAGATCATGTTCAGCGTGATAGTCGATCCAAATACTTGCCGCATCAGATACATGATCATAAAAACGCACAATACCGAAATGGGAATGGCGGACCCCACAATGAGCGTGCTGCGGAAGTTTCGCAAAAACACAAAAATGATGCCAATAGCGAGCATGCCGCCCAAAATAGCGGATTGCCCCAGACTGGTAATGCCCCTTACCACTGCTTCTGATTGGTCTCGGCGCAAGTGCAATCGCAATTTGTCGTGCCCAATTTCATCTTGAAGAGCGTCTAACTCTGCCCGGACCAGTCGGCAGGTTTCTACCAGATTGGCTGCCGAGGTTTTGCGAATTTCCATAGAGACCACATCGCGCCCGTCCATGCGTTCAAAATATCGCTTTTCCGGATAGTCGTAACTCACCTGCGCCACATCTTCTATTTCCAGACCATTGGGAAGCGTGAGATCGCGTATTTGATCCACTTCGTCAAATTCGCCCACTGCCCGCACTGCGAGGCGTTTGTCGCCTTCGGTGACGTAACCGCCAGAAATATTGATGTTGTTGGAGCGAATTGTTCTGTTGAGGGTGCGAATGTCTAAGCCATGGGCGTGCATGCGATTTTTATCGACATCCACTCTGAGTATTCTTTCGTCGGCACCTTCCATTTCGACATTGCCCACCCCGGGGATGCGCTGCAAGCGCGGCAAGATTGTGTTTTTATAAACTGTGGCGAGTTCAGATTGATCATCGCCCAACCAGACCATATTGTAGTCCAGTATTTCCCAATCCGCCGAGTCCCATCGGCGCATCTCAATGCGTTCGAGGTCTTCGGGCAGTCTGCCGCGAACCTGATCTATGCGATCTCGTACCTGAATAGATTTGAGATCCATATCGGTACCGTAGTCAAATTCCATGAACACATAACCCCGACTGTCATAGGATCGCGCGCGGAGTGATTCAACGCCGGGAATCGTGCCCAGCATCTCTTCCATTGGCTTGGTAATTTTCTTTTGGATCTCTTCGGGCGATGACGAGGGATATGTATAGCTCACATACATTCTGGGATACTGCAAGTCGGGCGCGTATTCGAGGGGCAATCTGAATAGGGAAATAAAACCCATGACTATGAGACTGAGCGCTATCATTACAGCAGTAATGGGTTTTTTGATTGCGTATTCCGAGAGTTTCATAAATGGGCCTCAAAAAGATAAAAGTTGAAGTGAGATGTGAGACGTAAATCTCAGTCTGTATCCATCAGCTATGGAGATTTGCTAAGTAACCATTTACTTACTTACGGATAATATACCACATTTTATCACAAAAGCAACCACAGTTTTAAAAAATTTCACCGTTACAGAAAAGACTTGCGATTTTGTTTTAATAGATATTTCATGCTGAAGTCTGGAACATAATCACATATTCACTTTCCAAAGGAGACTTCCATGGGCAATCGCGTCAATCGCGCAGTTGAGTTGCTTTCAGAAGATCAACCGATCTATTACACGGGCGCACATACCGGGCATGTGCTTACGTTTGAACAGGGTCAGAATGACGCCAGTACCTGGGCGGATTATATCAATGTGGGTATGGAACACGGGGCTTTTAATCTGGGAGGTCTCGACGATTATATGCGCGGTCTGGTCAGCGGGGGACCTGCAAATAGTGGGCACAGGACGCCAGCCGTTATTGTCGAAGCTCCGGTGGAGGGTGCGTCGGAAAATATTGTGCGCTACAATGCCTGGCAATTTCGGCAGATTCTCGCGCGCGGTGTTCATGGCGTTTTGCTCTGTCAGGCGGAATCGCCCGATGCAATACGCGCTTTTGTCGAATCGTGTCGCTATCCCATTAACAAAAGCGGCGTTGGCCACGGCCTGGGTACAGGTACTCGAGGCGTGGGGTCCGAATCATCGGCAGCAGCGATATGGGGTGTTAGCCGCGACGAATATATTCAGAAGGCCGATCCCTATCCACTGAATCCCGATGGCGAACTGTTGCTGGGCATCAAGATTGAGAATGTGCGCGGTGCATCCAATATCGAACAGATTCTCAAGGTGCCCGGTATTGGGTTTGCCGAAATGGGACCGGGCGATTTGAGTATGTCGATGGGGTATTTGCACCGTCCAACGCCTTTTCCTCCCGAAATGCAGGAGGTGAGGGATCGCGTGAAGGCCGCGTGTGCAGAAAACGGCGTTGCTTTTCTCGAGGGGGGTAGTCCCGAGACGGTTGCCGCAAAAATAGACGAGGGCGTGCGCGTGATTTCCGGTGGCAGGGAAGAGATCGCGCGTATTGGACGCGAATATTCAGGCCGTCGCATGCCGGTTTAAAGGCGAATCAGCGGAACGGGGTACAACTGGTTCGGGACAGTTCATCAATGTAGGGGCGGTGCCCCTGTGCCCGCCCGTTGGGTGGCAGGGTGGGGTTCGTCTATTCGTCTATTCGTCTATTCGTCTATTTGTCTAAAAAGGATTGCCCTGGCGGGCCAGCTCAAATTTTCGCCAGCCGACTTGTTTGCCATTTTCGAATACTTTTTCCAGTGTGTAAAAGGAGGACGGGTCGTATTCGCGCCAGACGCCCGTTTTTTTATCTTCCAGATATAGACCTTCCTCTTTTTTCACACCGCTTCTAAAATAGGAAGCCCAATACCCGTCTTTTTTTCCGTTTGTCCAGTTGCCTTCTGTGTTTTTTTGTCCATTGCTGTAAAACGTGATTTCAAGCCCGTCTTGCATGACGCCATTTTTGTATGTGCCCTGTCCGCGCACGTTGCCCGCAGCATCGTAATATGTCCAAATCCCAGTGCGATCACCGCTGTCGTATTGTCCTTTTGCCACTACGCGGCCGTATTGTTTTATTTCTGTCTGTCCTTCAAATAGCGAGGGCATCTGACACCCGGCTGTGAGGATTGCCACGAGAAGAATTACAACTTTGATCATTTTTTTCTCCTGTTTCTTTGATGGATATTTTAATGTAATATAACTAATATACAAAACTGCTTTCATAAGGCAAAGATGAAATGACAAATGACTTGTTTAGTGTCTGTGCGTAAATTGGATCTCAACCAAAAAGCGATTGCACTCAACGATCTCTTTATTGTTACCACCATCCTCTCATAGTATTTTGTAAACAGTTCGCCCATTGGGATAACAAGTCCAAATATGTTACTCACCGAACTTGGCCAACGCCTTCGCGCTCAACGGGAACGCCTTGGCCTCAAGCAAAACGACGTTGCCAATGCCCTGCAGGTAAGCCCACAGGCCGTTTCCAAGTGGGAAAGGGGTGAAAACGGTCCCGACATCGCTACTCTGGGACCTCTTGCCAGATTGCTCGGCGTTTCTACGGACTGGCTTTTGGATGCACATGGCGAAAATCAAGATGTTTTTGATGCCACTATCTTCACATCCACAGTTGTCGGTGCATACCAAAAATCATTGCAAATGGAGGCGCGAGAGTTTGCAGCATGGGCAAATGGTATTTTGTTTCAATTGACCGAAGCTGTGTTGCGCCATGATGGCGTTCCGCTCAGATATATGGGAGACGCATTTTTGTGTTTTTTTTCCGGCGTTCACCATCAGCTTCGCGCTGCCCAGGCAGCGGCATTTTCCCAGCGGCTCATCAGCGAAGATCTGGTCATTGGCTTGAGTAGTGGTGAGATTTATTTGGGGGCAATGGGGCATCCCGATTACGCCCATCCCGATGTGACCGGAGAAGTGGTCAACATCGCATTTATTGTTCGAGAATGGGCAGAAACGAATGTCCGCAAAGGGATTGCAGCAACGACATCCGTGTCGAACAATCTCGATGAGGTTTTTGATATTTCCCAACCCACAGAAATCAATTTTCGAGGCATAGAAACGCCTATTTCAATTTGCGAGATCAGATAGGGGTATGCCAACCGAGAGAAAGGATAAAATATGGCCGATGTAGTGTTGCCCGATAGCGCGATTGATATTCAAATTCCCGATTATTCGCACCTGCCCTATAAAGTCGCCGATATGTCTCAGGCAGATTTTGGACGGAAAGAGATCACAATTGCCGAGCAGGAGATGCCCGGTTTGATGGCTGTGCGCGAAAAATACGCAGACCAGAAACCTCTGAAGGGTGCCCGCATAACGGGCTCGCTTCACATGACGATTCAGACCGCTGTGTTGATTGAGTCGCTCAAAGTGCTGGGGGCCGATGTGCGCTGGGCGTCGTGTAATATTTTTTCTACGCAGGATCACGCCGCTGCCGCTATTGCGGAAACAGGTACGCCGGTTTATGCGTGGAAGGGCGAGTCGCTGGAAGAATACTGGGAATGCACTTTGCAGGCACTCAATTTTGTGGCGGGAGGCCCGACACTTATTGTCGATGATGGAGGAGATGCGACGTTGCTGGTTCATAGGGGGTATCAGGCAGAAGACGATCCTTCAATTCTCGATGAGCCGACCGATAATCGCGAATTGGAGATTGTCAATGCCGTGCTGAGGCGGCAACTCGAGCGCGACCCGCGTTTTTGGCATAATATGGCTGTGGATATTCAGGGCGTGTCAGAGGAGACTACAACGGGTGTTCACCGCCTGTATCAGATGCGGGATGACGGCACGCTTCTCTTTCCCGCGATAAATGTCAATGATTCGGTGACCAAATCGAAATTCGATAATCTCTATGGCTGCCGCGAATCGCTCGCCGATGGTATTAAGCGCGCGACGGATGTTATGGTCGCGGGGAAGGTTGTTTGCGTGTGCGGTTACGGTGATGTGGGCAAGGGATGTGCCCAGTCTATGCGGGGATTTGGCGCGCGCGTGTTGGTGACGGAGATCGATCCGATATGTGCTTTGCAGGCGGCGATGGAGGGCTTTGAAGTGACGACTGTGGAAGATGCCCTTTCCGAAGCCAATATTTTTGTTACGACGACGGGCAATACGGATATTATCCGCATTGAGCACATAAAAAATATGCTCGATCAATCCATTGTGTGCAATATCGGGCATTTCGACAATGAGATTCAGGTCGATAAGCTGGTCGATTATCCGGGTATTGAGCACGAAAATATCAAGCCGCAGGTCGATAAATACACGTTTCCAGATGGGCGTGCGATTTTTTTGCTCGCAGAAGGCCGTCTGGTCAATCTCGGCTGTGCAACCGGGCATCCTTCTTTTGTGATGTCCAATTCTTTTACGAATCAGGTGCTGGCGCAGATGGATCTGTGGGCACAACAGCGCGAAGTCGGCGTTTATACGTTGCCCAAACACCTCGACGAGGAGGTTGCGCGCCTTCATCTTGAAAAACTCGGTGTAAAGTTGACCCAACTCACGCAGAAGCAGGCCGATTATATTGGCGTGTCTGTCGAAGGTCCGTATAAACCCGGTCATTACCGGTATTAACGCCCAGGGGCTGGGAGCTTATTCCCAGTCCCAACTTTTTTATGCGATTTTTAGACTATTTTACCGGCAATCAACCGGTCATTTCGTTTGAGATTTATCCGCCGCAGACGCCGGGTGGTATGCGCGCGCTCAAAGCGCGGATTGTGCCCAATTTGCTCAAGTTGAATCCCAGTTATATGACGGTTACGTATGGTGCTGGTGGCTCTACTCGCGCTAAGACGCTGGAGATTGCCTCGCTTATTCAGAACGAATTTGGTCTGACTTCGGCGTGTCATCTCACCTGTGTGGGGTCGTCCCGAACGGATATCGATGATATTTTGAAGGCGATTCGCACAGAGGGTATTCGCAATATTGTCGCGCTTCGCGGCGATCCTCCTCGTGGCGAAGATACTTTTGTGCCTGCCAAGGATGGATTTGCTTATGGCAATGAGCTTGTGGCGCATATTCGCAGTACGGAACCGAAAGACGATGGGTTTGGGTTGGCTGTTGCGGGGTATCCCGAGAAACACCTCGAAGCGCCCGATTTCGATACGGATATTGCAAATTTGAAGCGGAAGGTTGAGTCTGGTGGAGATATTGTTATTACGCAGCTTTTTTATAATAACGATAACTTTTTTCGTTTTGTCGATCGCGTGCGTGCAGCCCGTATCACAGCACCTGTTGTTCCGGGTCTGATGCCGATTCTCGCGGCGGGACAGATCCAGCGCATCGCATCTCTGTGCGGGGCTGAGATTCCTCAGGATTTACAGGATCAACTCAGGGGGGCTGTGGATGATGAAGACAAGGCGATGAAAATCGGTATTGATCAGTGCATTGTACAGGCAACTGAATTGCTCGAACAGGGCGTGCCGGGTATTCACTTTTACGTGCTGAACAAATCCACTCACATGCGCCAGATTATCAAAGCACTTCCTCTCTAAGTGGAAATTTTTCAGTGATCAGCATGATTGGCTTTTTATTGGCGAGCACTCTGTAGGTGCGGCAGAGAAGAGGTTCCCCTTCAAGGTGTGCGATGTTCTGTGGCATATCTCGTGCGGTTTCATAGCAGCACCACAACAATTCACGGCGGGTTTCCAGTCCGCTGTTTTGCAAGATCCCTCCCAGTCCCGCAGGATCTGATTCCAATTCGTCCAAGATGCCTTTGGGCAAGTGTTGTGGTACAATGAGAGATGTGGCATATGCCTGAATTTTTGGCGTTTCTTTGCCGATTGAGGGGGTTTGTAGTACTACTTGTCGCGCGATGACTGGTACCCCTGATGGCAGACCGAGCCAGATATGCTCGGTGCAGAGTGTCTGTTCCTCCTGGTGGAGAATCGTGACTTCTACCGGTGCGAGTGTATAGGCTTCGATGAGCCTTGTGACGGTGCCGTCGGTGACGATTAATGCCCGCTGAAAGGGCGTTAATTGCGCGATGTTGATTTCTCCAGACATTGCTGGCCTTTCGGCTTGTGCGATAAATATATTTTTTACGTGCGTGTCAGCAAAGGTTGCCGAATTGAAAATTGGATCTGTCTTCATCGAGCTATTGTCCTTTCATATATACAGTTGTTGTGTAACGCAATGCACTTTAGACACATAAGGACAAAAAAAGTTCTGAAACATTGCATGTGTGATTCTAATCCGTTATTTTGATGGGAAGAGCGCAATGAAAATAGTTACATGGAATGTAAATGGATTGCGGGCTGCACTTCGCAAGGGGTTTATGGATCATATTAAAACGCTAAACCCCGATGTGATCCTTTTGCAAGAAATTCGCGTTTTGCCCGAGCAACTATCTGCGAGAGAACGCAATCCCGAGGGATGGCATGTTATCTGGCATCCGGCCGAGCGCAAGGGCTATGCGGGTACAGCGGTATGGTCTCGTGCGCCGTTAAGTGAGGAA
Organism: Gemmatimonadota bacterium; assembly: GCA_028874765.1. Taxonomy (GTDB): domain Bacteria; phylum Latescibacterota; class UBA2968; order UBA2968; family UBA2968; genus VXRD01. The sequence continues at coordinate 15,397 of JAPPIE010000183.1, forward strand.
GAGCGCGGTGTGGGAGAGGGCGATTCCGAAGGCCGGATTTTGCGGGTGAGCACTCTGGGGATTCAATTTGTCAGCGTGTACCTGCCTTCGGGATCTTCAGGCGATGAGCGCCAGGCGATCAAGGAGTGCTGGATGGATCGCTTTCGCCTCTGGGCCGATGGCCTGGTCAAAAAACGGGTTCCCATAATTATGGGCGGTGATTTTAATATCGCGCATACCGAACGCGATATTTTTTATGCTAAAAGCAACGAAAAGAATACGGGTTTTTTGCCGCATGAACGCATGTGGATGGGCGGTCTTATCGCTTCTGGCTGGCGCGATTTTACGCGAGAACACTACGGCGATATTCAGGGGCCGTATTCCTGGTGGTCCAATCGGGGAAGAGCGAGGGAATTGGACCGCGGCTGGCGCATTGACTATTTGTTGGGCAATGCAGCAGCCGCAAAGCGCGTTCAATCTGCCCATGTTGACCGCGAAGGCGGTTTGACCATATCTGATCACGCACCGGTTGTTGTAGATTTGAAATAGCTAATACACACAGGAGATTTCCATGCACACTCTCGAAAAACATCCTTTTGCAGCGTTATTTGGCATTGATGACAGTGTGTCAGCGCAGGCATTGTCCGAAGCGATGTCCCGAGGTGCCGAATTTGCCGATCTGTATTTTCAGTATGTGCGTACGACGTCTCTCAGTTTAGAAGATGGCATTATTTCCAGCGCCAATACGGGCATCGATCAAGGCGTGGGGATTCGCGCGGTGATTGGAGATCAGGTTGGCTATGCTTTTTCCGAGAGTTTAGAAGCAGACGCGATTTATAAGGCTGCCCGGACAGCGGCTGCGATAGCAGAGGGTACAAAGAATATGCCGCCGCAACACTTGCAGGGTAGTGAGGTTGATAATTATTACGCGATTGACCGCGATTGGGATGAGGTCAATATTACCGAACGTCTGCCATTGGTGCAAAGTGCAGAGACGATGACTCGCGCAATGGATCCCTCAATAGAAAAGGTGTCTGTGGGATGGATGGACAGGGATGAGCGCGTGCTCATTGTGACCAGCGATGGTGTTTTCAGTACGGATCGTCGGCCTATGGCGACGCTGTATTGCTCGGTGACTGCGAACAAGAATGGCGTGCGGCAGAGCAATGGGGCTTCGGTCTCTCGGCGCGAGGGTATTGACTATTTCACTGAGGAAAACATCAGAGCGGTCTGTCAAAAGGCAGTTGATCGCACGATGATTCTCTTTGATGCGCAACGCCCACCTGCTGGCGAAATGCCGGTGGTGCTTGCAGCAGGTGCTTCGGGTATTTTGCTCCACGAGGCGATTGGTCACGGTCTGGAAGCGGATTTCAATCGCAAGGGTACTTCTATTTACGCGACGATGATGAATGAGAAAGTCGCCCCGGATTTTGTGACGATTGTCGATGATGGTTTGCAGGAAAATGATCGCGGGGCGCTCAATGTAGATGACGAAGGCCAGGCTACTGCGTGTACGACGCTTATTGAAAACGGCGTCTTAAGAAGCTATTTGCACGACCGCATTTCGGCAAAACACTACGGGGTTGCGCCCACGGGGTCGGGTCGCCGAGAGAGTTTTCGGCATGTTCCTATGCCGCGTATGCGATCTACGTATATGCTCGACGGACCCCACACCCGCGACGAGATTATCGGTGCTGTCGATTACGGCATTATTGCCGATACCTTTACCAATGGACAGGTGCAAATTGGCGCGGGAGATTTTACTTTTTATATCAAGAATGGATGGCTTATCGAAGGCGGCAAAATTACTGCGCCGATCAAGGATGTCAATATTATTGGCAATGGTCCCGAGGCTTTGAAAAATGTGGTTATGGCAGCAGGCGATGCCGTGCTGGACGATGGCAGCTGGACGTGTGGAAAAAATGGACAGGGTGTGCCCGTTTCGATGGGCGTTCCGACGATGCTGGTGGAAAAGAGTATGACTGTGGGTGGGGTGAACTAAATGGAACGAGAACTTCTCCAACAGGCAGAACGAGCGATTGAGCAGGCGCGCAGGGCGGGGGCAAATGATGCGATAGCGCGGGTGCGGGATGAAAACAGCACGGAGTACACGTATCGCGATGGCAATATCGAGCAGGTTCAACAAAGTGCTACCCGCGGCTTGAGCATTCAATTGTATGTCAATGGGCGGTATTCAACACATCAGACCTCGGATTTGCGCGCGGCGTCAGTTGCCCGGTTTATCGAAGATGCGGTTGCGCTGACGCAACATCTGGCGGAAGATCCGCATCGCGTTATTCCCGATGCTGCGTTGTATGCAAATCGTCCGGATACCGATCTCCAATCCGATGATGCAGTGGTGCGCGATTTGCCCCGCGAAGCGTGTATTGATTGGCTAAAAAAGATGGATGCTGTCACCCATATAGATGACCGCGTGGTGAGTGCTTCCGCTGGTGCCTACTATGGTTGGAATACGTCGGCTCGGGTGAGTTCAAATGGATTTTCGGGGATACAGAGCGGGACTTCGATAGGCTATGGTGCGAGTGTGACGCTCAAAGAGGGCGAGCATGGGCGTCCCGAAGATCATCGCTATGTGCGGGCACATCATTTGTCGGATTTGCCCGATCCTGAGACGGTTGCGCGCGAGGGCCTCGACCGCGCGATTTCCCGATTGGGCAGTGAAAAAGCACCGAGCGGACGGGCGACTATGGTGGTTGATCCCGAAGCGGGCGGGCGTTTGATTGGCGCGATATGGGGCGCGTTGCAGGCGCGCAGCGTTCAGCAGAACCGGTCTTTTCTCGCTGATAAAAAAGACGCGCAGATTGCCAGTTCGCTCCTGACGGTGACAGATGATCCTCTGATGGTGCGCGGTCTCGCATCTCGGCATTACGATGGCGAGGGCATTTCGACAAAGTGCAGATGCGTCATCGATCAGGGCGTTTTGCAAATGTATTACGTCGATACGTATTACGGGCGCAAACTCGGCTGGGAGCCTTCAACGGGAACGTCGTCTAATCTCGTTTTTGCGCCGGGCAATAAAGATCTCAATGGCCTGGTTTCAGAGATTAAAGACGGCTTTCACGTCACGTCGTGGCTCGGCGGCAATGCCGATACGACGACTGGAGATTTTTCTTATGGTTTTCGCGGCTTTCGCATTGCCAACGGGCAGAAAACAGGTGCGGTATCGGAAATGAATATCGCTGGTAATTTTCTCGATCTGTTGCAAAATCTCGTCGCTGTGGGCAATGATCCCAATGTCTATTCCAGTATGCAGACGCCCTCTTTGGTTTTTGACAATGTGGCGTTTAGCGGGAAGTAATAAAGAGTGGCATTAGAGAGGGAAAATAATGTCTGCCGCAAAAACGCCGCGCCATATTGCATTGGATATTCTCTGCCGCGTTGAACGGGGCGCATATCTCGACCGCTTGCTCGACGCACAACGCGAGCATATTCGCGATCCCGATGGCGATTTGCTTCAACATCTCGTGCGGGGTACGCTGACCTATCGGGCGCGGCTCGACCATATTTTGACGCCCTATCTCAAAAAATCCCTGTCCAGACAGCACGCGAAACTCCGCAATCTCCTGCGCCTGGGGGTTTATCAACTCCAGTATCTCGACCGCGTGCCATCTTATGCGGTTGTTTCTGAATCTGTTATTCTCGCCCGTCACATTCTCGGGGAGCCGATTGCGAAATTGGTCAATGCCGTGTTGCGCGGTGTGGCCGAAAATCGCAAGCCTGTTGTTTTTCCCGATTTTGATCGCAATCCCGTCGAATATCTCGCCATCGCGACATCACATCCCCGGTGGCTCGTTGCGCGGTGGGTCAAACGCTATGGCGTGGATGAAACACGCGCCCTGTGTGAATTTGACAATGCCCAACCCGCCCTCACTATTCGCCCCAATGCGTTGCGAACGACGCCCGATGCCCTGCGCGAGCAACTCGCTTTCGAGGGGATTGACACCGAATTTGCAGCGTCCGATCTTCTCACAGTATCTCAGGCGGGCCACCTTTTTCAGAGCAGGGCTTATTGCGATGGCCTCTTTAGCGTTCAAGGCGCGGGGGCTGCCATGGTTGTTCCCCTGCTCAATCCCCTACCCGGCGAGGCTGTTCTCGATTTGTGTAGTGCGCCCGGTGGTAAAGCCACTGCTATGGCGGAGCGCATGAAGAATCGGGGTTTTATTTTCGCTATAGATCTCTATCCGCGCCGTCTCGAAATATTAAAACAAAACACGCATCGGCTCGGAGTTAAATGTGTTTATCCACTCGCTGCCGATGCGCGTTATTTGGCTGTCAATCGCTTATTTGATCGGGTTCTGGTCGATGCGCCCTGTTCCTCACTGGGTATTCTGAATCACCATCCCGACCTGCGCTGGCGGGAGTGTGATATTCACGGTCTTGCGCGTTTGCAGCGTGCCCTTATCGAACGCGCTGCCGATTACATGCGCCCGGGCGGTGTTCTCGTCTATAGTACTTGTACCCTTGAACCGGAGGAAAATGAGCGCGTTGTCGAAGGCTTTTTAAGCGATCATCCGGGCTTTCAGATTACCCATCCCTATCTGCAATTGCTGCCCCATCAAACTGGTAATGACGGTGTTTTTGCCGCGCGGTTGGAGCGCTCCGTTTAGGTCAACTCGTAGTGTCTGGAGTCAGGTAGTGGCACTGGCCGGGCATCTTCGGTGTTGATACTCCAGTCGGCCAGTCGCAGTCGCATGTCGGCGAGGGCGTCGCGATGTTGTTCTTCGTCGATCACATTGACCAATTCGCCTGGATCGGCGACGAGGTCGTAGAGTTCGTCGCGATCTCCCATGGGGTCGTGAACGTACTTCCACTGGCGGGTGCGGACCATCTTGCACCGACCGGCTGCCTCGCGCCACTGCAAGGTGTCAATCAGGGTTTTGCGGCCCCAGGGTTGGGGTAGCTTTTCCAGGTCGGCCATGGTAAAGAGCGGTCCTCCACTTCCGTATTCGGAAAAAGTCGCGTCTCGAGGTGCGGCTTCGGTTACAGTGGGCAGCGGTATTCCGTGCATGGAATGCGGCTGCGCCAGCCCTTGCAATTGCAACAGCGTGGGGACCACGTCGATCAGATTGGCCATGCTCTGATCGCGTACCCCGGCGGTGACCTGTCCGGGCCAGGAGACGATTAGCGGCACCCGCGTCAGGCTGTCGTAGAAGACCCCACCCTTGCACTGCATGGCGTGTTCCCCCATAAAGTCGCCGTGGTCCGAACAAAAGACCACAATCGTCTGTTCTCGCAGCCCCAGTGCGTCGAGTTTGTCGAGTATTTGACCGAGTGCGTCGTCGATAAAGCGCACCATACCAAAATACGAGGCCATAACGCCGTAGAGATCTTCAATCGGGTCGCGGCGCACCCCCAGCATTTGGTAAAGTGCTCGGTTGCGCTCGGGGGCGCGTTCATCGTCAAATTCGTCGTCACGCCAGGGGGGAAGGTCAATGTTCTCGGGCGGAAACAAGGCCGCGTATTCGGTCGGGCACAGCCACGGTTCGTGTGGATCGGGAAAGGAAACCCACAGGGCAAAGGGCTGGTCCCGATGCTTTTCGATAAAGCGCGTCGTCTGTCCAGCGATCAGGCCGGTGGAGTGATCCTCTAACGGCAGTTCGGAGGTGCCGTAGCTGAAGCGGGGGTTCTGATGGGGGAGTTGGCGATGTGCGGCGGCGACCTTGCGGCGACCTTCTGCAGGCCGGAACCAGTCCATGCCCCGCGTCTCTTCGCCGCGACCGCCGTGGGTAAAGGGGTTCCACACGTCGAAGAGTGCCAAATCCTCCTCCCGCTGGAAACAGTGGTTTTTGCCGATCAGGCCCGTGGCGTAGCCCGCCGCTTTCCAGAGTTGCCAGGCGTGTTCGGCACCGGCTGGCATCAAGGTCTGGTTGCGTCGGCCCCCGTGCGAGTGGGGAAATTGCGAGGTCCAAAATGAGATGCGCGCCGGCACACAGAGCGGGTGTGGGGTGATGGCGTTTTCAAAGAGCACGCCGTCGGCTGATAGGCGTTCCATCGACGGGGTTTGGCAAAAGGTGTTGCCGTAGAGGTGGCTGGCCGTGGCGCGCTGTTGGTCGGTCATGATTACCAGGATGTTGGGGCGGTCAGTCATGGTGTTCTGCCTCGTTTTTTTATGCGGTTGCCGACATGGCTTTGCTCAATATTTCCGATGTGCTCGGGCGCATGATTCGGGGATCGACTTGTTCGCCATTGCTGAGTGTGTCGCGCACTTGAGAGCCTGAGATAAAGACCGGTTGTTCATCGGGGTGATTTTCCATCAAATCCACGCGCCCAAGTGATTCGTAATAGGCGGCAAATCCCACGTTTACGGGCTGAATTTGGAGGTCGCCATTCAGTTGCTCAAAAATTTCCTGTGCATCGAAGTCCCCCCAGATCGCGCTGCCGTCGTGATAGGGGGCATCGGCGTGTTTGCGGCCGATAATGATGTCGGTAAATCCAAAGTTCTGGCGATAAATGGCGTGCATGACGGCTTCTTTGGGTCCGGCGTAGAACATTTTGATATCCAGTCCGAGCAAGATTACTCTGTCCGGTACGGATTCCCCGCGTTTTTGCCAGAGTTCCACATCGCTATCCCCTTCGCCCAGTCCCCGAGATGCGATGAGTGCTTCGTAAGTTTGCATGCGAATTTCTGCGTTCACGTCGTCCGATTTGGTTTCGCCCACGAGGGGATTTAAGCACGCGCCTGCGTTGTGTCCCTGGCGCAGGAGGGTTTCCAGGCCATATACCAGCGCGTATTCGTGTGCCCGATGCAGGGCATTGCGCGTTTGAAATGCCACAACGCGGTTCCAGCCTTTTTGTGTCAGGAGGGGCCTGACTTCTCGCGGGCTGAGGACGTATTGTCCAAAATGTGGATTTTTGGGTTGGGGTAGTACCTGAATTTCACCGCCTATGAGATGGGTTTTGTCGGCATCGCCATTCAGGACCATGTCGGCACCGGGATGGTCTGTGCGGTCCGTTAAATATACGCGCTGGAGATATTTGGTTTTGTCCCATTCAAAGATGTCGCTGATGTCCAGCATTGCCACAATTTCGCCAGATGTGTTTTCCAATGCGACTTTTTGGCCAATCGACAGGGTTTTGGCGAGGTCGGGACTCACGGGTAGTGAGATTGGGATCGTCCATGCATAGCGCTTGCCGCCCACTTCGATGACGGATTCGTCGAGTACCCGATGATATGTTTGTGCATCCATTGGTCCTGTTAGTGGACTCAGCCCGCCGTCGCCAAAACGATAGACCGAGGATAGGTCTGCATCGCTGACCGGGACACGCGTCAGTCCGTTTGCTCTGGATAAAAATGTTTCAACATCTACTACCAGACGATTGACAGGTTCGGATAGACCACCGTGGGGTGCAATCAAGGGTGTGTCGGACATTTGGGTAAACCTCCAGTGTTGTTTTTGATATTCTTGATTCACTAAGTAATGAATATATCTTTGACCTGTTTTCTGTCAAGAAAGAAAGCGGTTTTTGGCTTCTTCAACGCAATTCATCCCATTTGAATTCCAGGCGGATGAGATCCGGGGGCGATTCGCGGAGGTGGAGAGATTTATAGGTTATGACGTTGAAATGCACTTTTTGGGCGCGCGTTGTGAAATAAGGCATCGCATAGTACCCGTCGGGTACTATTGCGCCTTCGTAATTGTCCAATATGGCATAGGTGCGGATGTCGAGTGATTCGGGATCGAACTTGAAGAGACACAATTTCATGCCGCGTATCGATTCCATGTAATTTCTACCGATGAAGTAGTAGCCGCCATCTCGCTCGAAAAGTCGCGGTCTGCCTATCTGGGCGCGTATGAATTTATAGGTCTGTGTCAGGTTCACTTCTCTAATCAGGCGGAACGATTCATCGGTAAAATGCATTCGCTGGATGCCGTCCAGCCCCCGCGTGTTGAAGATGTATCCGTCGTCATATCGCAGGAAGGATGTTTCGTTGATGGGGGCGTTTCCAAAGGTTTGTGTGAGGTTTGCCACAAACTGCCAACTTTTTCCGTTGTCATCGGATCGAATCACATCCACATTCGGACTGTTATTCCGATAATGCCGGTAGGGCGTCAGGAGCATATAGGTCGTTTCTCTTTCTGTCAGGGATTCAAACGCATAGACATATTCCGTGCCGTTGATGGAGCCGAGTTTTTCTCCGCCTTCAAAATGCACGCCATTATCTGAAGACCGATACGCAAGTAGCCCGAATTTGTCTTTTGAATTTGGAAAATGCGGATCTACGTACAGGCCAATATCGCCATTGGCAAATCGGACAAATTCTCCGTTCTGGATCGTGAAACCATCCAGGTGTGCGACAATTTTTCGATCCGAAATTGCCCCCGTGGTGGGATTGTAGCGAAACATCTCCCAGTCAGCCGCTGGTTCTGTGTTGTGCCGGGTGCCGCGTTTGTAGGCGATCAAGACATTATGCTCGTCCAGAAACAAGAGGTGTGGGGCTTTCACATAGGGTAGCGTTTTTTGTTCTGCTGCCCGTATCAGGATTTCCTGGGTTTTGTAATGAGGCAGGATGGGGATATGAGATCTCATAGTATTTTTCTACTGACAGTTGTCGCCCGCAAAAAAGGGGATGCCCTGAAGCCACGCCTGAAAGGCAGTATTGAGCGGCGCGCATAGCTCCGTGTCTTGAAAGATGAATTCCTTTAGATTCGTCAGGTTTGTCAGGCTTTGGGGAAGTGGACCTGTCAGGCCATTCTGGTCGAGATACAGTCCCGTGAGGTTGGATAGGTTGCTCAATTCAGAGGGGACTGATCCGCTCAATGCATTTTGGGAAAGATACAGGTCCGTGAGGTTGGTCAGATTGCCCAATTCGGATGGGATCGGGCCGTGCAACTGATTGTCGGAAAGATTCAGTGTTTTGAGGTCGGACAATTTGCCCAATGTTCCAGGAAGTTCGCCCGTCATATTATTGTTGGCGAGGTCCAGGGATATGGCCCGTTCGTTAGAAATTGTGATGCCATGCCAGGTCGAAAGATCGCTATCGCTCAGCCAATTTGTCCTGTTCGTCCAGTTTGCCCCATTGGTCGCATTGTACAGGGCCACCAGTACATCGCGGTCTGCCGCCAGTGACTGTTCTGGTCCCGTGCTGTTATTTTTACAACCGAAAAGGAGAAATACCAGCATAATGTAAATGGGGATTGGTCGCATTATGCCATCCTTAAAAAAGGCCACCGAAGACGCGAAATCGGCGACAGCATTATGAGGTTGTCTTCTCTTCTCTGTCAATATAAAAAACAGGCACTTGCGAGAATGTACGTAAGTGCCTGTTGGATTATGGTGCGCCCACAGGGAATCGAACCCCGAACCTACTGATTAAGAGTCAGT
>JAPPIE010000110.1 GCA_028874765.1 Gemmatimonadota bacterium
ACTGGTGTTGTTCGTGCCATCCGGGGATTGCGTAAATTCCCCAGTGGACGAACATTCCAAATCGCTTTTCCAAAAACCAATCGCGTTCATCGCCAAATTGAGTTGCCATTCAATACCTCTAATTTCTGTTTCTTCTTCCAGGCCAGTCTCCTGTGACTTCTTCAAATGGTGCGACGGGTTCATAAGCGTAATCGCCACCGTTGTGGCTGACTTCGCAGGAGCGGAGCCATTGACGCAGGGTCTCGCGGGTTTGTCCCATTCGCTCGCGTTGTTCATTGGCCAAGTTGGTCGTTTCTGCGCGGTCTTCAATCATGTCAAAACACAGATCTTCGCTGCCATCGCTCGATAGGTTGGTCAAGCATTTATACCGGTTGTCGATCATTGAGATGGTCGGGGCGCCAAACATCGAATTTTTTCCACTGTTGAACCGATACGGAATGGGAGTGGGGCGTTCTGTCATGTTTCCTTCAATTACGGGCAGGAGGCTGATGCCGTCAATGGGGCGATTATCCGGCATTTCATATCCCATGACCTCGGCGATTGTGGGGAAGTAATCCAGTGTGCTGCACGGCATTTCTACTGTGCGTCCGGGTTCTGCATGACCCGGCCAGTGCAATAGCGCGGGTACGCCCACGCCGCCGTCAAATAGAGATCGTTTGCGCCCGCGCAAGCCGCCTGTTGATCCCCGGTGGCGGCCATCTCGACCTGTGCGGCCTTCTGGTCCGTTGTCCGAACAGAACCAGATCATGGTGTTGTTGGCTACGCCCCATGCTTCTAATGCGTGATATAACCGCCCCACCTGATCGTCTATGGCGGTGATACAGCCGTAATAGTGCTGCTCATCTTCGCTGTATTCGGAATACATTGCGCGATATTCCGGTCCGGCAACGACCGGGCTATGGGGCGCGTGAAACCAGATTGTCGTAAGGAACTGCTCGCCATTTTCAACAGCTTGTTCGATAAATGGAATTGCGCGGTCCATCAATACTCGGGAATCACATCCTTCCAGGTTTTCCGTTGCCAGTTTTCCATTTTCGTAATACGGAGAGGCCCAGGGTTGGTCCAGTCGTTCTCCGGTTCTCTGGTTAATATCTACTGTTGGATCCCAGGTGGGAACCGCGTACTCTGTGGCAAAAGATGCATCGTAATCCCGCTCCCACGGCGGGGCGTAATTGCGCGCTGGATTGCGATTGGGCTTGCCCGAATAATTCGGGTCCAGCGTTCCCAGATGCCATTTGCCAAAGTGTCCGGTCGCATAGCCGAAGGATTTCGACATTCGCGCCAATGTTATTTCCTGTGTGGGCAAGTGTCCGCGATTGGCATGTGTTACGCCATATCGAAAATAATGCCGTCCGGTTAAACACGTTCCCCGCGTTGGAGAACACACGGGTCCTCCCGCATAAAATCGCGTGAACCGGATCCCATTGTTCGCCAGGCGGTCCAAATTCGGGGTTTTGATTACTTCATTCCCGTTAAATCCCACGTCGCCATATCCCAGGTCGTCGCACATCATTAAAATTATATTGGGGGTGCTCATTTTTTAGTCTCCATAAAATTTCACTACGGGTGGAAAATGATCATCTGGCGGCAATGTGTCGGGCGTCAGCTTCAGGGGATCTGTGACGACATGTTTTTTGCCGGTGTATTTCGCTGCTGCATCGACGAAAATTATCACGTATCCCACCCGCCAATCATTGGTTTTATTTGGTCCCGCGGTGTGAAATGTCATTCCGTGGTGAAATGTACAATCCCCCGCCTGAAGCGGATGTGTTACCCGGGTGCGCCACGCGATTTCCGGTGCGAATTCCCGCCATCTCTCCTGGTTATTTGTCGCCATGTCCGGTATGTCTTTCATTTCGTGCGATCCCTGTACAAATGACATGCATCCCATTTCTACGGGGGTATCCTGTAGCGCGATCCACGCCGATAGGGCATTGGAATTGCGATCATAGGGCCATTTTACCAGGTCTTGATGGAATGCCGTTGGGACTTCGAGTTCTGGCATTTTTGCCAGGATGTGATCGTGCCAGATACGCAATCGCGCACCCGCAATTTTCTCTGCGACTGCAGCGACGTTCGGGTGTTGCGTCAAGTTTCGCAATACCTCGTCCTCCCGCCATACGTTCACTTTTTGATTAAAGGGTCGGTTTGGATCTTTTGGCATTGTTTCCAGTATATCCAGTGATGCCTGACGAAATTTTGCCACTTCTTCCGGCGAGATGATCTGCGGGATTTTTATGACGCCATCGCGCCGGTATGTTGCCAGCATTTCATCTGTGATATCTGTCGGTGTCATGGTGTTTCCTTTTTATTACCCGCGCTTTGCGAGGATATTGTCCCAGGGTTCAATCCCACACCGCTCTGCCCATGTGTCGTAAATTGCCGCGAGTTCGGCTACGACATCGGCTTTTTCATTTGCCAGATCGTCGAGTTCCGATCTGTCGGCTTCTATATCGTATAGCTCCCAATCGCCCGGGTAGCGCTTGACCAGTTTCCACTTGCCTTTGCGAACCGCGCCATTGCCTTCGTGTTCCCAGATTAAATATTCTTTGCCGTTGTCCCGGTTGTCAAAAATTGGTGTTAGCGAGGTGCCTTCCAGCGGCAAGATATCGTGCTCATTATAAGTTTGGGGATACTCGGTGCCCGCTACATCGAGGCAGGTTGCCATGACATCGGTAAGCTGGCCGGGTTGCTCGCGCAATGCGCCGCCGTCTGTTACGCGATCGGGCCAGTGTACGATAAATGGCGTTGCAATACCGCCTTCGTGAACCCAGTGCTTATACAGGCGAAATGGCGTGTTGGATACGTTGGCCCAGGGTACGCCGTAGCTCTGGTACGTGGTTTCGTCCCCTGGCATGATATTTGGATCGTTGCCGCGTTGGACTGGGCGACCATTGCGCGTGGTGGCCGGCGCAATCGCGCTGCGTCGCATGCCGCCTCCCAGTTCTTCGGCGCATCCCCCGTTGTCGGCTAAAAATACGATCAGGGTATTGTCCAGTTGCCCGGTCTCTTCGAGGGATTGGACGATGCGTCCAATGCCCTGATCCATGCGGTCAACCTGGGCGGCATAAACTTCCATGCGCCGTTGCTGCCACGCCTTGTGGTCGGCTTCTTCCCAGGGCACTTGAGAGGGGTCGCGGTCGCTCAGTCCCCATTCGGGTTTTAAGATGCCCATTTCGCGCATGCGCGCCAAACGCTCTTCGCGCAGTTGATCCCATCCCGCGGCAAAACGGTCTTTGTATTTTGCAATATCTTCATCATGCGCGTGCAAGGGCCAATGGGGTGCAGTATATGCGGTATATAAAAAGAATGGCTGATCTCCGTTTGCCTGCGCGTGTTCGCGGATATAATCCGCTGCTTGATCGCTGATGGCGTCGGTCAAAAAGAAATCTTCTGGAAATTCATCCACTGTGATTTGCTCGTTGTCTCGCGTGAGTGTTTGCGGCTTCCAATAATTGGCGGCACCAGTAATGATGCCAAAAAAGCGATCAAATCCACGCTGACAGGGCCAACTGTGTTTGGGGCCATCTGCATCTGTATGCCGCGTGATATGCCATTTGCCACTCATATAGGTCGCATATCCCACTGTTTTGAGCACTTCGGCAATGGTTACGCTCCTGAAGTTCAGATCGCCCCGATACCCTTCGTATTCCCGGTCATCCATCATGTGCCCCACACTGGCCTGGTGAGGATGCAATCCCGTGAGTAACGATGCCCGCGTGGGGCAGCACCGCGCCGTGTTGTAAAATTGAGTGAGTCGCAACCCATTGGCAGCAAGTCGATCTAAATTTGGCGTGTGGATCTCACCGCCGTAACATCCAATATCAGAATAGCCCATATCGTCGTTCATAATTAGCAAAATATTTGGTCGCTCTGCCATTCGAAAACTCCTTGTGAAAAGAATTAAAAACGATCAGCAGAGTCAAAATACAAAATACGAAGTCTTTTCACAATGCCCGCGTGCAGGGGTGAAATAAAGGCTGATTCAGTGACAAATCGGCTGAGAGGTTAGACGTAGAGTATCACACCCAGGGTTAGCAACCATAAGGCGCAGGCGATCAGGAGGGGGAAATCGCCCAATACGGTGGAGGTGGGATTGCCGCCCCCATCTTTTTTGTAGATGAGATAGAGGTAGCGCAACATACCGTAAATTACAAAGGGGATGGTGAGGTTGAGATATTTGGTGCCGAGTTTTTCAATAACTTCGAACGACATGGTGTAAAGCGCATAGGATACCAGTGCACCGGCTGTGACGATGGCGATTATCTGATCGAGAAATTGTGGAGAATATTCTGCGAGGATGCGGCGGTGGGTGCTGGCATCTCCTTCGAGCAGAGCGAGTTCATGCCGGCGCTTGGCAAAGCCGAGAAATAGTGCCAACAGCATGGTACAGAGGATGAACCAGGAGGAAATGGCGACCTGAATCGCCACTGCACCGCCTATGGCGCGCAGAAGAAATCCCGCGGCAATGATCATAACATCGAGGATGACAATGTGTTTGAGGTACAGCGTATAGGCGATGTTCAGTACCGCATAGATCAGGAGGACGATACCAAAATGGGGATGTACATAAAATCCCCCGATCAGGGCGAGGAGAGCGAGGAGGATAGCGGCGATGGCGGCAACGGAGATACGCAACGCACCCGAGGCGATTGGGCGATGGCGTTTTAGAGGGTGCTGTCGGTCGTTTTCTCTGTCTCGGATGTCGTTGAAAAGGTACGCTGCGCCAGATATGAGACAAAAACAGACAAGGGCCAGAATGCCTTGCAGGAGGTCATCGGGTTCAAAAATGCGTTTGGTAAAAACGAGAGCGGTCAATACAAAGACATTTTTGACCCATTCGCGTGGACGCACCGCGTGGATGAGTGGAGACATAAGCATTAAAACAGCGAAAAGTGCTCCGCCTGTGTTATAAGGCGGAGCACTTGATTGTGAGAGATGGCTTTACAATGACAGGCCAAAATAGAATCGCGTCCCACTGACCTCTTCGATGATAGCGGGGTTGTTGCGGGATGGAACTTCGAGTTTGGTGGGACGGGCGACGATGAAATAGCCGAACATGGGCAAGCGATAATGTGAAAATATTTGGAATCGGATTTCGGCGCCGTAGTCAAATAGGAAAGAGTTCTTGAATTTGTCCCATCGCCCACTGTGTACTTCTTCATTTACGTCGAAAATATCGCCGATGCTGGCGGCATTGGATGTGCCGCCAAACTCAAAAAAGAGCGAGGCGTAAATTTTGTCAAAAAAGAGGGGCGGTAGTTCTGCGCCGACGCGCTTGAAGATGGGCAGGGTCAGCGTGGTGCGGCCAAAGAGGGCTTTGCCACCTGAGATCGTGAAATACGGATAGCCGCGCAAGGTTCCCAGACCACCGAGATAATAGCGCAGGGGATAATAGAATACGCCTTCGAATGTGCCGCCTTCTTGTTGTACTTCTTTGACATAGCCGTCTTTATAGGCTCCAAAGACCTGGAGGGCGAGTGTAGAGCGGCCGACGAGCGGGATAAATTCGTTAAAGGAAACAAGGTATTCGTTGAAACCTACGTTGACTTTATCGCCTCGGAAAAATGCGGGTGATAGGTCTTCGCCGATGGGGTCTGGGGTAAAGTCCCCATCCAGATCTGGCGTGCGGGCCAGTGTATCTATCACGGTTGCATTGATGCGCCTGTAGCGGAAGGACAATGCGCGACCACCCGACGGGTTGATGTAGAGGTCGGTTGCGGGTTTGAGGGTGATGTAGCTCCAACCACCCATCCATTCGTTACTTTTGAAGAAGTCGAGTTCTTTGTAGAGAAAATCGTCGAGAAGGGTTTCCTGCGATGCATAGCCCGGTCCGGGGATCTGATCTGTGATGTCTTCGATGGCACCGGTTCCCAAATCGGTCTGGAAGACGCGAGAGCTGTCATGGAGGACCTGAACGGCGTGCAAGTTTTCAGTATATTTGCGGTAGCCATAGGCCAGACTAAAATAGTGTCCGCGACCTACTCCCATTTCGGCGCCTACCGTAAAATCGGAGAATACATCCTTAAAATCGTCTTCTTCTGTGACCGTGAGGTCCAAATGCTGCGTGACATTGGGGATTAAAACCTGTTGTCCTTCGTCGTTTTGGGTGATCAATGTGCCGCTGAGTGTATCGCGTACGGTTTGGACGGTACCCAAATCCACGATGCTGTTGATAGTTTGTCTGCTGCCTCCAAAGAAGATGCGGGGGACATAGGTGCTTTGTTCAGATAGAATGGGGGTGAGGCTGTTCTGGTAGTAGAAGGCGAATTCCGAGTTGAAGTCTTGTTGCCGTCTGAAGTTTTTGCCGATCAGGGCGGTGGTTACAAAGACGTCGCTGCCGAGCAGGTCGCCCCAGGCCCATTGAACACCTGCGCTGATTTGATCCAGGCCGAATCGGTTGCCGATAAATGTGGGGCCCAGCAATGCGATGGGTGTGATTCCGTAGGAGATGAGACGCGTGGAATACCGCCCGATGTCGTGAAGTTCGGTGATGGATTTGCCAGTGTAAATTTCGGCATAGTCCCGCGCAATACCCTCGGGAGGATCGACGGCAACGGCCTCGGATAGGGGTATGCGATAGAGGTTGTAGTTCGCTGCGTGATATCCCGCGTAGATCACGTCTTTGGCATCGGGAGAAATAGTGGGCAAAAACGCGCCGCCGACAACATTGGTCAGTTGCTTTTGTTCCCCGGTCGCCATGTCGTGGGTGTAGAGGTTGAAGATGCCCGTACGGTCTGAACTGAAGACAAACCCACTGCCATCGGGTAGCCATACGGGGTCTCGTTCGTCGGCTGTGGAGTGTACAATGGCTTTGAAGTTGGCATTGTTGGCATAGGCGAGGCTATCGGGAAATGCCTTGAGGCTGTCGGCCTTTGCCTGCTGGAGGCTGTCGAGTTGTGTGTCAACTTCTTCTTTTTTAAGCGAGCGCCGGCCCTTTTTCTTTTCCCAGGTTGTGGCATCCACGTCGATGATGGCTATGTCGCGGTCTTCGCCTGTGCGGAATACGCTGAAGAGCAGATGTTTGCCGTCGGGCGACCATTTTGGGCCAAAATACTGTGTGGCGTCGTTGTTATGTGTGAGGTATCGCACATCGGTGCCATCGGTGTTTACAAGGCCGATGTTCGCTGTGCCATCTCTCATGGTTACAAAGGCGATTTGTTTGCCGTCGGGTGAGAGGGTGGGGTCTTTGCCGCGCAGGCCCACGGTGAGGCGCGTTTCTTTTTTCGTTTTGATGTCATAAGTGAAGATGTCCCAACGCGCGCCTACGGCTTTGATGTACATCAGGCTGTCGCCGCTGGCTGTCCAGACAAAGCGATTATCGACGCGGTCAGCTATTTTTGTCACTTTTTTGGTGGCGAGGTCCATTACTTTGAGTTCAGTAATGAAATAGTCGCTATCGTCGTTGGAGATAAAGCCCAGCTTATCGCCTTGCGGGGAATAGACCGGATGAAAGTCCAAACCACCTCTATCCACGATCAATTCGCCTTCGCGTTCACCGGCTTCCTGGATGTCGCTTTGAACCGCGCTGTATTGTTCTTCAATATGCGTTTTCCAGTCGCGGTAGAGTTGTTTGGCCGATACGCCTGTGGCTTTTTTCAGCGAGGAGTTGAAGTTAATAATGGGTCTGTGTTCAAAAATTTGTCTGACAACACTGGGGCTAAAGCGTTCGCCAATGTAGTTGAGCAGGGCAAATCCCTGATTATAGACCATTTCACCGTGGAAATTGCCTTTGCCGCCGAGTTGCCCCATGCTGGATAGGGAGAGTAGATCATTTTCGAGCGCGGCCATGCGCAGGAGCATATCGCGGTGTGTGTCCCAGTGGTCGTCACCGTATTCGGTGGCCTCGTATTGCGAGATGCCTTCGGCAAAACCCGAATTGACGGCGAGGTGATACAGGCCGAGTGTGAAGCTGAAATCGGGATTTTCATTGGCGCGGGAGGTGTTGACTATGCCAATTTGAAATGGCAGGCCCTTATAGGCGGCTTTTAATGTTACGATGTGGGCGAGTTCGTGGACAAAAACATTGCGTACCCAGTCGCTGGTGCCGCGGATTTCCCAGTCGATGGGGTTGGTCCAAAAGTGGATGTAATTGGCACTGTACACGGCAAAGGCATTGCCCAAATAATCCGCCTGATCGTCAACGACGACGTGGATGGGGGCAATGCGATCGACAAAGGTAGGGTAATGGCGCATGAGATTTGACAGCACCTCGTCGCAGAAGTCGGCAATTTGGCGGGCGGTTTTTTCAGCAGTAGAGAAGTAGATGTTGAAATATCTGGTGCGAATCATCCGAGCGCCAGCCGTACGCAGTCCCAAAAGCGATGGGAAAAAGCCATCCACTGTTTCGGGTTTCCAATAGGTGTAGCTTTTTTGATCGGGAGACGGACGGTTTAACGGGGTATTGGCAAGGTCAACCCCAATGGCTTTGGCAGGACCCAAAGAGGGGGGCTGTGCCAGGGCGGTGTGGGATATGAGTCCGGTGAGACACAGCATCGTTAAAATTTTTAAGACCTTCACTTATGACTCCTTGAAATGGTGGGTGGATTGAACGAATCAGCGAATCAACGAATCAACGAATCGAAGCTTGTAGTGATTTTGGTGGGTGGAGCGGGGTTCGTCTATTCGTCTATTCGTCTATTCGTCTCTAATTGTGCCGCAAGATACAGGCCACGCTGTGGCCGGGTTCAATGTCTAAGAGTTCGGGTTTGCAGTGGGCGCAGTCCGGCGTTGCTTCGGGACAGCGCGGATGAAATGCACAGCCCGAAGGTACGTTGACCGGGCTGGGCACGTCGCCTGTTAAAATGGTGCGCGATCCCCTGACGCGCGGATCGGGTATGGGGATTGATGAGAGCAATGCACGCGTATAGGGATGCTGCGGATTGTCGTAGAGTTCCTGGCTTTCGGCCAGTTCGACAATTTTGCCCAGATACATGACTGCCACGCGGTTGGAAATGTGTTTGACCACGCTCAGGTCGTGTGCGATAAAGAGATATGAAAGTCCAAACTGAGTCTGCAAATCCTGGAGTAAGTTTACTATTTGTGCCTGAATCGATACGTCGAGTGCAGATACGGGTTCGTCCGCGATAATGAATTGCGGTTTTACTGCCAATGCTCGGGCAATGCCAATGCGCTGTCGCTGTCCGCCGGAAAATTCGTGCGGATAGCGGCGTGCGACGTCGGGAGATAAGCCCACGGTGTTGAGCAGGTCGGCGACTCGATCTTTTGTTTTGTCGCCGTGGATTTTTAAGGGTTCCGAGAGGATGCCGCCGATGGTGAGGCGGGGGTTTAGAGATCCGTAAGGGTCCTGAAAGATGATTTGCATATGCCGCCGCAGTGCTCGAAGTTGTTTTTTCCCCAGGGAGAGGATGTCGGTATTTTTGAATTGCACGGTGCCCGATGTCGCATTGATAAGGCGCAAGATGGCGCGTCCAATTGTCGTTTTTCCGCATCCCGATTCGCCGACCAGGCCGAGGGTTTCGCCGGGGGAGATATCGAAGCTCACGTCATCTACCGCTTTGACATGCCCGGTGTTGCGCCCCCAAAGCCCCTGAGAAATGGGGTAGTATTTTTTAAGATTTTGAACTTTAAGTAGCACTATTTCTCGCCTTATGCCATCCAACACGCGGTCTGGTGATCGCCGCTAATGGTTTGCAGTTGTGGTGTGGTTTCCCTGCAAATTGAATCGACCTTTTCACATCGATCCGCAAATCGACATCCCGATGGAAATTGCGTGGCTTCGGGAACAGTGCCCGGTATGGTTCTGAGGCGATTGTTCGCGATGTCCAGACGGGGGACCGATGCGAGTAACCCCTGCGTGTAGGGATGCCTGGGGTTGTGAAAAATTGCATCTGCCGGACCGGTTTCTACAATTTTGCCCGCGTACATGACCGCGACCTGATCGGCGGCTTCGGCAATAACGCCCAAATCGTGTGTGATGAGCAGGACTGCCATGCCGAGTTGTTGCTGCAAGTCGCGCAATAAATCCAGGATTTGCGCTTGTATGGTGACATCGAGTGCTGTTGTGGGTTCGTCGGCTATCAGCACTTTTGGGTTGCACGAGAGGGCCATGGCGATCATCACGCGCTGGCGTTGCCCGCCCGACAATTGGTGCGGGTATTCGTTTGCGCGTTGCTCGGGATCGGGCAGCCCCACGAGGTGGAGCATTTCAACTGTTTTTTTTCGCGCTTCTGTTTTTTCTAATCCCTGATGCCGCCTCACGGCTTCGTCAATCTGGAACCCACAGGTGTAAACCGGGTTGAGACTGGTCATGGGTTCCTGAAAGATCATGGCAATGTCATTGCCGCGTATGTCGCGCATTTCGGTATCCGAAAGGGATACCAGGTCTCTGTCTTGAAAAAAAATATGCCCACTTTCAATGCGGCCAGGATGAGGCACCAATCGCATGATTGACAGCGAAGTGACACTTTTTCCGCACCCCGATTCACCAACAAGGCCATAAGTTTCGCCCTTGTTGAGTGTGAATGATACGCCATCTACCGCCCTCGCTGTTCCGCTGTCTGTATGAAAATGCGTTTGGAGGTTGTCAACTGTCAGCACGGAATTGGGCATGTACGATTTTTCTTTGGACTTCTATATGGGTTTGAACGTTCCCGTTTTTTTGCAATGAGCGAATGGACACGCGCATCTCCACGAATCAAAATAAAGGCAATGGGAGTACGAGCCAGTCTTCGAGCAAGAACCCGACGCGACCAATCAGCAGTGAGAGACGCGCCATGATGGTGTAGCCAAATGATGCGCCGAATGAGATCATGAGGAACCAGATGCCGATTTTGGACGCCACCCCTACGGGGCCAGTGTGTTCGACAGAGTAAAAGAAATACACGAGTACTGTAACGACGCCGACTAAAATAATAAATAGATTGAATCCAGCCAGGTCGGCTGTTATAGGCCCCATAGTGGGCTGTATTTGTGCCAGCAAATTGGCAGCAATAGTGCGCGGAATGGCCAGCCCCGCCCCCAGGCCAACCACAAATGCAAATGCAATGCGGCTGAGCCAGCTAAATTTTGGCGAGGAGAGTTGGGTAAGCATGAAGAAGCCGAGTAATGTGGGGACGATGAGCCACAAATTGCCCATGCTTTCGTTGCCGAGTTCAGAAAATGGAATTACGACGTCGGCCAAAAGCACGGTGTACCAAATCTGGGTAAGCGTGTACGCAGCTGCGACACCCACATAGAGATTTTCGGCAAATTTGAAGAGGGGGTTGTCTTTGTAGAGAAAACTATAAAGCGATAGGGTAATGCCGGCGGCGATAAATGTGCCTAAGCCGGTCCAATCCGCAGAGAGTTTGTCAGAGCTAAAGAGAATAATATTGACGACAAAAAAGATAAATAAGAAAGCAATAAAAAGGATCTGATCGCGGCTCACTGGGCACCTCCTTTTTGGCGGCCATAGAGGAAGTACATCACATTGCCCAGGATGATGAAGATGATGATAATGAGATGCACGACGGATTGAGGACGCATGCCTTCAGTCGCAGTACCGGAAGCTTGTACGAGGGTTTCGTATTCGGCGGCACCGGCCAATCCACCCATCATGCCATTCATTTGGCCCGATTGTAAGTAGGGGAATTGATCGGGTGCCATCACAGCCGTGCATCCAAGGCCAAATTTGAATTTGTAGCGTTCTTGCCCGAAAGGTATCCAGATACCATCTGGCGTGTTGCCCGCTGCCAGGCAGAGCACATAGTCGAAGTCCGCCAGGCCCTTTATATTTTGGGTGACAGGTAATTCAGTTGTGTTGTTGCCAGGCAAATCTTGTGGGAAAGTACCGTGAAAATCGTGGCCCATGTTGATGACCAGTGAGTGAAATCCGGTTTTAAATCCGAGAAAGACATAGTCGTTGCCATATTCAGCCCCCAATTCCTTTGAGGTTGTATCGAAGGCTTGTTGGGCCAGACCCACTCCCTGGGGCCAAAGACACATGCCCACTACTTTGACGTTGCGTTTGAAACAATGGCGCAACACCGAAAGGGCCATGGGCTGTACTTCGGGCATGGAGCCGGGACCGTAATCAAAGGATATGAGGATAGTGCCGTTTTTCTCGCCCACTTCTTCAATAGTGTCGTAGATAGATTGCACATTTGGAGTGGGTTTGATAGGCAGGTTAAAAGAAGTGAGTGCCGGAATGATGACGCCGAGCGCAACAAAGACGAAGATGATGCGGCGATCGATATTGAGTAAAAATTCTTTCATTCTTCACCTCCGCCGAGATAGGAGCGTTCGATGCCAAAGATGATGCGCAATGACGTTGCGACAATGCCGAGACTGACGCCGAGTAAGATGCCGCGTTTGGCTGCCAGATTGGGCACGGCCATGAGCCATTGGGAAAGTTCTGGTATAGAATCGGATATGAGACCGCCAATGGGCACGCGACCGATCATTACGATAATGGCCGATACGAGCAGGATTGCTGCTTCTGGCGTGCGTGCGCGAAAGGTGCGGTAAGCTGCAGATGCGATGAAAAATGCCAGGATGGAAAACATGGTGGCATCGGCAGGTACCTGTACATAATCAAACATCCATACAAATGGCCCTGATTCAGTGACCTGAGGATTGAAGGGACCGTGTCCATCATTGTAGAGGGCAAAAATAAACATGACTGTAAAACCGACAAAAACGAGAGAGCTATATGCCCATCCGGCTTGCTGGCGTCGCACGCGGTTCCAGTGCAAGCGCATCAGGCTATAGATGCCCAACACCAGAGCAAAAGCAGCGACAATTCGATCCCATTTTGTCAATTCTTGTTCGAGAGCTTGGGCACCGCTGTGTGGAATATAGAAAACGAGAATGCCAATCATACCCAGAACAAAGGCGATGATTAGCGGTAGTGTGCGTCTTAAAAAAAGCATGAAAGAATCCCCTGCTTAATATGCGGCAAAAATATGCGTGAGTGTTTGAATTTCAAGAGTTGCCAGAAGTGTGCCCAAAATCATGACAATTAAGAGTGCTGCTTTGCCGATGTCCTGTCCCTTGAGGCTGCCCAGCAATCTGGGTTCGCGGGCGAGGTAAGCACTCGCCGCATAGAGTTCTTCCCCCATGAGCGTATAGTCGCAGGTGGTAATAAAAAAGGGCAATTGGGTGTAGGAGTCAGTTCCCGCAATCTGGATTGCCCCTGTGGAAGCACCTGTTTCTGCCAGCAAGAGCGATTCGGCGTAGAAATAGCCCATCATGATGTTGGTAGCAGGTCTATCGCGCACCATCATGCCGTCAAGGGCTGCGGCATAACTGAATTGTTCGGTAGCGACCATAAAGACCGAGTCTTCTGAGTACGCATCGGGACGGCCCGCATTGAGATAGGATTCTTTGACGACTTCCTGGCTCACGGCCATGACAACCGGATCGTTGTTGGCCACGCGCAATTCGGTGTTAAATTCGGCGGTTCGCTGGGCCACGCGCGAGAGAACATTGATTGCTGCAATGGTAGAAACACTGCCCATGGGATGCAAGCCGTGTGCAAAGAGTACGGGCTTGCCCATTTCAGTTGCGCGACCGAGGGCTTCGTCGAGGGCTTCGAGTCCGGCGATGCGCCGGATGAAGAGTTCGCGTTTTTGGGCGAGGAAAATGCTGATCAAAATGATGAGAGAGAAGATTGTGCCGATAACGAAGTTATTGGTTTTGGCCTGGTTGAAAAAATTTTGATAAGCTTCTGCGCTCGCGATTGCAGAGGGAAATGATCCGCCAGATGGGAGGTGGGCCGTGACCTGTACGTAATAGGTTTTGTGATTTTCGATGGCGATTCTTTCAGGTGGGTCGGTTGGAACAATATATGCGGAGACTTTAGCAAAGATTTTTTTGTATGTTTCTTCGCCATGCCCAAAAGTACCGGGATCGGTGGATTGTAGATTCGCTGCATCGTACTTAGCGGCATGAAAAGGCCCATTTTCAGATTCGCTAACGTAAATTACGTATCTGATTTGTTCGATTTTCTCATAGGATTCTGGGTAGTCCCAGATGACGGTGATGCTGCCTCCCGAGTCGTTGGGGGTGTCTTCGGCTTTGACACCGGTGGGTTGTTGTGCATATACCTGTGCCGCGCAGAGCACGAGTGTGATGCAACATAAAAAATATCTCATACGCAATCTCCCGATGGGTCGTTTACTCCTGGATGAGTTCGACGTTGGCGCGCGGGACAGTGGCGCGGTCCCCATTGTCAAATTCGACTTCGAGTACGCGCACATGGGTTTCGGATTCGACTGTTTGCAGTTCGGGTGGTAGGGCCGTGACTTTTCCCACCTGACCAAAATGGGGTGCGCGAATTACGCGCAAGAGTGCCCCTTCGATGAGACCCGGATTATCGGATTCGTCGGTTTGCTCGTGGATGGTGGATTCCGGGATGATGATTTCGGGACGCAAAACTCCGGCGCGGATCTGAGTGGCACCCGAGATAGAGGCTTCTTTGCCGTTGTTTTCGCTCAGGATACCAAAGGTTTTGCGCGCCATTGCGATGGGGCCAAAGCCTTCGGTGACAATGACGGTGAGGCCGATATTCTCGGTGCCGGTGATGGCTACGCCGAGGTCGTAACCGAGCAGGTCGCGCAAATCGGAATCGCGGATGCCGCCGCCAATGATGCCAACGGCGCCGATTTCCCGCGCTTTGTCGATCACGTCGAGGGTGAGCAAATTGCCGCCTACGACGATTTTTCCCGCGCATGAGTCGTCGATTTGATCGGGGGTTAAAATTTGATCTGGCTCTTTGGAGATGACGTGCAGAGGTCCCCAGATTTCACCGCCTATGCCAAAGATGCCCTGTACAAAAGCACCTGTGGTTTCGACAATGACGCCTTCTTCAGGCAGGATTTCGATCACGTTGCCATCTATGTATGCCTGTACCTGAACGGGGCGCGGAGGGGCGCGAAAGATGACCTGTCCGGTGATTTTGGAGATGCTTTCGAGGGTGCCACTGATAGGTGCTTTAACGGTGGTTTTGAACCATTTGATAAAGGGGCGGGTTTCGGCAATGGGTTCGTCGGCTTCGACGGGGTCGCCTTCGCTTTTGAGCATGTAATTGGGCAGTTCTTCGGGCGTGCAACTCAAGATGTTGACCAGGTTGAGGGTGGTGACGTTGCCGGGCAGGTGCGTGTGGGCAACGACCTGATCGCGCGTCACGCTATCGCCTTGTGATACGACGACCTCACCTTTGAGGGGGAGTTGGCGCTGGCGTTGAAGAAGGGTCTGTGGGGTGACGCGAAGGCCGGGTGTGTATGCGTGTGCCATAGAGTAGTACCTGAGGTTACGAATAACGAAATATACAATGCGTGGGCTACTTTACAAGAAAAATAAATAAATCATGGCCTTGCTCTTTCACTTACCGGGGGTAGAGGTTGAGGGTCTCGCTCCACCGGCTTATTTGATCAGTGCGTTCGGATTGATTTTCGGCAAATACAATGGGGCGACCGCGTCCGTCGAGGATTAGTCCGGCGGTGCCTCCTTTGACTGTTGTGTTTAATTCTCGACCCGGCCCGGCACCTGCGTCTGTGTTGCGCTCGGGTTGTAAGGTGATGTGTGCTTCCTGATCTGCTTCGAGCGGGAAGTGCAGAAGATCGCCAATATTCAGGGTGCCGGATTGGGTTCCGTCGGGAAGGGCGATTTCGTATTGTGCACAGGGCGCACCCTGTTTGCCCTGGACGATGGGTGCGATACACGTGCCGAGGTAGATGAGGCAGTCGCGTTCAAAAACCTGCGTGGCGGCAATTTCGTTGACCGATGAGAGTACGCCGAGGTGTGGCATCATAAAGATGCTGTCAACGGCGAGGCGCGTGATGCCTTCGGGCTGGAAGGCGTCGATGAGCATGGCGGCTGTTTGCATTCGACGTGGGGCGTGAGATAAAACGCCGCCGCTTCCGACGAGGAGGTCGAGGTCGCGCATTTTGATGAGACTATCTCCGCCTGCGGATTGGTCGAATACATCGGATAGGGTACGCTCTGCCTGTACGCCTTTGAGACCCACGGCGAGTGCGCGGTGCTGGACAAAGGCCAGACGGAGGGCTTCGCGGGCAATGGCCTGTTCGACCTGAAGTTCTTCGAGCATGTGCGGAATTGTGGTGGGGCGGATCATTTTGTTTTTGATGCGGTCTCGCAGGTCGGCTTCGTCAATTTTGAAAGGTACCCAACGCATGACATCGTCGAGGCCCGCTTCGGCGAGTACGTTGGATACGCTGTAGGACATGCCGAGGTTGGCAGATACCGTGCGGTTGAAGATATTGTCGAAGACGCTGAACACGTCGGTGGTGGCGCCGCCTATGTCAACGCCCACGACATTGATATTTTGTTGTTTGGATACGGTTTGCATCATGAGGCCAACTGCGCCGGGCGTGGGCATGATGGGCGCGCCTGTCCAGGAGATGAGTTTTCGATAACCGGGTGCTTGCGCCATGACGTGTTCGAGAAAGAGGTCGTGGATCACATGGCGAGCAGGTCCGAGGTTTTCTTCTTCGAGCGTGGGGCGGATGTTTTCCGTGACGGTGAGGGCTGTTTTGTCGCCCAGGGTGCGTTCAATTTCCTGCGCGGCATCTTTGTTTCCAGCGTAAATGACGGGGAGTTGGTATCCCGATCCAAATCGCGGTTTGGGATCGGCTGCCGAGATAAATTCGGCCAATTCGACAACGTGCGAAATGGTGCCGCCATCTGTGCCGCCGGAAAGGAGCACCATATCGGGGCGCAACTGGCGTATGCGTTCGATTTTTTCGTGGGGCTGCCGTCCGTCGTTGGACGCGAGAATGTCCATGACAATTGCGCCTGCGCCGAGGGCGCAACGCTGCGCGCTTTCGCCGGTCATGGCCTGAATGACACCGCCGACCATCATTTGCAGGCCGCCGCCCGCGCTGCTGGTGGAAATGTAGATGTCAACTCCGCGATGATCTTCTGCGGGTGTGATGATGGTTTCTCCGTCGAGAATTTGCCTGCCGGAGAGTTCTTCAACTTCTTGAATAGCATTGAGAACGCCGCGCGTGACGTCTTCGTAGGGAGCTTCAACTGTGGTTGGTGCTTCGCCTCGATAGGTTTGGCGATAGATATCGTCTTTTTTTTCTATCAGGATGGCTTTGGTCGTGGTGCTGCCGCAATCAGTAGCGATGATGACATTGAGTTTATCCATGGTTTTTGTTTTCCAGGGTTTCAATGTGGCGAATGAGGCAGGGAATGCTTTCTCGCTTTTCCAGAAAGCGCGTGAAGCGGTCAAACTCAGCTGTTGAGGAGAAGATGATTGATACGAAGGGCGATAAGAAAGTCAAAAGTTGGCTGCCAATATAGTTAAAGGGCCGCCCGGTTTCAAGTAACATAATGGCTGGTGCTGTGAGTCTGCGCCTCACGATGAAGGCGGCGGCTTTTTCGGCGAGAACTTCATCATCTTCAGTGATAGCACTTTCGGGTGGAGAGACGGCAAAGGCATGGGCGCAATAATTCTTAAGCCGGGTCAATAGCGATGTATTTTTGGACGACATGGTAGATCTCAGCGGGGTTTTTCGAGTGCAGAAATTGACCGCGAAAGGTGTCGAGACGATGCGGTTTGACAAAAGGACTTAAGAAGATGCCGTCGGGATGGATTGCGACACGGCGAAAACTTGTCCACAAATACTGCCTGCGCATACCGATATGTGAAATGGTAAAACCGTGAGCGTCAATAGCATAGCGCGTTATAAAGAGATAACGGGACATCGCCGCGGTGAGCAATATGAGTGAAAGAAAGGCGAAGGTGATGCTTTGAAAGCTCACGCCGACAATAAGCGCGACGCTCAGGATGATGAGCACGAGTAAAACAGATTTTGCCAAAGGCTCTTCGCGCAGGGGATGTGAGGTCCAGGTCTTTGAAGATTCAATACTTGTCATTCCATTCATGCGTTGCGTATTTCTCGGCGATGAGGCGTTGGGTTTCGGCGATTTCGGTTTTGCCGAGCGCGGCTTCAATAAGCTGGATGTTAAAGGTCTTTTGAATGCCTTGTCGGATGGCGGTAGCCGCCGTATCAAAATCGATGGGGGATGCGAGGGCTTCAGAGAGAGAGATGGTGTGGCGGTCGAGTTCGCGTGCAAAACGCTTCTTCAGGCCGGGTTTGTCGCCGGGCAGAAGATCGACGATTTGTTTGTGCTCTGGGCCGAGTAAGAGAGACCCGTGCTGCAAGAGCATTGTGCCGATGCGCTGTTGCG
The DNA here is from genome assembly GCA_028874765.1 of Gemmatimonadota bacterium. Taxonomy (GTDB): domain Bacteria; phylum Latescibacterota; class UBA2968; order UBA2968; family UBA2968; genus VXRD01. The sequence goes on from JAPPIE010000110.1 coordinate 18,163, forward strand.
CGCTACCGATGAGTTTGCGTCCCTTGAATTTGACTTCGTATTGTGCTGTGCTGGTAAAACAGGGCGCGGTGAGTTCTTTGCCGCGCGGTGAGGGCTGTGTCTGGCGGCGGGATTCAAAGGTCGCATCGACGCCGAGAGCGCGAATACCCGCCAAAAGGCCCTCGCTGATTCTGCGATAGGCTTCGTTGATATTGCCCCCCATTACGGGATTGTCGGCAGGGCAGATAACGCTATAGGTCAGTTCGTTCCAGTGCAAGATAGCGCGACCACCGGTGGGACGGCGGACAATGTCGATACCGCGCTCGCGAACTTTTTGAGCATCGACTTCGCGGCTGATGCGCTGTGCATATCCAAAAGAGACCGCGGGCGGTTGCCACCCGTAAACGCGAAATGCGGGCTGAGCACCTATCGAGCGCACGAGAGCTTCATCGACTGCCATATTAAAAAAGGCGTTTCCGTGTTGAGTATTCAGGAAACGCCATGTGGGGGGATTGCATTGTGTCATGGTTAGTGCAGGCCCAGATGTCTGAGCGCGTCTTTTGCGGCCATCTGTTGGGCTTCTTTTTTACTGCGCCCCTGTCCTTCGCCCAATCGATCGCCCTGGAGGGTTACTTCAATAAAGAAAATTTTTCGGTGATCTGGGCCTTCTTCGGATATGGGCTGATATCGCGGATGACCCTTTCCCGTGCTCTGTGTATATTCGAGAAGCAGGCTTTTGAAGTTGAGATAGTTGCCGTCGGAGAGTATTTCTTCAACATCGGTTAGAATTGTGCGCTCTACAAATGTGCGGGCAGCTTCGAGGCCACCGTCGAGGTAAATCGCACCTAAGAGCGCTTCAAAAGCGTCGCCAATAATCGAGGTGCGTTGGCGTCCGCCAGATGAGATTTCTTCTTTGCTCAAATAGAGATATTCTCCAAGTTGGATTTTTCGGCCTTTTTCGGCCAGGACCACCTTGCTGACGAGCAGAGACTTGATCTGTGTGAGTTCGCCTTCTCTTTTCTTTTTGAACTGATTGTAGAGATGTTCTGTCACAATGAGATCGAGCACTGCGTCGCCCAAAAATTCCAGGCGTTCGTTGGAAGCAATGCTGCCTTCCTGAGTGACGTAAACATGGGACCGGTGTTTAAGGGCTTGTTCGAGTAAAGCGGTATTGGAAAAGGTGTAACTGAGTTTGCGTTGGAGTTCTTCCTGGGAACGCACTCTGCTACCTGCGGACCAACGTCTGATCGTTTGTAAGACGGTTCCGAGTCGGATAAAACCGCCCCCTTTCAATTCACGTAGCATGCATGGTCTCGTTAGTTGCGAAACTTGCGCAGGATGAGTACTGCGTTGTGACCCCCGAAGCCAAAGGAGTTGCTAATGGCGATTTCGACGGGTATTTCTCGCGCTTCGTTGGGCACGTAATCGAGGTCGCATTCTGGATCGGGTGTTTCATAGTTGATCGTGGGCGGTACCACATTGTGGTGAACCGCCAGGGTTGTTGCAATGGTTTCAATCGCACCCGAAGCCCCCAAAAGATGTCCGGTCATGGATTTTGTCGAACTGACGGCGAGCTTTTTGGCATAATCGCCAAATACGGATTTGATGGCGGCTGTTTCTGCCGGGTCACCCACGGGTGTTGATGTGCCGTGTGCATTGATGTAAGACACGTCTTCGGGATTGATCTGCGCCTGTCGCATGGCGCGGCACATGGCGCGGGCACCCCCCTCGCCACCAGGTGCCATACCGGTAATGTGATAGGCATCACCAGTGTAGCCCGTCCCTACAACTTCTGCATAAATAGTGGCGCCCCGTTGGGTTGCGCGTTCGAGTTCTTCCAGAACAAGTCCACCGGCACCTTCTCCAATTACAAATCCATCTCGGTCTGCGTCAAAGGGACGGCTGGCTTGCGTTGGGGTATCGTTGCGGGTTGAAAGCGTTCGCGCCGCGGCAAATCCACCCACTGACATCGGGGTAATGGCGGCTTCTGCGCCCCCTGTGATCATGACATCGGCTTCGTCGTCCCAAATTTCTCGGGCTGCATTGCCAATGGCATGGGCTGCCGAGGCGCAAGCTGTGACGGTGGTATAATTGGGGCCTTTGGCACCGAGGTGGATGGATACTTGACCTGCGGACATGTCGGGGATCATCATGGGCACAAAAAGCGGACTGATGCGTCTTGGACCATCTTTGCGATAGGCTTCGTGCTGATCCTCAAAGGTTTGGATGCCGCCAATGCCCGAGCCAAATACAACCCCGATTCGTTCGGCCTGTTCATTACTGATGTCGAGACCTGCATTTTCTACGGCTTGAACAGATGATGCAATGGCGTATTGGGTAAAGAGGTCCATACGACGCTGGCTGCGACGATCAATGCCAAAGTGTTCTGGATCAAAGTTTTTGATTTCGGCAGCAAATTGCACGCGGAAATCGGTGGCGTCAAATTTTGTTATGGGGCCAACACCTGTTTGTCCATTGCACAGTGCTTCCCAATAGCTTTTCGTGGTATTGCCATTGGGGGCAAGTGCGCCCATGCCGGTGATGACCACTCTGCGTTGTCTGTTCACTAAATGACCTCCTGAAGGCTTGAGATTGGTTCCAGCCTCCAGTTCCCGAATTAATCCAGACGTTCGTCTAAGTATGCGATGGCATCGCCAACTGTTTCGAGCTTTTCGGCGTCTTCATCGGAGATTTCCATGTCAAATTCTTCTTCGAAAGCCATGACCAGTTCGACTGTGTCGAGCGAGTCTGCGCCCAGATCGTCAATAAAATGGGCGTCGGCATTGACGCTATCGGCATCGACTCCGAGTTGGTCAACAATCAGGTCAGTAACTTTTTGTTGAATATCATCGGTCATTGTGAAGCCCTCCGTTTGCAGTGTGTAGTGTGTAGTGATTATTTACATCACCATTCCGCCATCGACAACGAGAACCTGTCCGGTAATATAGGCCGCGTCGTCAGAGGCGAGAAAGGCTGTGGCAGCAGCGACATCGTCGGGGCTACCGAGTTTGCCCAGTGGAATCTGTGCGATCAACTGTTCTTGTATTTTGTCGTTGAGTTTGGCGGTCATGTCCGTTGGAATAAATCCGGGCGCAATGGCGTTGGCCGTAATATTGCGGCTGGCCAATTCTCGGGCTACCGATTTGGTCAGGCCAATAAGGCCCGATTTGGATGCGGCGTAATTGATCTGCCCGGCATTGCCCGTGAGTCCCACGACCGATGAGACGTTGATGATGCGACCGGTTCGCGCCTTCATCATGGGACGGATGACGGCTTTGATACAATGGTACGCACCTTTGAGGTTGACGCCAAGAACAGCATCCCACTCGTCTTCTTTCATACGCATCAGCAAATTGTCGCGGGTGATACCCGCATTGTTGACGAGTATATCAATTTTGCCCCAGGTGTCGAGGACGGTCTTTACAAGGGCTTCAACTGATTCGGCATTGGATACATCGGTTTGTCGTACAATGGCCTCTCTGCCCTGTTCGCGGATTTTTTCGGCCACGACTTCTGCAGCTTCCGTGCTCTGGCTGGCACATACGGCGATGTTGGCTCCTTCGCGCGCAAGGCGCAGGGCAATGGCCTCGCCAATGCCGCGAGACCCACCTGTTATAAGAGCTGTTTTATCTGTGAGTCGGTTCATGAGATAATTGTCGGTTAAATGTTCTAAAGTTGTTCAATGGCTTCCAATGTGCCGGCTTCGCGGACTAAAATATTGCGGTCAATTCGGCGCATGAGACCCTTGAGCACATTGCCTGGTCCCACTTCGAGGGCTTCAGTCATGCCTTCTGCTATGAGCCTTTGCATGGATTCTGTCCAGCGGACAGGCGAAATAACTTGCTCAATCAACAGGTCTTTGAGCAGGTCTGGATCGCGTGTGGGTTCAGCCGTGACATTGGGGATCACGGGGATTTGCGCCCGCACAAATGGCACATTTTCGAGTATGTCGGTCAGTGCTGTTACGGCTGGTTGCATCAGGGCCGAATGAAATGCGCCGCCTACGGGCAAGAGCACAGCGCGTTTGGCTCCCAGTGCTTTGGCTTTTTCGAGTGCTTCGTCAACGGCGTTTTCCTCGCCAGATAGGACCACTTGCCCCGGGCAATTGAAATTGGCTGTTGTGACATGACCCGAAGAACTGAGGTCGTCGCAAAGCCGAATCATCACGTCGTCGTCGAGACCGAGCACAGCTGCCATGGTACCTGGCCGAATTTTTCCCGCGACTTGCATGGCATGTCCGCGAACGCTGACGACCCGAAAGCCATCTTCGACGTGCATAACACCTGCCGCAACGAGCGCGGCGAGTTCTCCAACACTGTGTCCTGCCACGAGGTCGGGGTGCAGTCCCCGGCTTTTGAGTATTTCAAGGGCAGCAATGCTGTGGGCAAAAATTGCCGGTTGTGTGACTGCGGTTTGTTTGAGTGACTCGGCAGGACCGTTGAAGCAGAATGACTTAATGTCTATATCGAGCACATCGTCGGCAAGATCAAAAATTTGGTACGCTTCCGGTGCGCTTCTGTACAGATCGTATCCCATGCCAACGAATTGGGAACCTTGTCCTGGAAATAGGAAAATTTTTTTTTCCATCTAATAAGCCCAGGTTAGCAGGGTGCTGCCCCAGGTATATCCCGCACCGGCACTGGCGAGCAACACGTTGTCACCGCGATTGAGACGGCTCTGTTCGGCTGCTTCAGACAGGCCAATGGGAATGGTGGCAGCCGAGGTATTGGCATAGCGGTCAATATTGACCACAACGCGATCTTCGGGTATATCTGTACGTTTGACACAGGCGTCAATGATGCGTTTGTTGGCCTGATGTGGCACAAAAAGCGCGATGTCTTTGCCGACAAGGCCGTTGCGTTCGAGAATTTGAGCGGAAACTTCCGCCATTTTGGGGACTGCAAATTTGAAAACTTCGCGACCATCTTGATAAATGTAATGCATTTTTTTTTCAACGGTTTCACGAGAGGCGGGAAGCAGGCTGCCGCCAGCGGGTTGTCGCAGATATTTTACGCCGCTGCCATCAGAATAGAGGATAAAGTCTTTAAGCCCCAAACCGGGTTCGCCGGGTTCGAGTAAAACGGCGCCCGCGCCATCGCCAAAGAGCACGCAGGTGTCGCGATCGGTGTAGTCTGTAATGCTGCTCATTTTGTCGGCTCCAATGACGACTACGCGTTTGTGTGCGCCCGTTTCAATAAATTGCCCCCCCACCATCAGAGCATATAAAAAACCGCTACAGGCTGCCGCCAGATCAAAAGCCCAGGCATTTGTGGCACCAATTTGGTCCTGTACCAGACAGGCCGTTGATGGAAATACCATGTCGGGCGTGATGGTTGCGACGATGAGCAGGTCGATATCTCTGGCATCGAGTCCTTTGTTGTGCAGAATGGCTTCCAGAGATTTTAGAGCCATAAAAGACGTGCCCAATCCCTCGTCGAGAATGCGACGTTCTTTGATGCCGGTGCGGGAAGTGATCCACTCGTCGGATGTATCGACCATTTTTTCGAGGTCGATATTGGTCAGCTTCTGTTCTGGGACGTAGTGCCCAACCCCGGTGATGGTGGCTGTAAGGGGGTACATGATGTACTCTGCTCCTCTAAAGTCTGCGCGACGTTAGACCAAAATTAGAAGCCATCGGTTTCAACCACTTCGCGTCCATTGTAATAACCGCAATTTCCACAGACCCGGTGGGGTATTTTTTGCTGCCCACAGTTGGGGCATTCGTTAAAAGTGGGTTGACGCAGTTTCCAATTGGCACGGCGTTTACCTGTGCGGGAATTTGAACTTTTTCGTTTGGGGTTGGCCATGGTGGTATTCCTTTTTGATTGTTGCTCTGTTTACTGTTCGTTTTCTTTTAGTACGCGGAGAGCATCCCAGCGCGGGTCGTGGCTCTTTTCACGCTCGTATTCCAGTAATTCATGGGGGTCTTGCTCATAGCGTTCGCAAGGGCCAGAAGGCGATGCAGCGCAGGTTGGGATCATGGGTAGTTCGAGCAAAATATAGTCTTTCACGTCATTGCCCAGGTCTATTTCGCCGGGTTCTTCATTGAGCCAGATCAGCGTTTCATCATCGTCATCGTTCATCTGGTCAGGGCGACCTTTTTGAAAAACGAATGTGTATGAGATGGCGATGGGAAATTCGATGGGTTCCAGGCACCGCGCGCATTCGGGGCGCACCAGACAGGTGGTTTGCCCTTTGGCAGAGAGCGAGTCGCCGTATTTGTACACGACGAGACGGGTGTTTATGGCACCTGCAAATGGGGTGTCTTCCCCGATAATGTGCAGGTCGGCAGGCGTTTCTTCAAACGAAAGTTCGGTTTCGCCTTCCTGTATATCTCTCAGGTCGATTTTCATAATGTAGGTAACGGCTTTTAGTCAAAAAAGAAAGTCACTTCTTTGGCTGCATTTTCCAGTGAATCTGAGGCGTGTACGGCATTGTTTTGAATATCGGTTGCAAAGTCTTTGCGAATGGTGCCTTCTGCGGCTTCTTCGGGATTGGTGCTGCCGATGACTTCGCGCAAAAATGCGACGGCGTTGTCTCGCTCGAGTGCCATGG
>JAPPIE010000034.1 GCA_028874765.1 Gemmatimonadota bacterium
ATTCTGGTGGAGATTTTGACCGATGCGGGCATTACGGGATGGGGACAGGGGGCGGGGTCGATTGGTGAGTCGGATATTCAGCGGCATGTGATCGGGAAGGATCCGTTCGATTGCGAAGTGATCTGGAACGCGCTGAACAATTCGGGGAGTCTGAGGAATGTGGGCGCGACCAGTGGCGTGGATATTGCGTTGTGGGATATTATGGGTAAGGCACTTGATGTGCCGATTTATCGCCTTCTGGGGGGTGCATTTCGGGACCGTATCCCGTGCTATGCCAGCGGGTTGTTCAGGAAAGACAGGCCGGATAATACACAGGCTTTGATGGATGAGGCCAGGGGATATGTGGATCAAGGTTTTCCTGCGATGAAGATGAAGGTTGGGCTTGGGAAGGCTTATGATGAGCAGAATGTGGCTGCTGTGCGGAGAGCGATTGGCGATGATATTCTTTTGTGCGTGGATGCAAATTTGGCCTATGATGTGGGTACGGCGATTGATGTGGGGCGGAGGATGGAGGCTTACGATCTGTTCTGGTTTGAGGAACCGATTTCGAGGGATGATGTGGCCGGGTATGTAGAAATTAAAAGGGCGCTCGAGATGCGGATTGCGGGATGTGAGGGTTTGCAGGGGCGCTGGGCATTTCGGGAGTTTATCCAGCGCCGGGCGGTGGATATTGTGCAGCCGGATATTGCTATTGTCGGCGGGTTTACTGAGGCGAGAAAGGTTGTGGCGATGGCCAGTGCCAATTATATTCCGGTTATGCCGCATATGTGGGGGGCAGTCGTTGGTCTTGCCGCTACCCTGCACTGGCAGGCGTCGATGCCAGATGTGTCCGGTTCTGTGAATCCAGTCCCTTCTTTTTTTGAATGCGATATGACGGAAAATGGGCTTCGAACAGCGTTGTCTAAAGAGCCTATTTTGCCGGTGGATGGGTATCTTGCGGTTCCCCGGGGTCCCGGGCTGGGTATTGAGATTGACCGGGATATTCTGGAGAGATATTCGGTTTGACGCGATGTCTTTTCAAAGGAGCGATGCGATGGACGAGATGCTGAGATGTTTTGCGGAGAATGGGTATGCCGTGGTGGAGGGGGCGCTTTCACCCGAGGAGGTGGCGGCGATTAACGATGGGATTGATGCCGATGTGGCCGCGCATCCGAAGGAATGGGAGCCTGGACCGCGTCCGGGTCATGTAGCGGTGGGCTGCAGGGCGCCGGAGCTGATGCACAGGACAGAGGCGCTGGATGGCCTGGTTCACCATCCGTCGGTTGCGTCATTGGTGCATCGCATTCTCGGAGCGGGTGTTCAGTTTAGCAGTCTGAGTTTTTTGCGGCGCGAGGTGTGTGCCGCCGATCCGCCAGAGGATATTGACGGCGGCGATCCGATCTGTCTCTCGCGGCAGTGGCACCGGGAATACAACGGTATTGTGGAGGGTGCGGATAGGAATGCATTTTTTGCTCCGGCGATACAGGTGATTTACTATCTGGACGATGTGGATGCCGGGTCCCACTGTACGAGTCTTATTCCAGAGAGTGCCGAGACCAAGCGGCAATTGCCCAAGACGCGGGAGGGAAAATCCGGATGGGGCGAGGGTGTTTTGCGGATTGATGATGGTGAGACGGCGTATGTAGATCCGGATAAGCCGATCTGGACAGATTCTTTTGGTCGCACAAATCCCCGACGGATCGGTCGGGTCGATGTCCACGCGCCAGCGGGGTCTGCCGTGATGTTCAATATTGCCAGTTATCACTGCGGGACTGTCCGACAGACACAGCGGATTCGGCGCACGGCGCATTTGATGTATCGGCAGCCAGATCCGATATTCTCGCGGCACGCACTGGGTCCCGATTGGGAGAGTGTGGCGGCGTTTAGAGCCGCGCTGCCAAAGCGGTCAGCGATTGGATAGGGTGTGGGAATCCGAAAAGAGACGCGGAGCCTGAAGGCTTTCTGGCTGTGAGACTTTGTTTGCTCTGAGGTTTGATGCTCAATGGTCTGGTGCTTTGCCGGACGGTATGAGCGTTACCTTCGCTAAGGATGGCTTTTACAGATGCCATGGTCTGGGCTATGCTCCGTCACCGAAGCAGTCGCACTTGCTCCCCTGTCTCCTTTCGGATTTGATGATTATTGTTCGTCTTGAAAGGCTACTATGGCGTCAAAAGATGCTGCCCGTAGCTTTCTGTTTAACGCCCGAAAAGCCAACCGCACACTTTCAAGGTCCTGGACGCTGTCGGGATATGACAATTCGTTGGGTTCTACAATGTCGCGGTCTTCTTTGTAGATTACCCGCTGGTATGCCGCATCCACGACTTGCGTGTGTAGCTCGCCGATTTGCACATTCAAGCCTTTTCGCAATTCCAGTGCCTCGTTGAGAGTGATGGTGTCGCCATCGTGTTCCATCTGGTGCTGAAAATTGGTCTGCTGAATGGCACTGTTGAGCTTGCGCCGTTTGTATTCCAGTGCTTTGATCTGGTCGCGCACTTCAGTGGTGTCAAACCCGGGACTGGGACGATATTGACCCTCTTCATCGCGATTGAAAAATGTTCGATTGCGATTTTGCCTGGTTTCTGACAGGCAATCTTTCAGGGTTTTGATCCTGGCATCGTATTCAGCCCTGAGTTCCAGAGCTTCATAGAGGTAGAGTTTGTTGTTTTCGTCTGGCATGTTTTCTCCTTCCTTTCTCCTCCCGCCATTTATGCATTTATGCATTGCTTTGGTGCAGTATCGACTCTGACAAAGC
>JAPPIE010000026.1 GCA_028874765.1 Gemmatimonadota bacterium
CTGGATACAGCAGTGGGGAGGAGTCAATGTGATTCAGTCCGACTGAGAAGAAGGGCTGTCGCTCCGGCGTGAGCAGAACCCAGCGTTCGCCGAGTTTTGCAAGGGTGAAGAATCCTTCGGGGGATGTTTGCGTTGTTCCGACTGTTTCCAGTATGGTATTCATGGAGGCTCCTGGGTAGTTGTTACACTTTGACTTTGTACTTGAGGTCGTTGGCTTCATCACCCGTTATGCCCCGAAATCCCCAGCAATGCGGTGCTTGTTCTTTGATGGTGATTTCGATGTCCAGGGACGAAATGGATAATTGGCTTTCAATTTCTTTGAATAGCGTTTTAATCAGGTTCTTTTGGGTTTCTATCTGGCGACCTGCCATCATGTTGATTTCTATGACGGTATATGCATCCGTGCGACCCCCAGGATAGTAAAAATCTTCTTTGGCCATGGGCACAAAGCGGTGTGCCCGTTTATCTTCTGGCATGCCGAGGACAGATTGCATACATCCGTGAATCACATCGGATAATTTTGCTTTTATGGGATTCAATTTTTCTTTGATACCATATACGACGATCATGATTTTTCCTTATCAGGCTGACTACCCCATCCTCAAGTTGCGATCTTCGAGGGGCAGGTCAATGCGGATGTTGCCGCGGCGGTGAGATTCTCTTATGGCGATGCCGATTTCAAGGGCTTCGCGGCCAAACTCGCCGGGGCAGATGTCTTCGCGGCCCTGTTCAATAGAACGACAGACGCCTTCGATGGCGTCAACCATTGAGCTTCTGGGATGCCATGGTCCCGGCAGGTGCGTCTGGGTGGGCGCATCGGTTTCGGGATGTGGGGTCCATATCTCGAACTGGGCATGGGCGTTGCGGGAGATGATGCGGCCGGTTTCGCCGATGAATTCCAGGGACCAGGCAAAGGGTCTGGTTTCGGAGCGGGAGTTTAAGATGGTGCGGAGGCCGTTTTCATATACGATGATTCCCGATCCGGGGATGTCGGTGTTGGACTGTGCCTGTTTGTCTGTGTCGATGAGACCGACTACCCATTGGGCAGGGGCACCGGCAAAGAGGCGGAGTAAGGTCAGGGTGTGGCTTTGAATATTGGAAAGGCTGGCGTGGCTGTGGCAGATCATTGTTTTTAAGGGTCCAATGATCCCGTCGGCAATGAGTCGGCGGGCGTTTGTGTAGTAGCTATACCAGTTGAGGTGGCAGGCCATTGAGAGGATGACGTTGTTTTTGGCGCAGGCGTCGATCATGGCATCGGCATCGGCCAATGTGCGACACATTGGTTTGGTGGCGAAAATGGCTTTGACGCCCAGTTCGGCCAGGCCGACCGTGATTTCAGCGCGGGGTTCGGGGCGGGTGGTCAGGCATACCACGTCGATTTGTTCTTTTTCGACCATTTCCCGGTAATCGGTGTACAGGGCTGATACGTCCCAGCGCTGTTTGAAGTCCTCGAGTTTGGCGGGGTCATCATCAGCGGCAGCTACAAGATCGATCCCCCGGGCTTCAATCATTGCAGGCGCGTGTGCCCAGGGCCATGGGTAATGGGGCATGCCGATGTGTTCGTCGTCAATGGTGCTGCCCATTCTGCCGCATCCTACAACAGCACCCCGATAGGTATTTTGGGGAGCAGTATCCCGCACGGTCTGAAAGGCTTTACCTTTGGGTTCAGCCATTGAGTTCTCCTTGAGGTAGGCTATTTCTATATTTTTTAAGCGTGTAGCATTCTCATGAATGTGTCATAGTTTGAAAAGTCTTCAACCCAAAACTCACATTTCCCCTTTAAGCGTGGTCCTACGCCTATGAAATGCCAGCCCAGTTTTTTGGTTGCCTGGATATCCCATACTGCATCACCGACATATACGATGCGATGGAAGCCATCCCCCAATGCAGATAGGCATTTCTTCATGATTTCCACACGCTCGTCGCTGTCATCGCTGGAAAATAGAACCATATTTTTCAAGTCAAATCCCGCATGCCTGAGTTTCATTTTGGCGGTATGTTTCCAGCCGCCTGTGGCAATTCCAATTTTATGGTGCTGATCAGATAGAAGTTTATCAATCAGGCAAACCGCCCCTTTTATTGGGCGGCATTCGCCACCATTTTCAAGATACTGCCCAATCAATTTACCGAATGTTTTGCGGATTTCCTCAATTTGTCCCTCTTCCCGCATTTTATTCTCTTCCATTATTTCTCGCAACATACCTGTGTCAGTTACATTTTTGTATTTGCTCCAATCATCGTGGATGCAAACTTCGCCCAGAACCTCTCTTACCGCAGAGATGTAACAGGCTCCATCAAAATGAGAACTTTCGACCAGGGTTCCATCAATGTCAAATATCGTGGCTATCATTTGTTATCGCATTTCGTCATGAGAGTGCGTATTGGTTTTTTAAATTGTTATTCAAATATGGGCAAGGTCAGAATGGATTGCAAGTCCAGATGGGAAAGATGATATTCTGAAGTTCGGTGCTGGTTGACTTTGGTAGCATAGGGTTATATTTTCGGTTCTATATGTTGGACCGATGTATGGGAGAGAATATGAAGATTACGGATGTCAAATATCATCGTTTGCGCTATCCCGTGACCGAGAAGTTCGGAAATTCTTTTGCGTGGATTACGGAGCGGTCGTCTATTCTGGTGGGCATTATGTATTGAAATGAACAGAGAAGCAAAGAAAAAAGGGCGAGTTTCCAC
>JAPPIE010000145.1 GCA_028874765.1 Gemmatimonadota bacterium
GGGCTTTTGAAATCAGCGCGATCTTGATGTTGCTCGGCGTTGTGCTGGTATTTCGAATACCGGGTAAAAGCACCTGATTTACGCGGCAAACCCAACCGCGCTCCCTCCCATTTCTCATCTGACCCAATCGCGGCAAGGATGCCGCTCCTACCGCTTAATTTCTCACTTCACACTTCCCTCAAGTGTTCATTTTCGGACACTACTGTATCAAAATCGGACACTTTCTAAACTGCCAATTTTAAGCAATTTTTCATAACTTATTGTTATTTCACCACTTGAATCTTTTGGCACGATTATTGCAGTAAAATCGGCACAAAGAACACGCAACGACATCCAGGGAGAACAAAATGTTCCGCAATTATCTGACCGTAGCGTATCGCAACCTCGTCCGTTACAAAGTGTATTCTGCGATCAACATCACTGGCCTGGCAATCGGCATTGCGTTTTGCATCTTAACCTTCCTTTACATACGACATGAATGGTCCTTTGACGCATTCCACGAAAAAGCAGATCGAATTTATCGCGTTTACAATAGAGGAGAAGTGGGAGAAGGCGGCGATGCCTCGGCGGCGATGCCGGGTCCTCTCGGTCCAAAGTTGGCAGAAGCATTCCCCACACAAATGCAACATGTCGTGAGAATTAACACCACTTCTCGCACACTCCAATACGGCGACCATGCATCTCAAGAGCGCGTAATTTACGTCGATCCGGGTTTCTGGGACATCTTTTCATTTCCCCTGATAAAAGGCGACCCCGCAACAGCACTGAATAGCAAAGACGCCATCATCATATCAGAAACAGCCGCTCAAAAGTTCTTCGGCAACACCGACCCAATGGGGAAATCTTTCTCTTTCACCCGAAACTCAAAAATCCATCAAGCTCTAATCACGGGCATAGCGAAAGACATCCCCGAAACATCCAGCATTCAATTCGACTGCATCCAGTCCTATGGGAATGTCGAAGACGCGCTCAACTCGTGGAATTACACAGGCAACACCAGCACTTACGTCTTGCTCCACGATCAGATCCGCGCCGAAGACATAGAAAAATTACTTCCGCGTTTTATAAACTGGTCGTGGCCCATCACGGGGGAAAACCAGGAACTGAAATTGCAGCCCCTTGCCGATGTGCATTTCAGTCCAGAGATCCGCGCACCCGAACCCGCCACTGACCCGGCATACAGCTACATCCTGTTGTGCATCACAGCCCTGGTACTCTTTGTCGCATGCGTGAACTTTATGACCCTCGCACTGGGACGGTCAGCCTCTCGAGCGCGGGAAATCGGCATCCGCAAAGTCGTTGGCGCACACAAGCCCCAGGTCATCGTGCAATTCCTCACAGAATCCGTACTCTTAAGCCTCATAGCATTTGTAATCGGACTCGCACTATCAGAACTTTTAATGCCACTGTTCAACAACCTCATGGCGCAAAAACTATCCATAGTTGCACATCTGGATGGTCTGGCATTTGCCTCGCTCATGGGCCTGACTCTAATTGTCGGCCTGCTCGCTGGTACCTATCCAGCCTTTGTCCTCTCCGGATTTATGCCAATCCACGTACTCAAAGGCAGATTGAAAATTGTCAGTGCGGGATTATTCAGCCAATTTCTCGTAATCTTCCAGATCGCAATGTCTGCGGTCCTCGTCATCAGCGCCCTCATCATGACCTCTCAACTCGACTATTTGCGGACCAAACCCCTGGGATTTGACAGCGAACATCTGATAGCCGTCAGTCGCCTCAGCAAACTGCGAGGCCTGGGACCAAAAGGCATTGAAACCTATCGGGACGCCCTCTTATCCCATCACGCAATTCTCGGTGTAACCCAAATATATCACATGATGCGCAATGGATACCAGTCGCGCGGGGCTGTGGTACATGAAGGAACAACCTTAAAAGGCGTGGAGATATTCTTCGTCGATTACGACTTTGTACCAACCCTCGACATCAAATTGATCGAAGGCCGAAATTATTCACGGGACCTTGTGACAGACCCTGCTAAGTCTGTAATCATCAACCAAACCCTGGCCAAACAACTGGGACCGGGACCACCGCTCGGAAAAACACTGAAATTTTTTGATGATATGACAGTAATCGGCGTAGTAAACGATTTTCATTTTCGCTCTCTCCACCACAAAATTGGTCCCGCACTCCTGAAATGCAATCCAGAACATCAATTTAGCCGATTGCTGGTTCGGGTGCGTGCCAACGATATCCCCGGCACACTGTCATTTATGGAAGCGCAATGGGAAGCCGTAACACAGTCCTCTGGATTCCGCTATTCATTTCTCGATGAAGGCATTGATCGCCAATACCGAACCGAAGAGCGCTGGCATCGCATGATCGGATACGGAACCCTGTTTGCCATTTTTATCGCGTGCCTGGGCGCATTTGGATTGACAGCACTCGCCGTGACCCGGCGCACCAAAGAAATCGGCATTCGCAAAATATTGGGCGCCAGCGTCACAAACGTGGTGCGTTTGCTATCGCGCGAATTCGTTCTGTTGGTCGGCATAGCAAATGTACTCGCCTGGCCAGTCGCCTATTGGGCAATGAGCAAATGGCTATCGGACTTCGCGTATCGAATTGAACTGGGCATCGGAGCATTCGCGCTGGGCGGTGTACTGACCCTACTGGTCGTAATCGGAACAGTGAGCCTGCAAGCCGTGAAAGCGGCAAAAATGAACC
>JAPPIE010000384.1 GCA_028874765.1 Gemmatimonadota bacterium
TAAATTCTGATGACTTCGTTTTCGGTTATGATTAAATCCATCTTCACATCATGTGGCTCGGCAGGCACGAGGTCTATGATTTGAAAACCATAAGATAAACCGATTCGAATAGCTTCAGTCTGTACCAAAAACCGGTCATAATATCCCCCCCCCGATCCAACCCGATGACCCAGGCGATCAAAAGCGATGCCCGGAATAAGGATGAGGTCAATGGTATGAGGCAGCAGCACCATTTCGGGATTTGGAACCGGTTCGCGCAAGCCATAACGCACAGGTCGCAGATCACTCAGTCCCAAAATCGCTTGAAAATCCATACCCCCCTCTTCCCGCGTAACGGGTACTCCTACCTGCTTGCCGCTACCAATTGTTTTTTGAATCACAGTTCTTGTATCCACTTCATTTTTTATGGACACATAACAGGCAATACGCCGTGCAAGTTGGTATGCTGACATATCGATCAACCGGCGATAGATACGCAAACTCTTCTCGCGAACAGCCCGTTCGGGCATTTGGATACGCTCGGAGCGAAGGCGACGTTTCAGATCTAACTTTGTCATAATAACCACACAACCAAATAATTACCATCGCAAGGAACAGCTTCTGTACCGTCCCGAATGATTCGTTTCTCGCCGATAGAGCCCATACGCGATGTGTGACTTCAAAATGGTATTCTACATCTTTTGAATATACACCATATTGCAACGAGTGCGTAACATTAGTCATTGAGAACCGATCAAAAAGTGCCCGAACCATTGACGTTCACAACTCTATAAAAAGTCCTTGACATCCCCAATTGACAGACTTATTTTTTCAGGTTTAAAAGTTTTAGTAGTGCGTTTCATCTCTTTGAAACGGATGTTATCAAAATCTCTCAAAGGAGGAATATTATGCAGTGTAGACTTTCGAATTTTCTAACTTGGGCCGCAGTAGCGTGTGCCTTTATGGTGATGGTCGGATGCGCGACCCTATTCAAGGGCAGTTCTGCGTCAGTTACCATAAACTCATCTCCGAGTAGTGCTAACGTCGAGATCAAACGGACTGATGGTGTTGTCCTCCAACAAGGCATGACCCCAATGACTGCCAGGCTGAATAAAGGCAAGGAATATGCCGTAGCCATTAGCCTTGACGGCTATGAAACTCAGACCGTTCCTATTGTAAAGGATGGTATTGAAACAGTCGCATTCTGTAACTTGGGCTCTATACCGTTTTGGGCTGTCGATTATGTCACTGGTTCGATGTTCAAACTTGCTCCACTTACTATCAATGTGCAGCTAAAAGAAGTCACAGCACTGGATAGCGGGAGTTCTGTCCTCTACGCCTTCTTGACCATTGTCAATGAGGATGGTACGCAGCAGTACGCGACTATTAAGATGGTGCCGATAGCGATCAACTGAGACGACGATCCATTCGCCTCCCCTCCTTCGCTCCATCCGTTCATGTGTTTTTTATGCTGGCACGATTTGTCCAATATCATTTTCTTTGGCGATCGGCGCAGGCTATATACGCCGTCAGTATGATTTTTATGTTGTTTCCGTTACGTGGCCTTGCTGACGAGCACGCCTCCGGGATTGAAGTACCGTGGGAGCCAGAGGAGTTGTTGGTAGGCACTCCCATTCACCTTAACAAACGACTTCAGTCTCCTACCCTGCTCAAATCGTTCGCTCAATCGGGTATTCAGTTCTACCGGCGGCGCATAGAACCTCAATCAACCAACCGTTGCCCATTTCATATTTCATGTTCCCACTTTGCAGAAAAAGCTATAGAGCGATTCGGCTTTATCCGAGGCATCGCCATCTTTATGGACAGGCACTTTTTTCGTGAGCATGCTGGCGCCCTACAAGCCTATCCCATGCGCGAGACTTGGAGAAATAACCGCATTAAGCTGAAATTGGACGATTCTTTCTTTTTGTCTGACAAGCGAGATAAAATTGGGAAATAAGATAATCGTCATATATGCCGTGCTGTTGTGTCTTCCTTGTACCCTCTTGGGAGACAGTACCGCGTCCGAGGAAGAATTGCTCGGTTACGCGAATAGTCTCGTAGCACAACGCGACTATTATCGCGGCATCTCCATGCTCAAACAAATAGCTTATTTTTCAGAAGATCCAAAAATGAAGGCCCTGTGCATCTTCAAAATTGGCGAGGCGTACCAAAAGAGTAGGAAGTACAAATCCTCGGTAGAATACTTGGATCGGTACAGTACAAATGCCACCGCCGATACGCTTCTTTACCGGGCACAGATGTACCTCGGCGCGAGTTACTTGCAACTCGGGCACTATCGTAAAGCAGTTGCAAGTTTTTCGCTGGCCGAGAGTCTGAAAAATGATGGGTCAGGTTTGATTTGGGTTGTGTATAGCGACGTTTTGCAGGACAAACTCGCGGCGGCCTCAGACCGCCTTCAGTCCATTATCAGCGCACGCAAGGGAGACGCGATTGCACGCGGCTCACAGGAAATCTTACGAGAAATTGACGCGTACAGAGGCTCACGGCAAAGTGCTCGGACCGCATCTATCCTTTCCGCGTTATGCCCGGGGCTCGGTCAGTTCTATGCTCGCCATTACTATGATGGGGCACAAGCGTTTATTCTGGTCAATAGTTTTGCCTATATGACGTATGCCAGCTACCGTCTCGGAGCCTTGGGTGAGCAGAGCCATATCGCCACTGTCCTCAGTGCCGCGGTGGCGGGTATGTTTTACTATGCCAACATACTCGGAGCAGGCCGCACCGCCGCCTACAGAAATCAACGCAAGCTCGACAGTTCCCTAAAGCGGATACGTTTCCTGATTCATAACAAGTTAGGTTTTGCGCCGGGCTTGGGTTTCTCCTTTTCGCTATAACTGGCCCGATGCCCCAAGTTGCTTGTTCTTCAGCGCGAGAACAAGCAGTTGTGCATTGAGCGCGAGATCCTGTCAAAGCAGGTGCCGTAGTGGTTCTATACGGTAGCAGCAGCCTAATTCGCAACGGAGACCGATGCGATCCCCAGAAAATCTTCGCGTTATCCAAGCGGGGTAACTCCAACCCCGATAGACCTCCCCTTCATAGCGTCTTGCTCGCCGAATGCGAATTTTATCACACACTTGCAGGCTTGAAGATACTCGTCACAAAGCACAAAAATCGTTATTATACTCACGTCCATGGCTTCTTTCCTTTCTTAAGGGGTGATTTGTCTCTTCCCTTATTGAAAGAATGTCCTGGACATTTTGCAATCTTTTACGTCACAACTCGAGTTAATAATATGGAAGACACACATATAAACTGCTCTCGTGATTGTACTCAGCTTCAAGATAGGCTAAAAGCGCGCGGCAACCTGCCGTCGCACATTGCGATAATAATGGATGGCAATGGACGGTGGGCGCAGCAACGAGATTTGCGCCGCACAGATGGGCATCGGTCTGCCCGCGAAACCGTGCGCGATATTGTGCGTGCCTGTGGCGAACTCGAAATAGATATTCTCACCCTGTTCACCTTTGGCACAGATAATTGGCGTCGGCCCTGGTCAGAAGTGTTGTCACTGATGCAATTATTGCGCGATTGTTCACACGAAGAACTCAATGAGTTGCAGGAAAACAACGTGCGTCTCATTGCAACCGGCGATATGGAGCGGCTGGTCAGGCACTCGCGTAAAGCACTTAAAAATGCCATTCGCGAAACGGCTAATAATACGGGACTTACGCTTAATCTCGCATTGAGCTACGACGGTAAGAGCGATATTCTTCAAGCCGCACAAAGCATTGCTGTCGATGTCGCACAGGGGCGCATTTCACCAGACGCTATGGATGCCGATTTATTTTCCAAACGCCTTTATACGGGTAATTTGCCCGACCCCGATTTATTGATTCGCACCAGCGGCGAAGTGCGCTTGAGCAATTTTATGCTCTGGCAGTGTGCTTATACCGAATTCTGGTTTACAGATGTACTATGGCCCGATTTTAAGCGCGAGCACCTCTACGAAGCCATCCGCAGTTATCAAAATCGAGAACGGCGGTTTGGCAAAACAGGACTTCAATTGCGCGATGAAACGCTCGCAAGCAAAACCAATGGGTCTTCGGAGGACTTGTGGCAAAGTCCAATCTAATCCAGCGCGTATTGGCAGCAGCCGTTTTTGGTCCAGTTCTGGTGGTTTTATTCTGGTTGGGTGACTATTGGCTATTTATCATGTGGTGCGGTGTGGTCTCTATAGGCACCTGGGAATTTTATCGCATGCTATCTCAGAAAGGGCTGCACCCCTGGACGGGATTTGGCATTGTTATATCCCTCTCCTGGTGCGCTGTGGCTTATGTTATTGGGCCAAATGCTTTCGCATTTTTTTTTCTCGTATTATTGCTCTTGATGTTCAGCATCGCCCTGTTTCGAGACGCCACAGGCTATCGCCTGCTCAATGCAGGCGGCACGCTTTTAGGTGTGCTTTACGTCGGTTTTTTGGGCAGTTTTGTTCTCATAGTGAGAAACTCATTGCCCTTTGGTGCGTCAGAACAGGGGCAAGTTGCTGTTCTCATCTTACTGGGGATTTGGGCCAATGATACAATGGCCTATTTTTTTGGACGGTGGTTTGGCCGATGGCACCCCTTTCCCACAATCAGTGCGGCAAAGACCGAAGCCGGATTCATCGGAGGTCTTCTATCCGCACTTCTCGTCATAGGACTCGGCGGACAGGTCCTCGGGCTGTTTAATATAACCCAAAGCCTCATACTCGGCCTTCTCATTGGCATTGGGGCATCTTTGGGAGATCTCGTTGAATCTATGATTAAACGAGATATGGACGTCAAAGATACGTCGGAACTGATCCCTGGACACGGTGGCGTGCTGGATCGCTTTGACAGTACTTTTTTTGTTTTTCCACTTGTTTATCTTTATTTTCAATTTTTATGATAAAACGCGTTGCCCTTCTCGGATCCACAGGCTCTATCGGCACAAACACGCTGCGTGTTTTGAATAGCCTATCCGACCGATTTGAACTGGTGAGTTTATGTGCCGGACGCAATGTCGAGTTGCTGTGTGAACAAGCCGAGCAATGGCGCCCTAAGCGCGTTTGTATTGCTCAGGGGGCAAAAGAGGTCCAGGCGCGTCTTGCCCCACTGGACATTGAAGTACTCGAAGGCAACGCGGGCTTGCAGGAACTGTCTGTCGATCCCGATACCGACCTGATCATTAACGGCCTGGCGGCAGGCGTGGGGCTTCGACCTACGCTATCTGCTGTACGCGCGGGCAAAGATGTGGCAATTGCCAATAAAGAGACACTGGTTGTCGCAGGGCATCTGGTAACTGCATGGGCCAAACAGACCGGCGCCACATTATTGCCGATCGACAGTGAGACAACGCCACTGTGGCAATCGTTGCAAGAGACGAACCGAGACGAGGTCAAACGCATTTTACTGCCCGCCTCGGGCGGTCCTTTTTTTGACTATACACAAAAGCAAATGGCGAGTGTTTCACGCGACCAGGCACTCAATCATCCCACCTGGCAGATGGGACCAAAAATTACGATTGACTCCGCTACATTGATGAATAAAGGCTTTGAAGTGATCGAAGCGCAATGGTTTCTCGATTTGCCGATCTCGAAAATCGATGTGATTATTCATCGGCAGTCTATTGTGCATTGTCTTATCGAATACGTGGATGGCGGCATGATGGCGCACCTGAGTACACCCGATATGCAGTTGCCCATTCATCAGGCTCTGGTACACCCCGAAAAGCTACCTACACAGATTGAACGCCTGGATCTGACAAAGGTCGGCACATTGAGTTTTTTCCAGCCCGATACAGACCGATTTCCCTGTCTTCAATTGGCATATCAGGCCGTAGAACAGGGCGGAACTGCGCCCGCTGCACTCAACGCTGCCAATGAAGTCGCCGTATATGCTTTTCTCGATGGCCGCATCGGATTTCTCGATATCCCTCGTGTGATTGCACAAACCCTTGATGAACACGAGGCATCTGAAGATACCCTCGAGGCGATCTTTGACACAGACCGCTGGGGGCGAGTCCGTGCAAATGAACTGATTTGTTCACTTGAATCATAGAAACGAGGTTTCCCGTGATCGTCGATCTTCTCTACTTCTTTTTTGTCCTGGGCGTACTGGTTTTTGTTCACGAACTCGGGCATTTTTTGGTGGCCAAAAAATCGGGCATCAGGGTTGAGGCTTTCTCACTTGGATTCCCGCCCAAAGCAATAGGCGTAAAAATTGGTGAGACCGAATACTGCCTTTCGTGGTTGCCATTAGGGGGATATGTCAAAGTTGCCGGCATGGCCGACTTTGGTCACGAAGAAGGCAAGGGTAAGCCCTGGGAGTTTCAGTCTAAGCCGCGATGGATTCAGATGGCCGTGATGGTTGCCGGACCGGCAATGAACTTTTTTCTGGGCTTTTTGCTATTGCTCACTATGTATATGTCGGCGGGCGAATACGCATTTTTAGACGATTCGCGCGTGGGTGAAGTTAAGACAGACTCGCCCTTCTATACGGCAGGCCTAAGACCGGGAGACCGCATTTTAGCCGTTGGAAATACAGCGGTAAATAACTGGGACGAAATGGAAGATGCGTTTCTCCTTCAAGCCGGTGACGTCATACCCGTTGAAATTGAACGCATCCCTGCCTACCGGTCAGACAGAACCGAGCGATTGACGATCTCTGTCGATTTGACCTCCCCCCCCCGCGAAGGTCTGGGACTGGGATATTATATGACCACAGAAGTCGGAGGCGTGATGCCCGGAATGCCAGCCGCAGAAATTGGGCTACAACCGGGCGATGTGATTACATCGGTCAATGATGTCCCCGTCACGATGTGGTGGGAGATGAGCCGCGAGATTTCTGTGCAACCCGGCGTGGAAATTTCATTGACCTGGCAGCGCAATGGTGAAGAGATGACGAAGCAGATTATTCCCGCCTCTCAAACTTTTAATGGCGAAACCGTGGGGCGCATTGGCATTGATTTGGCTTCCAAACGCAATCCCATTTCCTTTTTTAAGGCCGTGCGCCGCAGTGCAACAGAAACCATCAATTTGTCAACAGCCATTTTTGGATTTGTCAAAGGCCTGGTCATAGGACAAGAATCCAGCAAGAATTTGGCTGGACCTGTGGGAATTTTCCAGATGGTGGGCCAAAGTGCCGAGCGAGGTTTCTCCTATCTGCTGTGGTTTATGGCCATGCTCAGCATTAATCTGGGCGTACTCAATCTGCTACCCATTCCCATGCTCGATGGAGGCCATCTCACCATTCTCACGATAGAAGGCATTATTCGTCGGGATTTATCTGCGCGACACAAAGCCTGGCTCCAGCAAGCCGGATTTGCATTTTTGCTCTTCCTGATTATTTACGTAACCTTCAACGATATCGGACGTATTTCCGGATGGTTTGGAAACTAAAGCTCCTTAGATACACCAGAGATTGAACGACAAAATCCCCCGCAAAAATGTGGGGGATTTTTTATTTCCAACCAGCCCATCCAGACTCCTGTCTCCAGTCCCTGTCTCTCACGTTAACTGGTCCGGACTGTGACCTGCTATACACTGTTCTATGTCTTACCTTTCATCTTTCTTTTTCGTCTTTTGAAATGCCTTCATCTCACGCTCTGCGTTCTCGCCAAATCGCTGCTGAATCAGGGCAATGAGCGCATCCCATTTTTCGGGGTGATCCCGACGGTCTTTGAGAAATTTCTCAATATCGGCTTGTGTGATGCCCTGGCGTTTGAATAGTTTTTTTCGTTCCACCAGCAGCGAGTCAGGCGCGAGCGCATAACGGCGGTGAAGTTCCATCGCATCTGCAAACAACTCGATAAATTTCTTATCCGATAGCTCTGGCGTCGAAGTGATTGCGCATCCAATCACACTGAGCAAGAGACACCAGAGAAGCACTTTTTTCATAACAGAGTCCCAAAGAGAGAATCCCACAGAGGTCCTTCCGCAATTCCCTCAAAATACGTCACAATAATGCATACATATAAATAACTTATTTTTTATAGATAAAACAATTGACTTTTGAAACGCGAATTACTAATTTAAGCCAGGTGGCGTATTGTGGTGGATTGTGGTGGATTTTATTTTTTTCTATATCACTTTGTAAAATAACAATTTAGATCTCTCAGGCTTCTCAGATGTCCGATAACTGTCCAGAGTTTTATGGCGACTTTGAAAATATCCCCATCGATACCAAGGGTCGCTTAATTGTTCCTGCAGCATTTCGGAACGCGCTGCCCAGTGGCGTAAGCTCAATTATTGTCACGCAGTGGTTTGATGGTTGTTTGGCCGCGTTTGATCCCGATGGATGGCGGCGGATCATTGATCAACTCCGCAACATGGGACACTCACAAGTCCAGTCAAGACAATTAGTTAGAGCAATGGCAGGACGCGCATCTGAGGTAAAACTCGACCGCCAGGGGCGTGCATTGATCCCCCGAAAGCGTCTGGATTCGGTCGGTATTACAGATCGCGCAACGCTGGCAGGCGCCGTTGATTGTATTGAAATTTGGGATCCCGATAAGTATAACGAAGCTCAAAATGCCGTTAATATGGAAGAGATAGCTGAAGGATTGGAACGGTAGAGAATATTCCGAAACAAGGAATAAATATTCGGAATAAATATTCACAAAATTAACAACTAATATAAAAAACAACAAGTTATGCACCAAAAGGCTCCAGAGTATCACGTTCCGATCTTGGGGCCAGATGTGTCAAAATATCTCATAACTGACCCCAATGGAATTTATGTCGATGCGACTTTGGGAGGCGGTGGACACGCTGAAATTGTGCTCAAGCATCTGGGGCCTGATGGCAAATTGATCGGCATTGACCGCGATCCCAAAGCCATCGAAGTCGCGACAAAACGTCTGACTCCATTCAAAGATCGGGTTTCTACAGTGCAAGCACCGTTTTGGAATCTCCGACACATTTTGGCAGAACAGGACCTTGCGACAATCACGGGCATTTTATTCGATCTGGGTCTTTCGTCTCACCAGATTGACAATGCCGACCGGGGATTCAGTTTTCAACAGCGCGGTACACTCGATATGCGTATGGGGCCCGATGCAAAATGCACGGCACACGAGGTGGTCAATGCGTATTCGCAGGAAGATTTGACCCGCATCATCAAAACTTATGGTGAAGAACGCGCTGCTGCCCGCATCGCCCGAGCAATCTGTGAAAACAGACCTCTCAATTATACGGATGATCTGGCCGATGTAATTGCGCGGCACAGCTATGGGCCTCGAAAGCAAAAGACGCTTGCGCGGGTATTTCAAGCGCTTCGCATTGAAGTGAACGATGAATTGACACATCTTGAAGACGCGCTCCAAACAGCTATTGATCTACTCAAACCCGGTGGGCGCATTGGCGTCTTGACTTACCATTCGCTGGAACACCGCGCTGTCAAACGGATTTTTGAACTGGGTACGCGCGATTGTATTGGGCCTGTTAATCTGCCCATATGTGCCTGTGATCGCCTGCCCGTATTGACCTTGCCGGGAAAGCGAGCCATTCGACCAAATCGGACAGAAATCGCTCAAAATCCACGGGCACGCAGCGCAACACTTCGCGTGGCGCAACGCCTCGGTGTTTCCGCTCAGCCCTGGTTGTGCCATCGAGGACCTCTGTCGTGACTTCAGAACCGCGCCCGCCCTGGGGAATTTATCGCTCTGGTTTTTTATCGGTTATTCTCCTCGTTTCGGGATTGCTCATTTATATGTGGGGACATGTGGAAACCCTGAATCAGGGGCGTGAAATTGATCGGCTGCGTGCAGAGAAAAAAAACCTCTTGCACCAGCAAGAACGACTCCTGGCACGTACAGCGAGTTTGAAGCAGAGCAGTCGCATTCGCGATATTGCCGTTCGAAAATTGGGCATGGTGTTTCCAAGTGATCCACCAAAAAATTTGTACTTGAGTCGGTAATGAATATTCGCTTAAGAATAATCGCGCTTTTCGGTATAGGATTCGCGCTACTTTTGGCGTTTCGGCTGGTTTCTCTACAGGTCTGGTCTGTAGAGGCATACACTGACCAGGCGCGCAGTCAGCATGTCAAGAAGCGGGTTTTGCTCGCAGAGAGAGGGCGCATTTTTGACCGACGCGGCCGGGTGCTGGCGACAAATCTCGAATCCCAATCGTTCTTTCTCAACCAAATATCTGATAGAGACAGCCTGCGTTCGCTCGCCATTCGATTCTCTCGACAATCTGGGCGCGATGAAGCAGCTCTCCTGAAAAAGGTTGATCAATCGCGCTCCTTCGTATGGCTCGCCCGTCAAGTCATTGATGCACCTACCGGATTGCCAGAAAGTATCGGACGCATTGTCGAGATGCGACGCAATTATCCCATGGGGGCTCTGGCGGGTCAGGTATTGGGATATACCGATACCGATGGCCTGGGAATTGAAGGCATTGAACGCGCTTTTGATCCAATCTTGAGAGGTGAACCAGGCGAGTTATCCGCACGCGTTGACGCGAGAGGTCAAATGCTCAGCACACTCGGTGCAGTTCGGCAGATGCCTAAAAATGGCGATGATATCACCCTCACCATCGATGCCGATTATCAGGCCATTGCAGAAGAAGAGTTGCTAAAAGGCATGCAGAAATTCGATGCTAAAAGCGGCATTGCCATTGTGATGGAACCCCATACGGGTGAAATTTTAGCACTGGCAAACGCGCCTTTTTACGATCCAAATGATTTTTCAAAATCAGAACTCTGGATACGGCGCAATCGGGCGGCAACCGATCAGTTCGAGCCGGGATCTACCTTTAAGGTTGTAGCATTTGCCGCCGCGCTCGAAGCCGGTTTGGTTGAGCCAGAAGATAAAATTTTCTGTGAAAATGGCAGAATGCGTATCGCTGGCGGCAAAATACTTCGAGACTCACATCCCGAAGGCTGGCTGACCGTGCGAGAAGTAATGGAAGAATCGAGCAATATTGGTACGGCTAAAATCGCGCGTAAAGTGGAAAAAGGTCCCTTATATCGCCAGATGCGCTTATTTGGCTTTGGCGCAAAAACAGGTGTGGATTTGCCGGGCGAAGTCAGCGGTCAACTTCGCCATCCAGATAAATGGTCAGCACGATCATTGGAAACCCTTTCCATTGGGCAAGAGATTGCCGTGACCGCCCTTCAGGTCGCTGCTGCTTATAGCGCGATTGCCAATGGAGGGCGATTGATGACGCCGCGTATTTTCTTAAGAGCGTCTCGTAAGGATTCCACAACGGAAGAAGGATCGCGCAGACCTATTCGACGGGTGATATCGCCCGAAACAGCGCGTACTCTTACCAGTTTCCTCGAGGGCGTTGTCAGTCATGGTACCGGTAAAAATGCGCGCATACCCGGTTTCCGTGTTGCGGGAAAAACCGGAACAGCGCAGCAAGTGAAAGAAGGACAACCCGGATACGATCCCAATCGCTACATTCCGTCTTTTGTGGGTTTTTTGCCCGTCGAACGCCCCGAACTGTTGTGTTTGGTAGCCATAGATAGTCCTAACAAGATCCACTGGGCGAGTCTGGTTGCCGCGCCTGTTTTTAAACGTATTGTACAGCGAATTTTGAGTCTGCGGCAAGCTCCTCTGCGCCACAGCGCCCCCCTGCTCGATGAACAGCCGCCTCCGTCTCCACGCGCCGACATTCATCTGGTGGGTCTTTCGCGGAAAGCTGCCACAGATGCTCTGAAACGTCTGGGAATGACCTATCAAATTGTGGGCGAAGGAGACCGCGTTGTTGGACAGCATATCGACATTGAAGAAAATAATGTCTCGTTGTTTTTAGGTTCTGCGCCTATTGCCACTCCCGATTACCGCACAGAGGCCAAAGGTTCAGACTCGCTTTACATGCCCGATGTGCGCGGAGCACCCGTGCGGCAGGCGGTTGCACAATTGACACAGATGGGGTTTCAGATCAAAATTTCGGGTAGTGGGCGGGTGATCGCACAGTCGCCCGAACCGGGTGCACCCGTAAAACCGGGAACATTATGTACGGTCGAATGTAAACGAGAAAGCTGAGATATGCGCCTGAGAGAACTGCTATCTGACGTGCCAGATGTCGTGAGGACGCGCGAAAATAATCCCAATATCAGGGGTATTGCAACCCATTCTGGACGCGTCAAAGAAGGCGATCTATTTGTCGCACTCAGCAGCGATGGGAGCCTTCCTGATCGACATCCGTTTATTTTTCAGGCGGTTCAGGCTGGTGCTCGAGCCATTGTTGCCGAACGCGATGTCGATGTAGGAGATACGGCTTTTGTTCAAACGACCGACACGCACCGCGCACTTGCACACATTGCCCATCGCTTTTACAACAAGCCGAGTAAGCAGTTGAAAATGATTGGTGTTACGGGCACCAATGGCAAAACCTCGACTGTTTATCTCATTCGCGCTGTGCTCAATGCGGCTGGTTTGGCACCGGGTTTGATTGGAACTATTGAGCACGACCTCGGCATAACACGCGAAATATCGCATAATTCTACGCCGCAGGCTCACGACTTACACCGCATGTTTCGCGCTATGGTCGATGCGAGTTGCCGGTCAGCCGTGATGGAAGTGACCTCACACGGGCTGGCGCAAAACCGCGTGTTGGGCATTGATTACGAAGTTGCGGTATTTACCAACCTGACGCGTGATCATCTGGATTATCACAATACACCTGGCGCCTATTTGGCTGCCAAGGCACGGCTCTTTGACAATCTCAGATCGGATGCTTATGCAGTCGTCAATACAGACGACGCCGCATCGAAAATATTGATGCAAAAATGTTCGGCACACTTGTTGAGCTATGGACGATTAGAAGATGCGACAGTACGCATTTTAGAGGGCAGCACTTCGCAGGGTGGTACGCGACTTTGCTTGCAAACACCGCGAGGAAAAATAGATCTGGAACTGGCACTTCAAGGTGACTTTCAATTGTACAATGCCACTGCAGCTGTCACTGCTGGCCTCGCGTTGGAGATCGAACCTGACATCATCGCAGAGGCTTTGCGCGAAATTCGAATTCCAGGTCGTTTTGAAGGCATTGATTGCGGACAAAATTTTGGGGTATTTGTCGATTATGCACACGCGCCAGATGGGCTGAAAAATGTGCTGCAAACCGCGCGTGCATTTGCCCGAGGACAATTGATTTGCGTATTTGGTTGCGGAGGGGATCGCGATAAGGGCAAGCGCCCTGTGATGGGCGGTCTGTCTGCAAAGTTGGCCGATCTATCTGTGGTGACATCAGACAATCCTCGCACCGAAGACCCCGATGCCATTATTGCCGATATTTTGCCCGGTCTGGGCGATGCTCCGCACATCGTTGAACCCAATCGCCGGCGGGCAATTGAAAAAGCCATTGCAAAAGCGCGGGCAGGCGACCTCGTGCTCATTGCGGGTAAGGGGCACGAAAATTATCAGGAAACCAATGGGATTAAAGCCCCTTTTGACGATCGGGAAGTTGCACGGGAAATACTCGAGTGCAAAGTGGGGTGATGGGTTATATGGAAGGGGTAACACTATCAGATGTAATTGAATCGACCCATGGTCATTGGATTGGAAAGAATGATCCTTCCGCTATTGTGCCAACAGGGGTCAGTATTGATACAAGGACGCTCAAACCGGGCGAAATTTTCTTTGCATTGCCCGGCGAAAAGGTCGATGGCCACCAATTTTTGGACGCTGCATTTGCCAGAGGAGCCTGTGCTGCGGTAGTCACAAGATCTGGTGCTCGGGAATCGCAGCAATCAGAACTGTTGGTCGCTGTCGATGCCCCCGATTTGGCTCTGGGCGATCTGGCGCGATCTTATCGCAGGCGTTTCGACATTCCCGTTATTGGTATTACGGGTAGCAGTGGCAAAACCACAACTAAAGATATGCTCGCTGCTGTTTTGAGCACGCGGTATCGGGTTTTGGCCACAAAGGGAAATCTCAATAGCAGACTGGGGGTACCGCTCACCTTATTCAACCTGTCGGCACATTGCGATGTCGCAGTTATTGAAATGGGCATTAGCGAACGCGATGGCATGCACTATCTGTGCAAAATTGCGCAACCGACCATCGGCATGATAACCAATATCGGACCAGCACATCTCGAGTTTTTCGGCTCTGTAGAGGGTGTGGCAAAAGCCAAAGGGGAACTTCTGGAATATCTAGACGAGTCTTCTATGACTATCTTGAATCTCGATGACCTGTTTTTGTCCAAGGAGATAGTAAAAGTTAAGGGGAGACTCCTGGGCATTGGCATCGAACAGATATGTCAATTTCGTGGGGAGGGACTCAAACTAGATCAGAAGGGTTTTGGTCATTTCTCTCTACAGGGCCATTATTTTCACCTGTCAATTCCGGGCAAGCACAATGTGTATAACGCGCTGATGGCCGCAACGGCAGGTTGGGCACTCAATGTGCCCCTACAAGATGCGGCAAAAGCACTTGAAAATTTCACATTGACCGAATTGAGAAGTCAGGTGCTGGAACACAATGGGATTCGCCTGATCAACGACACTTACAACGCCAATCCCGCATCGATGGGGGCGGCGCTTGAGACCTTATCGCAAATCGAAGTGGATGGTCGGAGAATCGCAGTAGTGGGGGATATGCGCGAATTAGGAGCAATGACCCACGACGCACATCGGGCATTGGGGCGCGAAGCGGGCAATCGGCAAATTGACGCACTCTTCGCGCTGGGCGACCTGGCGGAGGTGGTCGTTGACGGGGGGCGCGAAGCAGGTATAGATCAGGCGTGGGCTTATGCAGACCGGGATGCGTTAACCAGCGCATTGCAGACTTATTTGAAGCCTGGAGACTTGATGCTCATCAAGGGATCACGCGGCATTGCAATGGAAAGAATAGTTACAGCACTGGGATTTGAAATGTAATTAAGGCACGAGGATGGGGTGGTCTGCTCATCCCTTATCTCTTACCTTTTTTATGACACTGACAAACGAACAAAGAGATGATCGAACCTGGATTCTGTTGCTGCTCATTGTGGTTATGCTGGTGGGCTTTGGTACAGTAATCGTGTATAGTGCCAGTTCTGGATTGGCACAACTACAATTTGACAACAGCAATTTTTTTCTCAACCGCTGGGCCATCCGCATGGCCATCAGTTTGGTTGTGATGGTTCTGCTGATTCACATAGACTATCGCGTCTGGCGCAAAAAGGCGCGCTTGATGCTGGCCGTAGCTTTTGCTTTTTTACTCGTGTTGCTCATCCTCAAGCTATTTGGCATCGGTGGGGTGCGAGGTGCATATCGCTGGATACCATTGCCGGGTGGGCAATTTCAACCCGCCGACATGATGCGCGTGGTGCTGGTGCTTTACCTGGCCGATTCCCTGACGCGCCGCCAGGATGTAATTGAAAATTTCAAATCGGGCTTTTTACCGCATGTCGTGATCATCGGCACAGCAATGGTGATGATTTTGATGCAACCCGATTTGGGTACGGCAATGGCGATTGGGCTGACCTGTGCATTGATGCTCTATCTGGGCGGGGTGCGGTTGCGACACCTCATAGCGACATTCGCAGGTCTTTTGCCTATTCTGTATGTAATTGTTTTTGTTTTTGGATATCGCCGCGAGCGCGTAATGACGTTTATATTTCCCGGCGACGATGCGCAAAATACGGGATATCAGATTGCGCAGTCCCTTCTCGCCCTGGGCAGTGGTGGATTTTGGGGCACGGGCTTGGGACAGGGCCAGCAAAAATATTTCTTTTTGCCTGAGCCCCATACCGATTTTGTATTTAGCATTGTTGGTGAAGAACTCGGTTTGTGGGGCACCCTGCTCGTTTTAATTTTATTTTTAATTTTTGGTCGGTGCGGACTTCGCAT
Organism: Gemmatimonadota bacterium; assembly: GCA_028874765.1. Taxonomy (GTDB): domain Bacteria; phylum Latescibacterota; class UBA2968; order UBA2968; family UBA2968; genus VXRD01. The sequence continues at coordinate 15,751 of JAPPIE010000384.1, forward strand.
TGCTCGCACAGCCCCCGACACCTTTGGTTTTTTATTTGCTTCTGGCATTACCATTACGATTCTGATTTATGCTCTGATCAATATGGGTGTAGCTACCGGGTTGCTGCCTGTCACGGGACTTCCCCTTCCCTTTATCAGCTATGGTGGTTCATCCTTGATGTTTACACTCTCCGCGACAGGTGTGCTCATTGGCATTGGACGGGCAAGGACTCGAAACAAAACCCGTCACTCACCTGCTGCATCGCAAACCAGTCCCCGGCACGCGATGTACAGACGACATCACCTCATCACTCCCCGACGTTGAACGATTTCAAAATGGTCTCATTCGACGCTGGAACCCGGGTGCATTTTATAGGCATTGGCGGCATAAGCATGAGTGCGTTGGCCGAATTGCTCGCCGCACGAGGATGCCTCATTTCGGGTTCTGACCGGCAGGACTCGCCGATCATCCGGCGTTTGGAACAACTCGGTATTCCCGTGCGCATTGGACATGCGCGCAGTGCCATCGCTGGAGCCGACTGCGTCGTTTATACATCGGCGACGGATTCTGAGAATCCCGAAAGAAAAGCGGCGCGAGAAAACGGCATCCCTCTGTTGCGCCGTGCAGAATTACTCGGTCAACTCGTGAATCCACATCCCGCGATATGCGTGGCGGGCACGCATGGCAAGACCACCACAACGGCAATGATCTCGACCATGCTCAGCACTGCAAACCAGGATCCCACAACTCTTGTAGGGGGTGTGATTTGCGGCTGGGAGACCGCGTTGCACATTGGTAATGGCGCGCTTTGGGTGGTAGAAGCCGACGAATACGATCGCTCTTTTTTGACATTAAAACCCAAAATTGCCGTGGTGACAGCACTGGAAGCCGATCACCTCGACTGCTATGAAGATATGAATGACATTCGCGCGACTTTTGAACAATTTGTCAATACCCTGCCCGACGATGGCTGTGCTGTATTGTGTGCCGACTCCCCCGAGATACGCCTGCTCAATCTCGATGGGCGATATGAAAAAATAACCTATGGCTTGACAGGCGGCGATCTTCGCGCAACGAATATTGAACAAGATGGTTTTGGGGTGGCCTTTGACGTATTAGAAAAAAATAAGCGGTTGGGGCGCACGCGCCTTCAAGTGCCGGGCAAACACAATGTGACTAATGGCCTATCAGCACTTGGAGTTGGCGTGTATATCGGCCTCAATTGGGAAGAAATTTGCAGTGGTATGGAAGCATTTCGAGGTGTTCATCGTCGGTTTGAAATACTCGGCAAAGCACAGGGGATCGCGGTGATTGATGATTACGCTCATCACCCCACAGAAATTGCCGCTACAATTCAGGCTGCGCGGGCGGGATGGTCTGGCCGCCTTGTGGTCGCTTTTCAACCGCATTTGTACACCCGCACGCGAGATTTTGCGCGAGATTTTGCCCAAGTGCTACAACGGGCCGATCGCGTGTGGATCACCGATATTTACCCCGCGCGAGAAGAACCCATTGCGGGTGTTGATGGAAAGTGGCTTGCCGATCAGATTCCCGGCGCAAATTACGCACCTGCGTTAAATGATCTAAAATCGGCATTGTTAAACGAATTGCACGCCGACGACCTGCTCCTGGTTATGGGCGCTGGAGATATTGAAACAGTTGCCCGCGATATTTACCAAATCCTTAGAGAAATATAAGGCAATGTACGATGCACGACGCGATTTGCTCGCGAGAGAGATTCAAAGCCAATGCCGGGGCAAGCTCAAGCGCGATGAACCCCTCGCCAAACATACAACATTTGGGTTGGGCGGCGCAGCGGACCTCTTTTTTTCACCAGCCGATCTCGGTGATCTGGCCATTGCTGTCCCCCTGATCAAAGACGCCGGGCTTCCAATTTTTCCGCTGGGCGGAGGAACAAATACGCTCGTGCGCGACAGCGGATTCCGCGGTCTGGTCATTTCACTTACAACGGGCGCGCGACGCATTGAGATTGGAGATGACGAAGGCGTCATACAGGCGGGGGCGAGCACGCAGGTGGTATCTCGGCAATGCCAGCGGGCAGGCAAAACGGGATTGGAATTCGGATGCGGAATTCCCGGTACCATCGGCGGCGCAATATGGGGCAATGCCGGTGCCTGGGGCGGGGAAACGATGGATTGTGTAAACTGGCTGCGCGGTATTGATCTCAGAACGAGTCGAGAAATTTACCTCGAGCAATCCGACATCTCTTTTGGATATCGACACACTGATTTGCCCGATGATCTGCTCATTGTCGAAGCTGGATTTCGACTTGCAGAAGGTGATCCCAAAACCATTGCCGCTGAGATGGATCGCATGCTATCAGAGCGCAAGAGCACGCAACCGCTGTCAAACCGCAGTTCGGGGTGTATTTTTAAGAACCCACCAGGGCATTCTGCGGGAGCTCTCATCGACAGTGCCGGATGCAAAGGGATGGCGATAGGGGCAGTGAAAGTTTCGGATGTACACGCCAATTTTATGGTCAACCTCGGCGGGCATTCCACCGAAGATGTGCTCGCGCTGATCGCACGGGTTCAAAAGCGCGTTTTTCAGGTTCACAAAATTGAATTGGAGACAGAAGTAGGAATATTAGGTGAATAATGAACTTTTTCCAGGAGGGTTTTATGTCGGGATATAAACCAATCTACATATCTCACAGGTCTAAAAATATACCGGACGCGGTGAACATGACCCTGGACACAACCCCTAAACCGCAGAAGAGCCCGCGAAAGCTCGCGCGCTGGGTAATTGTTATGACGCTGATGAGTCTGCTGGTTGTGGGTATCCAAAATGCCTATTCATCTCTGGCAGATTCAGATTTCTTTCTCATGACACATATCCGAGTCCACGGCAACTCCATGATGTCTGAAGCTGAGGTCGTGACTCTTTCACAATTGCAGGTAGGCACAAATCTTTTTGCATGTGATATAACATCTGCAACGGAACGCGTGGCACAACACCCCGTGGTTAAAAAAGTGTTGCTACATAGAGAACCACCGGCAACACTGGTCATTAGCATCGAGGAACGCCACCCTGTTGGGCTGTTGAACACGCCCAATGGTTTGATGGGGCTGGATGAGTCTGGCAAAATTTTTCTCCTGCCACCTGCTGCGCAGGTGGATTTGCCCATTCTGACAGGTGTTGATTTGCAAAGGGATAAGGATGGCTCCTGGGCAATTGCTCTGGCGGAATTTGTGACGGAATTGCAAATCCACACGCCGGCATTTTGGCGCGAAATATCAGAAATTTGCACAGATAATCCCCATTCTGCTACGGTTTATCTGGTGGCCGATGATCTGGCCCTCAAAATGCGTTTTGAAAACCCCGAAAAGCAGATTCGGAATTTCCGGGCCTACACCCAGACCTCATCTGGACTTGGCACAGATCTCGCGTATATTGACCTGCGCTATCGGGATCAAGTAATCGTGGGAAGGCGGTAGTAGTTCATTAGTGAAAGGGACCCACACGATGGATCGGATTGTTGGACTCGATATTGGCTCCACCAAGATCTGTGTTGTTGTAGCTGAAGTAGATGATGATGGCACGCTCAAAATCACGGGATTGGGTAGTAGCCCCTCTCAGGGCCTCAAGCGCGGTGTGGTGATCAATGTGGAAAAGACCGTGCAATCTATCCGCACAGCTATAGAAGATGCTCAGGAAATGTCGGGGACGCACATCAGTGCTGTTTATGCGGGCATTGCCGGCGATCATATTCGCAGCGTGAATACGCGGGCGGTTGTGGCCGTGTCGGGACCGGACAACGAAATTACGGCCAATGATGAAGAACGCGCAATTGAAGCGGCCAAAGCGGTATCTATTCCCATGGACAGGGAAATTGTGCACGTGCTGCCACAATCTTTTGTCGTTGACGATCAGCCCGGTATTAAAGATCCCATTGGCATGTCGGGCGTGAGACTCGAAGTCGATGTACACATCGTAACCGGCGCTGTGACTTCAGCACAGAATATCTGCAAAAGTATCCGACGCGCAGGTGTAGAAGTGGTGGATCTGGTACTTGAGCCCATTGCTTCGAGCTACGCGGTATTGACGCCTGACGAAGAGGAAATGGGCGTAGCATTGGTCGATGTAGGGGGTGGCACGACCGACCTCGCGGTGTTCTACGACGGTGCTATCCGTCATACAGCCGTTGTGGGATTGGGGGGAACAAATGTGACAAACGATATGGCTATTGGTTTGCGAACGCCCTGGAAACAAGCCGAAGCCATGAAGCGAGAAAGCGGCTGTGCATTACAGTCACTGGTCAGGCCCAACGATATGGTCGATGTGCTGGGTGTTGCTGGACGACCTTCTCGCGAGGTCTCTCGGGCGAAAATGGCCGCGATTATTGAGGCGCGTATGGAAGAAATCTTTGGACATATAAATCAGGAGATTCGCCGCACCGAGTATGCCGACCTGCTGGGGGCGGGCATCGTGCTCACAGGTGGAGGTTCAATGCTCCAGGGTTGTGCTGAACTGGCCAAAGAAATTTTTGACTTGCCCGTGACTATTGGCAAACCCCGAGGGATAACGGGGCGAGCCAATGCCGTGAGCGAACCGCTCTATGCCACCGCTGTTGGACTGGTGCAATTTGGTCTGTTTCACCAAAATCGCGATTTTATATTCGATGATGGCGATTTTTTTGATTCAATTTTTGGTCGTATGAAAAATTGGGTTCAAAATTTTTTCTAAAAAATTTCATCTTTACTAATGTTGTGCTCTGCGCCCAACCCCACACTCCCCCAGTTGGGGGGTTGGACGAACTGACAGTTAATAGCCTATCATTTTCTACCCGTTGTTCAAAGAGGGGGTTCTCATGGTTACTTTTTCGATTGTTGACGCCGATAGCCAGGCCAAAATCCGAGTCGTAGGCGTCGGAGGGTCAGGTGGCAATGCAATCAATCGCATGATTGAGTCGGGGTTGCAGGGCGTTGAGTTTATTGCCATAAACACCGACGAACAAGATCTCGAACTTTCACAGGCGCCTCATTGCATTCAAATTGGGCGCGATGTGACAAAAGGGTTGGGCGCGGGTGCCAATCCTGAAATTGGCGCAGAGGCCATTGAAGAAAATCGCGACGAGGTCGGCGAAGCATTGGCCGGATCCGATATGGTTTTTGTGACCGCTGGTATGGGAGGCGGCACGGGCACGGGTGCTGCGCCCACCGTCGCCGAAATTGCTCGCGAAGCAGGCGCGCTCACTGTGGGCATTGTGAGTCTGCCTTTTAGAATGGAAGGCATGCCGCGCATGCGCAATGCTCAAGCGGGTATTGATTCCTTGAAAAGATCTTCTGATACAGTGATTATTATTCCCAATCAGCGGCTTTTAGAAATCAGTTCAGAAGATACAACACTGACAGAGGCATTTCTCATCGCCGATGATATTTTGTTGCAGGCCACGCGAGGCATTTCCGATTTGATCACCATACCCGGCGAGGTGAATCTCGACTTTAATGACGTGCGTACGGTAATGCAAGCCGGTGGTGATGCGCTGATGGGTACAGCCGAGGCTTCGGGCGAAGATCGGGCAATTACAGCAGCTGAAAAAGCATTGAATAGCCCATTGCTCGACAATGTATCTGTTGCAGGTGCTCAGGGAGTGCTGGTGAATATTTCGGCCAGCAGTGAACTGAAGCTGTTTGAAATGGATAAAGCAGTGAATCTCATTACCGATGCCGTGGGCCACGAAGCCAATATTATATGGGGCACGGTGCTCGATGATAACCTCGGGGACGAAATGCGCGTCACAGTTATTGCTACGGGCTTTAATACTGGTTCACCGCCGAAGCCAAATGCGAACATTTCTTACTCGAAATTCACGCCTGAACCTCCTGTTAGCACAGATATCCCCGCCTTTATACGCAAAATTGAATCTGAGAATACTGAGCCTACAGATACAGAGGCAGAAGTCGTGGAAAAAGTCGCGGAAAAACCCGAGAAAAAAACCGAGAAAAAACCCGAGAAAACATTCGAGGAAAAACCCGCGGAAAAATCCAAAATCGACACCATATCCCTAAACGATCTGCAATACCCCACATTTCTTCGCAGACAAAGGCAACAAGAAGGGTGAAATAAGACGTGAGACGTAAGACGCAAGATGACGTAAGCTCCCCCTTGCGTCTTATGCCCCCCCAAAAACAGGCATATATCTACGCAATTTCTGCCGTCTTTCTGTGGTCAACAGCGGCCACGGCATTTAAGTTATCTCTGCGCGTTTTAGATCCTATCCAACTTTTGTTCTACGCTGTACTTGCGTCGTCCATTGTTCTGGGCATAATTATAGTGGCTCAGGGCAAATGGTCGGCGATTTTTTTGTGTACACGACGGCAGTATTTGCAATCCCTCGGATTGGGGTTGCTCAATCCGTGTGCCTACTATCTGGTGTTGCTGCGCGCTTATGACCTGCTACCCGCGCAGGAAGCGCAACCTCTGAATTACACCTGGGCAATAGCACTGGCACTATTATCCATTCCCCTTTTGAAACAGAAATTGACCCTGTGGGATGTGATTGGCGGGGTGGTGAGTTATGCGGGAGTATTTGTGATTTCTACTCGGGGCAATATAACGGGATTTCGATTTTCCAATCCTCTGGGAGTGGGACTGGCCCTTTTCAGCAGCTTTTTATGGGCACTGTACTGGATTTTCAATACACGGGATACGCGAGACCCTGTTGTGGGAATGTTTTTGAATTTTGTTTTTGCATTGCCCTTTGTGCTAACAATCTGCATCGTATTTTCAGATATTCAGATCAATATACAGGGATTATTCGGCGCTATTTACGTCGGATTATTTGAAATGGGCATCACATTTGTCCTGTGGTTATCGGCGATGAAGCTGACTACTCACACCGCGCGAATCGGGAATTTAATTTTTTTATCCCCATTCTTATCTCTCGTCTTTATCCACTTTTTGGTGGGAGAAGATATATTTCCTTCCACTTATGTCGGGCTGACGTTGATCATCGCGGGCTTGATTGTACAACAAAGAAAGTCCCAAAGCGTTGCCTGAACTGCTTTACACGCTACACATTTGACATTAGTTTAATTCGATTCCACAACTGATTAATCAAGGAGGATTTATGCCTGAACGTCCAAATATCCTGATTTTGCACAGTGACGAACACAGTTTTCGCTTTTTATCGGCGCGCAGCCGTGAGCGGGGTGGTGAACCCTGTCACACGCCCACATTGGACGGTTTGATTGCACAAGGCGTCAATTTCGACGCGGCCTATTGTCAGATGCCTCTGTGTACACCAAGCCGTATTTCAATGCTTACAGGGCGGCACGCCCATCGGTGTGGCGCGTGGTCCAATGGGTCGATTTTGGATCCCGATTTGCCCACATTTGGCAGTCATTTTCGGGCCAATGGGTATGAAACAGCGGTCGTGGGCAAAACGCATTTGGGTGGATCTTTACAACACGCCGGATTTGGCGCGCGGCCCTATGGCGATTTTGGTGGTCCCTGTTCTCACCAGCCCGACCCATTAAACAAAACAGGAGATGGTTTGCGAACGCGCACAGTCGATGCGGGAATCAGCGAAGTGCCCGAATCACTCTTACAAGAAAATATGATCGCGCGCGAATCACTTGCGTGGCTGCGCGAACATCGCCATGCCAATCCCGACAAGCCCTGGTTGGTCTATACGTCATTTAGCCGCCCGCACTTCCCGTTGACTGCGCCAAAGAGGTTCTTCGACCGCTATTATCCCAAAGGGGTGACGCCACCCTGGGTGCGCCGCGCAGGCGATAGTGCCGACCATCCGATGACAGTGGGCGCAATCAAGGGGTTTCGGACTGAAGAGATAGCCGAAGATGAAATGCTAAAAGCGCGCGCAGCTTATTTTGCAGCAGTCGATTTTTTGGACGAAATTTTGGGCGATTTTCTCGCCTTACTCGACCGCGATGGATTTTTGGATAACACAGTCATTGTATATACATCAGATCACGGAGAACTGGTGGGCGAACACGGGATATGGTGGAAAAATACCTGGCACGAAGCCGCCGCTCACGTGCCTTTTATCTTTTCGCTTCCCGAACACCGCAACGGTAGCCTGAACGCACGAGAAATACGCACACCCGTAAGCCTCGCCGACCTCTTCCCCACGCTTTGCGGATTGGCGGGTCTAAATTGTCCGGATGGAGTAGATGGTGTGGATTTGACGGATGTACTAAAAGGAAAAACGAGTGCCGCGCTCGATAACCGCGCAGGCGTGATTACCGAATCGCCAAATCCCCGCTGGGGCAAAGGCACAGAGTTTCGTATGATTCGCTCCAGACAGTACAAGTATATCGCATTTCGAGATTGTGACGATCTCGCCTTCGACATGGAAACCGATCCCGACGAACAACGCAATTTGCTAAAACACGATCCCGATAATGCCGACTTAAAAGCATTGCGGGAAGCAGTACTGGATGGATTTGACTTCGACGAAGTAGAAGCCCTGCGCGAAAAGCAAACCGCTGAATTGCGCGCCAAATATCCAGCGCGTGTTAAAATGCACACCCCCAACCAAATTCTGCGGGGCGACGGCAAATTGGTCGAAGTCGATACACCTCTGTACGCGTCCGAAGTGATCAGCGATGATCTCGCACGAGACTTTGACGATTATCC